>JBBQLQ010000047.1:0-21397 GCA_038328055.1 Burkholderiales bacterium
GCCAGGTGCGAGCCTGGGCTTCACAACCATGTGCTGGAACTCGAAGCCTTCCACGCCGGCGGCTTCACCCAGCCTGCCCATCGCCCCCTGCAACATCAGCCCGATCATCGACAGCGTGCCAATGGGCCGCAGCATCAGAGCGGCCATGCTGCCGTCTCCAGGGGTGCCGGCCAGGGTGTCGTCCGGCTCCACGCCGAACTGCTGCAACTGCAGCCGGTTGTTGCCCACGAAGAGCGTCAATGTTTGCACGTCGCGAACCGTGGCACCCATCTCAATGTGCAACCGCAGCCGGCGCTGTGCGCGCAGCAGCGTTGCAAAGGCCGCCACAAGGGCCACCCAGCGGCTGCGGCCGAAGCGGGCTTTGTAGGCCTCGCGGTCCTGCAACAGTTCGGGGTACACGCCCAGGCTGGCGTTGACCAGAAAAACCTGGTCGTTGATGGCCGCCACCTGCACCGGCATCGGGCGCGCATCCAGCAGCAGCTGCATGGCGGCCACCGGGTCAGTCGGTATGCCGTGCGTCCGGGCAAAGTAGTTGAAGGTGCCGTAGGGAATCACGCCCATCGCGCAACCCGCTGCGTGCGCGGCCTGGGCCACCGTATTGAGGCTGCCATCACCGCCGACCGCCACCACCGCCGCGCCGCGCGCCACCGCCGTTGCTGCAGCCTCGGTGGCCACGTGCAGCAACTCAGCAGGCCGACAAATGAGCAGTTCGCCGGTGCGCCCCCGCGCCGCCAGCGCCGCCTCAATCACGGCACGCTTGGCATCAATATCGAGGGCACCCGCTGCGGAATTGATGACGAACAGCAGAGCCGCAGCCGGGTCGAGGCGCGGGACCACATCAAACGCGAGGGTCATGCGGCGCCCGACCCTGCTTTGTGACGTCGTATGAACACCACCGCCAGGGTGATCACCGTCAGCGGGATCACAAAGCCCATCATGGCCATGGAGAATGAACCCAACGCCGCATGCTGCTGGGTAGCCAGAATGAGGTAGGCCACATACGCGACGTAGTAAAAAAGGAACACGGCACCTTCCCAGCGGGCGATTTCACGCCCGGTCACAAACACCGGCACACAGGCCACTGCCACCGCCAACATGACCCAGATGTCAAAGTTGAGCAGTGAGGCGGGCATGACCAGCCCCAAGTCACCCGACACGATGCCCGCCAAGCCCAGGCAGCCCAGAATGTTAAAAGTGTTGCTGCCCACCACATTGCCCACGGCAATGTCGCGCTCGCCCTTGATGGCTGCAGTGATGGAAGTGGCCACCTCAGGCATCGAGGTGCCAGCGGCCACAATGGTCAGACCGATCACCAGGTCGCTCACGCCCATGGCTTTGGCAAAAATGACCGAAGCGGTGACCAACCAGTCAGAGCCGAGCACCAAAAACACGAGGCCCGCAGCAATCAACAGCAGTTGAACGGGCAGCTTGGCGTCCCACCCGCCAGGCGGCGCGGGTTTGAACTCGGCGGCGTACTCGTCCTTGGCGGCTTTGGTCTGGGCGCGCGACTGGGCAATCAGAAACACGGTGTAGGCCACCATCAACCCGAACAAAAGGGCACCGTCCAGCCAACCCAGCTTGCCGTCCAGGCCGAGCGCCAACAGCAGCAACGACGCGCCTATCATGATGGGAACTTCCTGGCGGATCAGCTGCACGTTCACCACCAGCGGCGTGATGATGGCCGACAGCCCCAGGATAAACAGCACGTTAAAAATATTGCTGCCCACCACATTGCCAACCGCAATGTCAGTCTTGCCGTCCAGCACTGCACCGATGGACACTGCCACCTCGGGGGCGCTGGTGCCAAAGGCCACAATGGTCAGGCCCACTACCAGCGGCGAGATGCCAAACGACAGGGCCAGCTTGGAGGCCCCGCGCACCAGCAACTCGGCCCCCACAACCAAGCCAATCAACCCACCCAGAAACATCAAGATCGTCATACGTCACCCCAAAAAACCAATCCAGAATGATGCCATGCCTTTGACAATCCTTTCAGGCCCGTCAATATGATCCATAGAAAAACTGTGGGTGGACTTCCATGGCTGCCGATGTGGCCTACCGGCTTGCAGCACCACCCGCGTTGACAGCTTGTACTTCGGGCGATGCCGAACAAAGCGCCGCTCGTGCCCTGAGAAGACCGGGGGCACGAAGCGCAGGCAGCGCTGATTTCCAAATGCAAGACTTGGTGCGTTACGCTACTTTGGCACCTTCGAGTCACAACACGCAATGCTGGCACTTCCACATCGCGCAAGCATCGATCGCCATCACACCCGACTTGTCGCGCCGCTGCCCGGCGGTAGATCCGGATGATCACCACCTGTTCGTCTCGCTTGAGCCGCACAGCAGGGCCTCCGACCAACACGTACTGCGCACCCTAACGTTTGTCATTGCGAGACAAAAGCCTTTAGCCGCGAGGAGCGTAGCGACGTGGCGGGCAGCGACGCGGCAATCCAGGGAGTCCAGCAGCCATAATTGCCGCGCTGCGCTCGAAATAACGGACTACCTTCAGACTTCCTGATCTGCACGGAATCCATTTGGCAAAGGTGAAAGCCTGGTTGTGACTTTGTGGGAGGGCTGGCAAGCCCGAAATCGCGGTACTTTGTGGGAGGGCTGGCAAGCCCGAATTCGCGGCTGCCGCCGCTCCTACAAGTGCCAGTCCTATTCCTGAAAAAAGCAAACTGTGCCTATGCGCATCAGGAAGTCTGAAGTCAGAGAACGAACGCTATACGCGCCAGATTCGCAATTCCGCCGGCATTGCGGTGTTTGTCTCCGAGCGCAACGACCCGGCACATTGGGTTGAGGCAGGCCGCTGCTACGAGCGCTTCGCGCTGCAGTGGATCGGTGCAGGCGATGCGGGTCTGACGGCACGAAATGCAAAACAACGGAGAAATGCCATGAACTGGATGGGATGGACGGCTTTGGGTACGGGCCTCTTGGTGGTCGGGGGTGCAGGCTTGGTCGCTTTTGGCAACTCGCGCTGGCAGGCTGCTACAAAGGCGCAGATGGCGCGGCTTGAGGCCGCCCGGGTGCCAATGCCTGCGGGGCGCTACGCCGCGAGAGAAATCGATGGGTTGCCCGCACCGGTTCAGCGCTACTTCCGCGCGGTGCTGACGGATGGCCAACCCTTCATCGCTGCCGCAACGTTCGAGCTCGCGGGCAAGTTCAACATGTCGGCCACCGGTGGCCAGCAGTGGAAACCCTTCACCTCCTGGCAGCGGGCCGTCACCCACCGACCGGGCTTCCTGTGGAACGGCCGTGTGGCCGTGCTGCCGGGCCTGGTCGCACACGTGCACGACAGCTACATCGCCGGTGTGGGCACACTGCACGCGGCGATGCTGGGCCTGTTCACGGTGGCCAATGTTCAGGGCGGCGACGAAACCGCACGTGGCGAACTCATGCGCTACTTCGCCGAGATGGCCTGGTATCCCACCGCGCTGCTGCCCAGCCAGGGCGTGCGTTGGGAGGCAGTGGACGAGCGTTCGGCGAACGCCACGCTGGTGGACGGCCCCATCACGCTGACCTTGCTGTTCAGGTTCGACGAGGCCGGGTTGATCACATCCATCCATGCTGATGCGCGTGGTGCCAGCCTAGGCAAGGACGGGGTCATGGTCATGCTGCCCTGGGAATGCAGCGTTTCCAATTACGAGCGGCGCGACGGAATGATGGTACCCACCCATGGCGAGGCCGCCTGGATGCGACCGGAAGGACCCAAGCCGTACTTCATCGGCCGCCTGACATCGCTGGCCTACGAGTTCGCACCATGACCATGAAAATACGCCTGATTCTCGCTTCCACTCCAATGAGTCGGTTGCGTCACTTTGCGCTTGTCGGCGCACGCTGTCTGCTGGCATCAGCGTCGTTCAACACCGCAAGTGCTACGGTCTATCGCTGGGTAGATGACCAAGGGAAGGTCTACTATTCAGAAGTCGTGCCGCAGCGATACCAAGGCGGCGGCAATGGCCGCCGATCAACAGCGATTGCCCGCGAGCGCCCCAAATGCCGCTGACGCGTCACAGCCAGCGGCCAAGCGGGCCCGCCCAGATGCCCAAC
This sequence comes from Burkholderiales bacterium, assembly GCA_038328055.1. GTDB lineage: Bacteria > Pseudomonadota > Gammaproteobacteria > Burkholderiales > Burkholderiaceae_C > Rhodoferax. The sequence goes on from JBBQLQ010000047.1 coordinate 4,051, forward strand.
GATCAGACGGACTGCGACACCTGGCAGCGCTTGCATCTGGAACGCATCGCGTGCTTTGGTTCAATCAGAACTGTGCACGGTGCCACCAAGCCGGTTGTGCATGGCGGCGAGACACGCTTTGCAGCGGCACGGCTGGCCTGCGTCGCTGGCTGGCGCGGTGCCTGCGGTGGCGCATCCGCTGGCGCTTAGTCCTGCTGGCGTTGGTGTTCCCGGTTGTCTTCATGGGCCTGGCGGCGATGAGCGGCTCCCGCTCGATTTGGCTTCGCAAGCCTGGCCTGGCTCGCGGCCGCCTGTCGCTGCAAAATTTTAGACAAAAAACGCCTCACCGTCCGCCTCATCGCGGGTGTCAAACAGCAGTTTTAGCGAATATTTTTATATCTTCAACACCTGATTCATTTGACATAAAATTTAATATCTATCCGTAAATTATTAAAATCATTTATCCATGCAATGATTGCATAACCATACAATGATCAACTTAAAAACACGGCCTTCCCCATCCGGAATATCGGATGATTTTTGGCACCAAGTCGAGCCCCTGCTGCCATTGCCACTTCGCAAAGCAGACAGCGACTACCTGCGCAAACCAGGTGCTGGACGCAAACCCAAATCACCACGCCTGGTGCTTGAGGCCATCTTTTACGTGCTACGCACAGGATGTCAGTGGAAAGCCCTTCCCAAAAAGCCCTACGGAAGTGCCAGTGCCGTTCACCAACGCTACCTTGAATGGCTCAGTGCTGGCGTGTTTGACGAGATATGGACAAGCGGACTTGCTGCCAGTGACGACATGGCTGGTATTGCCTGGCAGTGGCAAGGCAATGTGACTGGGAAATGCGCTGACGTTGATCCGAAATCATTGAAAGACACGGCACTTGGCACCACCGCTATATGGCATCCAGCCAGGGATCATCGTATCCGCAAGAGCACAGAACGTCTATCGGCCACCAGTCAAAAATAAAAATAACCCCTATTTTAATTAACGGATAGCGACCTTTTTGACACTGAAAACGCGCGCCAATTTGGGTTGCAAATCTATTTATTAATCCTAGAATCGGCGCATTCGTTAACCAAAGGAGCACAAATGGACACACGAATCGAGAAGGATTTTCTTGGCGAACGGGCTATTCCCGCCGACGCCTACTACGGCGTTCAAACCCAGCGCGGCAAGGAAAATTTCGACATTACCGGCATCCCGATGTCGGCCGAGCCCGAGTTTGTCCGTGCCTTCGGCTACGTCAAAAAAGCTGCTGCCCAGGCCAACCGCGACCTCAAGGTGCTGGAACCCCAAGTGGCCGATGCCATCATCCACGCCTGCGACCTGTTGATTTCGGGGCAATACCGCGAGCAGTTCGTTACCGACTTCATTCAGGGTGGTGCCGGTACCTCCACCAACATGAACGCCAACGAGGTGATTGCCAACCTGGCGCTGGAGCACCTGGGCCACAGCAAGGGGCAATACCAGTTTGTCAACCCTAACGACCACGTCAACTACGGCCAGTCCACCAATGATGTCTACCCCACCGCTTTTCGTCTGGCGCTGATTCTGCGTCTGACCGCCTACAGCGAAGCCCTGCAACAGCTGCAAGCGGCGTTCTTCAACAAGGCCAAGGAATTTGATCGGGTGCTGAAGATGGGCCGCACCCACTTGCAGGATGCCGTTCCCATGTCTCTGGGCCAGGAGTTCCATGGTTGGGGAACCACCATTGGTGAAGAAGTGCAACGCATTGCCGAAGTGCGCCAGTTGCTCCATGAGATCAATCTGGGTGCCACGGCCATTGGCACCTCGGTCACCGCTGCGCCAGGTTACCCCCAGCTGGCTACCGACTACCTGTCGGAATTTACCGGCACCCGCTTTATTTTGGCCGGTGACCTGGTTGAGGCCACGTCTGACACCGGTGCCTATGTGCTGCTCTCGGGTGCGCTCAAGCGCACCTCATCCAAGCTCACCAAAATCTGCAACGATCTGCGGCTGCTGGCTTCTGGCCCGCGCTGCGGCTTTAATGAGATCAACCTGCCGCAAATGCAGCCTGGCTCGTCGATCATGCCCGGCAAGGTCAATCCGGTGATTCCTGAAGTCGTCAACCAGACCGGTTTTTTGGTGATTGGCATGGACCTGACCGTGACGCTGGCGGCCTCTGCCGGGCAGTTGCAACTCAACGTGATGGAGCCCGTGATTACCTTTGCATTGTTCACGTCCATCCGCACGATGCAGAACGCCATCGATAGCCTGCGCGTCAACTGCATCGACGGCATCACCGCCAATGCGGATCACACCCGGGATATGGTGCTCAATTCGCTGGGCATCATTACCGTGCTGAAGCCGCATTTTGGCTACAAGCAATGCGCCGAGATCGCCCGTGAGGGCCACGAAACCGGCAAGTCACTGCATGACATCGTGGTTCTTGAGCGCAAGTTGCTGACGCAAGACCGGTGGGACGAAATTTTCTCTTTTGAAAACCTGATCAATCCAACCTTTGAGAAATAGAAAGGAAAACGACCATGACACTTACCATCATGCTTCAATTTGCGGTCGTGCTTGCCGCCATCTGGATGGGCGCACGATCTTCTGGTGTCGGTCTTGGCCTGTGGGGTGCCGTCGGCCTGCTGGTGCTGATCGTCGGCTTTGGCATCAACCCCACGTCACCCCCGATAGACGTGATGCTGATCATCCTGGCGGTCATCATGGCCGCCTCGGTGATGGAAGCTGCTGGCGGTATTGACTTTCTGGTGCGCATCGCCGAGCGCATCATTCGCGCCAACCCGAAGTACGTGACCATCGTGGCACCGCTGACGACCTGGACCTTCACCTTCTTGGCCGGCACCGGGCACATCGTCTACCCGCTGCTGCCGGTGATCTACGAAACCGCACACCAAAGCGGCATTCGACCAGAGCGACCCATGGCGGTGGCCACCATCGCTTCGCAACAAGCCATTACCGCCAGCCCGGTCGCAGCGGCAACAGCGGCCATGATTGGCCTGTTTGCTGAAAAAGGCATGGGCCAGTGGGGCCTGGCAGAGATTTTGATGGTGTGCGTACCGGCAACGTTGACGGGTGTTGTTGCCTCTGCCGTCGTGTCGATGTTCGTTGGCAAAGACTTGAAGGATGACGAGGTCTACCAGGCACGCCTGGCTGCGGGCCTCATTCCGATTTCCAAGCCGGTCGAAGACCGCCCGCCGCTCAAGCCTGCGGCCAAGCTCTCGGCGTTTATTTTTCTGACGGGTGTGGCCTTGGTGGTGCTGTTTGGATTCTTCCCTTCACTGCGCACACTTTCGGGTGCCAAGAGTGCCCTGCCCATGCCGATCATCATCGAACTGGTCATGATGTCGGTCGCCGCAGTCATGTTGCTGCTGACGCGCGTGGCGGTGGATGATGTTCCCAAAACAACCACCCTGAGAGCCGGTGTGGTGGCTGTGATCGGTATTTTTGGCCTGGCCTGGCTGGGCGACAGTTTCATTGCAGCCAATAAGGATGTGATCGTGCCCGCGATTGGCGAATGGGCAAAGATGGCACCGTGGACGTTTGCGTTTGGACTGTTCTTTGCGTCCGTGCTGTTGTACAGCCAGGCCGCAACAACCCGGGCACTGATGCCGCTTGGCGTGGCACTGGGCATCCCTCCGCAGTTCCTGATCGGGATGTTTCCAGCAGTTAATGGCTACTTCTTTATCCCCACTTACGGTTCACTGATTGCCGCCATCAACTTCGACCTGTCAGGCACCACCCGCATTGGCAAGTATGTGCTGAACCACTCGTTCATGATTCCGGGCGTTGTAGCAACCGTGGTGTCGGTTGCGGTTGGCATCGCGATTGCTGGTGTGATTTTTTAAGTCCGGCGAAAGTCCGCGGCTTGAGCGACCGATACCAGAACAATCGCCAAAGCCATCACCACTCAAGTGCTGCGGGCAAGAGGTCAGCATGCGAATGCGAAGCCCCTTGTTGTCCCGCGCCACCGAAGAACCGAGCTATGAAGTCGTCATGCAATTGGAGCGGAACACTTTGGGCAGGCCATCAAGGCCAACTACCATCAGCACTGTCACCCAAAAACTTCAGTTTCATAAGATGCGTTCCATAGAAATGAATGCCTATCTCCGTTTTTAATTATTCATCAATTCGTTTTGAACAACCTTTGATCCGAGGCAAATAAACCAGCAATCGGCCCACCAGCAAATGCTCTATGGCACCAAGCCAGTGCCATTCAATGTCACTAATGGGTGGAAACCATGGCAGATAGCGAACCCGAGCGGTCTGGTTCACTGGCAGATGATGGGGCGGGACTTGCATGGGGCAGCGAGCAACCGGCACGCCGTTTAAATGGCGCGACTCACCTGCCTGGGTGATCTGCGATCCAGCGCTCGAATGCTTCGCGCGGCATCGGCTTGCCGAAGTGATAACCCTGCAGGACATCGGCACCGAGTTCGCGCAGAACCGCTGCCGTGGCTTCGTCCTCCACGCCTTCGGCCACGGTTTTCAGTTTCAGTGCCATGGCCAGCTGGATGATGGCATGCACCATGGATCGCCCGGACGGTTCGTGGATGCGGCGAACGAAGGAAATATCGACCTTAAGCTCATCCACCGGCAACTCATGCAATTGCGACAGCGAAGAGTAGCCGGTGCCGAAATCATCGACAGCAATGCGAAAGCCCGCCCGATCCAGCGCTGCGAGTTGCTCGGCGGTGTTGGCAGCATCGAGCCCGGCGACACTCTCGGTAATCTCGAGCACTACATCCTCGGGCACCAGGCCGCGTATGGCCAGTTGTTCCAGCAGTTGTTCGACTAGATGAGGTGAAAAAAGCTGGCGTTTGGAAACGTTGACGGCCACGGTGAGTGTGTAACCGGCTGCGCGCCAGGCTTGCACAGCATTCAGCGCCTGCAGCCAGATCTGGCTGCCCAACTCACGGATCAGGCCCAGGCTTTCGGCCATCGGGATGAAGGTGGCGGGGCTGACCCAGCCGTGTTCCGCATCCTGCCAGCGGGCCAGCACTTCGACACCCACGCAGGCACCGCTGCGGGCATCAATCAAAGGCTGGAACCAGGCCTGGATGCGCTGGCTGGCAACCGCCTCAGCCAGCTTGGTTTGCAGATAAAGCTCGGTGCGACCACTGCCCTTGGCGGCAATTTCGCCAAACAGGCACGCCTGGTTGCGGCCCTGCGCCTTGGCGTAGAACAGCGCGCGATCGGCCTGCGACAGCAGGGTCTCGACTTCCTGAGCATCGTCCGGAAACAGGGCTACCCCGATGCTGAAAGTGAGCACGAAATCCACCTCATCAAGCTGTACCGGCTTCTTGAACGAGTCCATTATTTTTTGCAGCACTTCGCGCACGTCGTTGGCCGTTCCCATCTCCGGCAACAGCAGCACAAACTCGTCGCCGCCCCAGCGCGAGAGCGTATCGCCCTCGCGCATCAGCTGACGCACCTGCTGCGAGAAGGCCAGCAGCAAGCGATCACCGGCCTTGTGGCCGAGGTTGTCGTTGACGTTCTTGAAATGATCGAGGTCCATAAAACACACGGCGACCTTCTGCTGACTGCGCCGCGCCATGCGCAGCGAGACCTTGATCCGATCTTCAAGCAGGACGCGATTGGGCAGATCCGTCAGGGCATCGTGCAAGGCCATGTGCGATATCTGCTTTTCGTGCAGGTAAGTTTGTGTGATGTCGCGCAGCACTCCACTCGAGCCGACCACGCGATCATTCTCGACGCGAGCCACAAAGCGGCACTCCACCCATTGTTCCTGCCCGCTGATCCCGCCAAGCAAGCGCACGCGCGCCTGGCCCTGATCCTTCTCGCGGCGGGTAAAGGCGCTGCACATCTGCTTCAACACCTCAGCATCGTCCTCATGCATGTAGTCGGCAAACACCTTGCCCGTCGCATCGTCAGGCCGTCGCGTCAAGCGCTGCCAGCCCGGGCTGGCCAGGCGAATCCGGCCCTCGCAATCGAGTTCGAGCACCGCTTCATCCAGCAGCGCCAGCGTATCGAGGTAGGCGCGCTGTTCACTGTCACGGGCATCGACCGAGTGCATCAGTTCGAGCAATACGTCACCCACTTCATGGATTTCGTCCGGGCGGTCGTGCGCCAACTGCATGGCCTGTTCCGCCTGCACGGTATCGCCGTTCTGGTGATACTGACGCATGGCACCGGTCACGGATTCAATGCGCGACACGGTCTTGCGCAACCAGCCGCCCAGCCCGAGCAGCACCAGGACCACCGCCAGCACGATGGCGGCGACCGGTCGCGAAAGAAACTCGGGCAACGGAAAGCTGTCGCGAAACTCGCGGTGGATGATCAGGCGCGGCGAGCCAGGAACTGTGTTCCAGTCCATGGCGCTCTGGATCACAAAGTCATCGCCTTCCTTGATCAGGTCGTCGCTGGCCCGCTCCTCATAGACATGCTTTTCACTGTCCGCATGGCTGGTGACCAAGACCCGCCCATTCATCAAAAGCATCAAATGCACCTCGGGAACGGCCAGTGCTTGCAAGCTCGATTTGTCAACCGCGTGCAACAGCACCAGCTTACCGGCTCCGCCGCCGGGGCCCAGCCAGAGCCCGGTAGTCAGGACACGGAACACATCCTTGCGCGCCATATCGGCATACCAGCCGGAAGCCAGGAGTGGCGCCAGATCGGTCATGCGCTGAGCTTGCACCCCGTACCGGTAGAGCACCTGGCCATCACCGCCCAGGATCAGCAGGTTGCTGAAATCGGCGAATTCACCCTGCGCGATCAGGAAACTGGTGAGTCGACTCCAGCGCTGCTCGCCGGTTTCTTCCAGCATGCGCATGAACTCGATGCGGGTCTGCATCCGTTGCGCCATGGCCCGCCATTCGGCATCTTTGACCGGCACCCGCTGGGCATAGTATTCGGTGATCGCCGCTTTCTTCTGCGTGACTTCGCGGGTTTGATGGCTGTAAAAGCTGTTGAGCCCGACCAGCAAAATGCCGATCGCCAGCAACACGGACACCACAACCAGGCGGCGTGCGGCCTGCTTTCGCAGCGAGATGACGGTTTTGGGGTTGGTAGTCACGCTCGTCACGGTGCCCGCCCGACCCAGCGATCGTCGATCATGACATCGACATCGGCCACCTGTTCGATACTGCCCATGCTCTTCAACATGCTGGCCGAGGCCGCCAGCGCAAAGGCCGAGAAGCGCCCATCAGGGCTGAATATGCCGGGATAGCGCTGCAGGATACCGAGCATTTCCTTACCTTCTGCGGCGGACTCGAATTGAAGCTTGGCGACGATTTCCTGGGGGCGCACACGGGCAATCCACTGCAAGGAGCGCTGCAGCATTTGGGTCAGGATGCGGGCATCCTGCTCGTGTCCGCTGCTGTCGGCGGGAGTTGAAATGATCGCCCGCAGATGAGTGCCGCCAATCAGCATGCGGGATTTGGCCATATCGCCTGCATTGACCAGAAAGCGCGCCAGCCCGAGGCTGACAGCGCGACTGGCAAACGGCTCTTCGCAGAGCACGGCATCCACCGACTTCGAATCGAGCACGCTGCGGATACTGTCCCAGTTTTGTGCGGTATTGACCCAGCGCACCTCGCCAGCACCAACGCCGTTATCACTAAGCACTGATTCACCGACCATCTGCAAGTAGGTCTTGCTGTTGATGCTGCCACTTGATGCGCCGATGCTGCGCGACTTGAGATCAGCGACGCGCTTGATTTTGCCGGCCAGGTCGGCGCGCACCAGCAAGGCCAGCGCGGCGGCGTTACCGGCTATTGAGGCGATGGCCACCGCCGACTTGCCCTTTTTTGCGCATGCCGGACAGGATAAAAAATCCGTGGCCAGAAAACGGGGCATTACCAGCCATCATGTCTTCAAACGCCAATACCCCACTGGTGAAATAGCGCAGACTGAACGTGGCGCCAAAATCACGGTCAATGCCCAACAGCGGGATCAGTTCGAGTGGAAGAAAGGGCAAGGAACGCGGGCCGGGCAGATTGATCCGGATCAGCAACGGGCTATCTGCCGCGTGGATCGGGCGCACCAGCGGCACCAGCATCGCGGCGGCTGCCCCACCGAGAAAACTGCGTCGTCGCGGACTCATATCGGCTCTCCTTTTGTTGCGCGGCATCAGTGGTATCCGTGGCGCTTGTTGTGTCTTCTCATGGTAACTGGATAGTTCGAATCTGAACAGTGCCAGGCTATCTTGTACAACAGGCTTGAAAAATGTGTGCCGTGTGCACATGGCCGGAGTCACCCTTGGGCCTGCTTCACAAATTTCAGACTTCCTGATCCGCACGGAATACATTTGGCAAAGGTGAAAGCCTGGTTGTTACTTTGTGGGAGGGCTGGCAAGCCCGAATTCGCGGTACTTTGTGGGAGGGCTGGCAAGCCCGAATTCGCGGCTGCCGCCGCTCCTACAAGTGCCAGGCTATCTTGTACAACAGGCTTGAAAAATGTGTGCCGTGTGCACATGGCCGGAGTCACCCTTGGGCCTGCTTCACAAATTTCAGACTTCCTGATCCGCACGGAATCCATTGGGCATGGTGAAAGCCCGGTTGTGACTTTGTGGGAGGGCTGGCAAGCCCGAATTCGCGGTGGCCGCAGCACCTCGGGCACGGTGACCGAGCCGTCTACGTTGTGATAATTCTCAAGCACCTCCAGCGGGCCACACCAGCGGCCCAGGCGCGTTTTGTTGGGCAGCGAAAGCATGTGTCTGAGAATCAAGTTGATAATTCTGAAAAAGAGTACTCAATGATAGGCAAAAAATGATCGCAAAACTGACAGGCACGTTGAGCGACAAAACTCCACCCCAAGTGTTGGTCGCTTGTCAATGCATTGGCTACGAAGTGCATCTGCCCCGATGCACGTTTTACAGCTTAGCCCAGCTGGGGGGGCCAGGTGAGCCTTCTCACGCACTTTGTCGTGCGCGAAGACGCGCATATTCTGTTCGGATTTGCGACTGCTCAAGAACGCGAGGCCGTTCGCCAACTCATCAAGATTTCGAGCGTCGGGCTGCGTACCACCTTGTCGGCGCTCTCGGGTATGAGTGTGGTGGAGTTGGCACAAGCCGTGACACTGCAAGAGGCAGGGCGACTGGTCAAGGTCCCGGGCATCGGCAAGAAATCCGCCAAGCGCTTGCCACTCGAACTCAAGGGCAAGCTTGGCCAGCGATGCCCAGGCCGAAATTCTGCAGGCCTTACGGGCGCTGGGTTGCAGCGACAAGGAAGCCGTCGTGTCCGAATGGCGGCGAGGGCACCGATGCGGATCGGCACCAGAAGCGCCTGTATTTTTGTTCTGCTCCGAACGCCTGGCGATGAGTGGTTCTGCAAGATTTTTGTTGGTGGTGCTGGCGACGTTTGTGCTGCTGGCGCAAGCCGAGCTCAATTGGCTGCACGGTGCCTTAACGCTGGAGAACCGCCTGGCGGATCTATTTGTGCGGCAGCAGGCGCAGGGACTGGCAAGCGACCCGGAGATTGTCATTGTGAACATCGATGACCCCAGTCTGGCGCGCATGCAGGAGGTGGCCGGCAACTGGCCGTGGCCGCGCTCGGTGCACGGCGAACTGGTGCGCGGCATCGCGAAACAACGCCCCAAGGCCATCGTGTTTGACATTCAGTTCACCGAACGCGACCAGTATCGACCGGAAAGCGACCGTCTGTTCAACGATGCGCTAGACGTGGACGCCAGCGTGTATTTTCCAATGGTGCGGCGCGACCCGACGCTCGACGCCGAGGGCGCGCCGGTGCGGCAGGTGGCCGACTTGCTCGGCTTGTTGCCGACGGCCCAGGCCGATTCCGAGGCCCGCATTGCCCTTTTCCCGCCGCTGGCGATCGATCAGCGTCATTGGCGCACTGGCACCATCAATTACCTTGAAGACGACGATGGCGTGGGGCGGCGCTACCAGCTCTATACGCCGGCCTACGGCTGGCTGGTGCCCTCGCTGCCCGCACGCGTGGCGGCTGATCTCGGTTACCCGGTACCCCCGCAGCAGGATATGCTGTTGGCCTGGCGCGGCGCGGCGGGCGCGTACCAGCGTCTTTCCTATGTGGACCTGTACGAGGACTTCAGCCGCGAGACACCACAGCGCGCGCCGAATGAATTGACCGGAAAAATTATCCTCATCGGCACGGACGCAACGGGCCTCAACGACTTGCGCGTGACACCGATTGCCAGCCGTTATTCGGGCATCGAGATTCTCGCGACGGCCATTGACAATCTGAAGAATCAGCGCATGATGCGCGCCGCGCCCAACTGGTTTGCGAGCGTGTTCGCGGCAGCTTTGCTGGCAGGGCTGGGGTGGTTTTTTTGGCGAGGCGTCAACGCATTTCGGATTGGCGGTGTCTTACTCGTGCTGAGCCTGACGGCCGTGGGGGTCAGCTATGGTGCCGTGGCGAATCTACTTTTATTGCCCGTGTTGACACCCCTGATGCTGGGCTGGGGGTTTTATTTCGTCTGTGCCCTGCATGTCTATCTGGAGGAGCGCAAGCAGCGCGAGCAGGCGGTAAGAATGTTCAGCCGGTTTGTCAATCCCCATGTGGTGCAGGAACTGCTCACACAGGGCGGCTTGAGCCGCGCCGGTGAAAGCCGCCAGATTACCGTCATGTTCTCCGACATCCGTGGCTTTACGACGCTTTCCGAAAAACGCACGCCGCAGCAAATCGTGCAACTGCTCAATGACTATTTCACCTTGCAGGTTGGCGTCATTTTCCGTCATGGCGGCTCGCTCGACAAGTTCATTGGCGACTGCATCATGGCGTTCTGGGGTGCGCCGCTCGACGATCCGCAACACGCACAGCATGCCGTGGAGGCCGCGCTGGAGATGGCCGACGTGCTGCGCGATTTCAAGCTGGCGCTGGGCGAGCACGATGCCGATTTCGATGTCGGCATCGGCATTCACTCGGGTTCGGCGGTCGTGGCCCTGATCGGCCCGCAGCAGCGGCTCGAATACACGGCCATCGGCGACACTGTCAATCTCGCGAGCCGCATCGAGGGCCTGACCAAGGGTGTGTCGCGAATTTTGGTATCGCGCGAAACCATGGCGCTGTGCGGCGATGCGCTAGACTTCGCCTCGTTTGGCTATTACAAGGTCAAAGGCCGGGAACAAGATGTGGAATTATTCGCACCCCAAAAAAAGGCCTGATTAGCAATGAACATCAGCCAGGGGCATCAATGCCTCATTCCAAGGCCGGTATAGCGTTCGTCAAGGTTCCAATTGAGCAAAACACATTGTTTCAGCCAAGTTCCATGGCTATTTTCTGTCCAGTTTCGATACTTTCGGATGCTGGCTGACTCTCATTGCTAATCAAGAAAAAAGGAGACGTGATGAAGTTGTTACTTTCCGTTTGTATAGGTGGCTTGTGTTGCGCCACGCATGCGGGCGAACCGGCTTACCTGGTGCGCGCCACCGAGTTAAAAGCCAAGCCGTTTTCTGACGCGGCAACCCTGACCCTTCTGGCTGAAAACCGCAAGGTGGAATTGCTCCTGCGTCAAGCGAGCTGGACGCAAGTCAAGGCCGAAGGCACCACCGGGTGGGTCAAGATGCTGAGCCTGCGGCTTGGCGATCCGACAGTGTCCAAGAAAAGCGGTGACAGCGGTCTGGGTGCCCTGTTCAGCGCAGCCGCGACCGGCAACAGCGGCAGTACGACCACGACCGGCGTCAAGGGTGTGACCGAAGAAAACCTGAAAAATGCGCAACCCAATCCGCAGGCCTTGAAAGCCGTTCAGACCTATTCCGTCAGCAAGAAGGAAGCTCAACAATTCGCGAACGCCGGCGGACTAACGCCGCAGACGCTGGATTATGTTGCCAACGAAGGAAGCACCAAATGAAGACAACTATTGCCATGCTCGCAGTCGCGCTGGTGTGCGCGGGGTGCGAGACCACGGGCCTGAAAATTCCCGATATCGGAACGAATTTGTCCGCGCTCGCGACGGCAGGCAGTTCCCTAGGCGACAGGAACGGGAAACAGGATGTGGTCGACCTCGTCATGAAATCCGGGCAGAATCTCAAGGATGCCACGAGTGACATCACTGAAGAGCAGGAAATCGTGCTGGGACAGGGTTTCGCCAGCAACCTGCTCGGCGCTGCGCCTTTGCTGCAAAATCGCAATGTTCAGCGTTATGTGAACCAGGTCGGACGCTGGCTGGCCTTGCAAACCGAACGACCCGATCTGCCCTGGCAATTTGCCGTGCTTGACGACGCCGGCACCAACGCATTTGCCGCACCGGGCGGCTACATTTTCATCACCCGGGGCATGCTGGCGCGCATGAAAAATGAGGCCGAACTCGCGGGCGTGCTGGCGCATGAAATTGCCCATGTGCTCAAAAAGCACCACTTGCAAGCGATCAAAAAAGGCGCGGGCATGAGCCTGTTAACCGATATTGGCAGCCACGTGGTGGCCTCGAAAACCGGTGTCAATTCGTCCCTTGCGAACAATCTGGCGGGCGCATTCAAGGAAGTCTATGCGCGCGGTCTCGACAAGGGCGATGAGTTCGAGGCCGATCGCATGGGCGTGGTCATCGCGGCTCGGGCCGGCTATGACCCTTATGGCCTGCCTGCCGTGTTGCAAATGATGCAGGCCTTCAGTGCGCAGGATTCTGGTTTCGCGCTGATGTTCAAGACGCATCCGCCGCTGGCCGACCGATTGGTGCTGTTTGAAAACCAGATGACGACTTCGTTCGAGCGATTCGAGCAACAACCCACACTGGCGCTGCGTTTCAAGAAATCCTCAGGGAAGGTCAGCGGAAAATAAGGCCCGGCGAGTCCGCGGGACATCGCGCGAGGACTCAAAAACTGTTCGGACACGACCACCTCAGCACCACTTGGGCTGAGCAGACTTATGCGAGCGTAATTTTTCCTTTCACTACGTCCCGAACCGTTAACCCCTATTATTTCCGTTCACAGCGGCAGCAGTAGCTATCTGGGACTCTCCTTAGAGGATGTCCGGCAAGCCCGACTTGTCGCTGATCAGACACCCATGCGCTCAAGGCCGCCCAGATAGGGCCGCAGCACCTCGGGCACGGTGACCGAGCCGTCTACGTTTTGATAATTCTCAAGCACCGCCACCAGCGTGCGGCCAACCGCCAGACCGGAGCCGTTCAAGGTGTGTACCAGCTCATTTTTGCCTTGCGCATTCTTGAAACGGGCCTGCAGACGGCGCGCCTGAAAGGCTTCGCAGTTGCTCACCGAGCTGATCTCGCGGTAGGTGTTTTGCGCGGGCAGCCAGACTTCCAGGTCATAGGTCTTGCTGGCACCAAAGCCCATGTCGCCAGTGCATAGGCTCATCACCCGGTAGGGCAGGCCTAGTTTTTGAAGGATGGCTTCGGCGTGACCGGTCATGGCTTCCAACACCGCGTAGCTGGTATCGGGGTGGACGATTTGCACCATCTCGACCTTGTCAAACTGGTGCTGGCGGATCAGGCCACGGGTGTCGCGTCCGGCGCTGCCAGCCTCGGATCGAAAGCACGGCGTGTGGCCGGTCAGTTTAATGGGCAGGTCGCTTTCTGCCACCACCACATCGCGCACAAAATTGGTCAGCGGCACTTCTGCGGTGGGAATCAGGTACAGCGCGGTGTTGTCGGGCTGCGCCTCGCCGTCTTGCCCACCTTTTTTGGCGGCAAACAAGTCGCCCTCAAACTTGGGCAATTGCCCGGTGCCACGCAGCGTGTCGCCGTTGACGATGTAAGGCGTGTAGCACTCGGTATAGCCGTTCTCTTGCGTTTGCACGTCCAGCATGAACTGCGCCAGCGCACGGTGCAAGCGGGCCACCGGCCCCTTCATGACAGTAAAGCGCGAGCCGGTCAGCTTGACACCCATCTCGAAGTCCAGCCCCAGCGGGGTGCCCACGTCCACGTGGTCCTTGGCCTCAAAGTCAAAAGCCCTGGGCGTGCCCCAGGTGCGCACCACCACATTGGCGTGCTCATCGGCACCCACCGGCACGCTGTCGTGCGGCAGGTTGGGCACGGCCAGCAGCAGTGTTTGCAGCTCGCCCTGAATCTGCTCTAGCCGTTTGGCGGAGGCTTCAAGTTCGTCCGCGATGCCAGCCACCTGAGTCTTCAATTGAACAACTTCTTGTGCATGGAAATCCGCCTCATCAAAGCTTTCTTCCGCATTAAGTCGAGTAACTCGCCCCATGTGTATACCAATCTGTTTGCTGGCGTTGTTGCGCTGGGCTTGCAGGGCTTCGGTGCGCATCTGGATGGTTTTGCGCTCGGTCTCCAGCGCCGTGAAGGCCTCGACGTTCAAGAACGCTTGCGGGCTTTTGCGGCTTTCCAGGCGGGCGATGGCGCTGGGTAAATCTTTGCGCAGCAGGGTAATGTCTAGCATGATGAGTTGTCAGTGGGTAAATAGAGAAGGGTTCACCATTGCGATGAGCGTTGGAGGATTCGTCATTGCGATGAGCGCGGGAGGATTCGTCATTGCGATGAGCGCTGGAGGATTCGTCATTGCGATGAGCGTAAAGGATTCGTCATTGCGAGCGCAGCGCGGCAATCCATGACCCCGGAGTTCATGGATTGCCGCGTCGCTGCCCGCCGCGTCGCTACGCTCCTCACGGCTAAAGGCTTTTGCCTTGCAATGACGGTTCTTTGTGGTTCGGTCGCAACGGTTCATGGCATCAGGCTGGCTCGGTCTCATCTTCAGACCATGGACGAAGCCCCTTGGGCAGCGGGAATTTGACCATTTCCGGGGTGCCCGGCATGCTTTGCACCGACACCGCGCCCAATGCCTTGATGCGCTCAATCACCTGGCTGACCAAAACCTCGGGGGCCGAGGCACCAGCAGTCAGGCCCACCCGCGAGCAGCCGTCAAACCACTGCGGCTGCAGGTCATCCGCCGTATCAACCATGTAGCCCGGCGTGCCGAGCTTGCTGGCGAGTTCGGCCAACCTATTGCTGTTGGAACTGGTGGGGCTGCCCACGACGATGACCACATCGACCTGCGGGCTCATCAGCTTGACGGCATCCTGGCGGTTTTGCGTGGCGTAGCAAATGTCTTGCTGCTTGGGCTCGCGCACATGGGGAAAGCGCGCCTTGATGGCTTTGGCTATATCAGCTGCATCATCGACGCTGAGTGTGGTCTGCGTCACCACCGCCAATTTGACGATTTGCGCAGGCGTGATGCTTGCCACATCGGCCACGTCCTCGACCAGATGGATGCCGCCATCGAGCTGCCCCATGGTGCCTTCCACCTCGGGGTGGCCCTTGTGGCCGATCATGATGAATTCATAGCCCTCTTTGGCCAGCTTGGCCACTTCCACATGCACCTTGGTCACCAGCGGGCAAGTGGCATCGAAGATTCGAAAGCCACGGGCAAACGCTTCGTTTTGCACCGCCCGGCTCACACCATGGGCAGAAAAAACCAGTGTAGCCCCCGCTGGCACGTCGTCGAGCGCTTCAATAAAAATAGCGCCCTTGGCTTTCAGATCATTCACCACATAGGTGTTGTGCACGATCTCGTGGCGCACGTAAATGGGTGCGCCAAACTTGGCCAGCGCACGCTCAACGATCTCGATAGCCCGGTCCACCCCAGCGCAAAAGCCGCGCGGTTCAGCCAGCAAAACGGTTTGCACAGCAGTGCCCAGCATGGTCAGAGCACGCCTATCACATGCACTTCAAACGCCACCGCCCGCCCGGCCAGCGGGTGGTTGAAGTCCAGCAGCACCGCATCCGGCTTGAAATCAACGATGACCCCGGCAAACTTGCCCTGACCATCGGGCGTGGGGAAATGCAACACGTCACCCACGGCGTATTCCTCGCCGTCGGCGCTCAGGTCATTGAGCTCCTTGCGCGCCATCCACTGCTGCATGGCGGCACTGCGCTCGCCAAAAGCCACGCCGGCGGGTACTTCGAAGGTGGTGCGGGTGCCCTCGGTCAAACCCATCAAATAGGTCTCCAGCGCCGGGGACAGCTCGCCGGTACCCAATGTCAGCGTGGCGGGTGGGCCTTCAAAGGTGCTGATGGCATCACCGGCCGGGCCGCTCAGGCGGTAATGCAAGGTAAGAAACGAACCCGGGGCAACGGTGGGAGTAGCCATGTTGTTGGCGACGGTGGTGGTCATGCGGTTCCTTGGGCGTGGTTGAAAGTGCGCTTGCGCCGCCGCAAAAACCTTCTGCTGAAAAGCCCGGCGTGCTGGCGCATAAACTGGGCCCATTGTAAAAGCCTGACCCGTGCCCCGCCGCGTTACCCCACCATGCCACTCAAAGACCTGCCCCCTGATGCCCGCCCGCGTGAAAAACTGCTGGCCCGTGGCCCCGGTGCCTTGAGCGATGTGGAACTGCTGGCGCTGCTGCTGCGCACCGGCATCCAGGGCAAGGGCGTGCTGCAGATGGCGCAGGAGCTGCTGGAAATCAAACCCCGTGCCGATGGTGGCGCCAGCTTTGACGGTATTGCCGGCCTGCTCAATGCCACCGCCGATGATCTGCGAACCGTCAAAGGCCTGGGCCCGGCCAAGTGCGCCGAACTGGTCGCCGTGCTGGAGTTGGCCCGCCGCGCCATGGCCCAGCGGCTGCAGGAACGGGCCGCTTTTGACACCCCTGATACCGTCAAACACTACCTGCAGTTGCAGTTGTCGGCGCGCAAGTACGAGGTGTTTGCCGTGCTATTTCTGGATGTACAAAACCGCCTGCTGGCCTTTGAAGAAATGTTTCGGGGAACCCTGACCCAAACCAGCGTTTACCCGCGCGAGGTGGTGCTGCGCGCCCTCCACTACCAGGCTGCTGCCGTGGTGCTGGCGCACAACCACCCCAGCGGCACGGTGCAGCCCAGCCGCGCCGATGAGATGCTGACGCAAACGCTGAAAACCACGCTGGCGTTGATCGACGTGCGGGTGCTCGACCACGTCATCGTGGCACCCGGTGAAGCGCTGTCCATGGCCGAGCGGGGGCTGATGTGAAAACGGCCAAAACGCCCGTCAAGGTAAGCGCCCTGACCGATCTGAAAATCGTCAAACGTGCCATTGCCGAGCGAGCCCGCCTACAGCTGCTCAATGCCACCGTGCACACCAAAGTGGTCAAACAGGCGGCCACTGACAAAGATTTGTTCATTCGGGCCGCTGGAGCCGTCAAGCCCATACCGGACAAGCGCAAGGTGCTCCATAAAAAAGAGCAAAAACTGCCCCTGACGATGCAGTACCAGATGGACGAAAAAGCGGTTCTCAAGGAAGCCATCAGCGATGAATTTGACGTGGGAACGCTGCTCGATGTTGACGAGCTGTTGAGCTTTCGCCGCCCCGGCATTGGCCCGGATGTGACCAAAAAACTGCGCCGCGGTGACTGGAGCATTCAGCGCCAGCTTGACCTGCACGGCCTGCGCCGCGACGACGCGCGCGAAGCGTTAAGCATTTTCATCCGCGAGGCACACCAACACGGCATTCGCTGTGTACGGGTGGTGCACGGCAAGGGCCTGGGCTCG
>JBBQLQ010000048.1:0-21337 GCA_038328055.1 Burkholderiales bacterium
CACGCTTGGCGCAACTGCCGCATGACGCCCAGACCGGGCAGCTGATTGGCAATCTGGAAGCATCGGTGCAAGCCATGCAAAATTTGCTTGACGGTTTGCTGGATATTTCCCGGCTTGAAGCCGGCGCGGTTCAGGTGAACAAAAAGCCGTTCGAGCTGGGTTTGCTGCTGGCGCAACTGCAGCACGACTTGAGCCAGCCGGCAGCCGACAAGGGTTTGCGCCTGCGCATCCGCCCCTGCAAGCTGTGGGTGCTGAGCGATGCCACGCTGCTGTACCGCATTTTGCTTAACCTGGTTGGCAATGCACTGCGCTACACCGAGAGCGGTGGTGTGCTGGTGGCGGCGCGCTTGGTGGACGGCGGCAAGCAGGCTCAGCTTCAGGTGTGGGACAGCGGTATTGGTATTGCCCCCGAGCACCAGCAGGCCGTGTTCATGGAGTTTTACCAGGTTGCCAATAGCGCGCGCGACCGCACACAGGGTTTGGGCTTGGGCTTGAACATTGTGCAGCGCACCAGTACCTTGTTGGGGCATCCGTTGCAAATGCAGTCCAGACTGGGAGCGGGCACGCGCTTTGCGTTGACCTTGCCGTGTGTGGCCCCCGATTTGGAGCCTGCCAAACCTCCTGAGAACGCCTTGCCAGATGATTTGAAGGGTGTGGCAGTGCTGGTGATTGAGGACGATGCGCTGGTGCGCATCGCCTTGGTAGGCTTGTTGCAGGCTTGGGGCTTGCAGGTGGTGCAAGCGCAAGGCCGACTGAGCGCTGAGCAAATCGTGGCGGACGGCTGGGTTCCCGAACTGATCGTCAGTGACTACCGTCTGCAGGGTGATCAAACCGGTATTGAGCTGGTGCAGTTGCTGCGCGCGCAGATTGGGCATTCGGTGCCAGCCTGTTTAATCAGTGGCGACACCGACCCGGGATTGATGCACGCGGCGCAGACAGCCGGGTTGACGCTGCTGCACAAACCCGTGCGGCCCGCCAAGTTGCGCAATCTGCTGCGTCGACTGGTGTCTGCTCAGCGCGCCGCGAGTGCGGCGTGTGTGACTGGCGAGGACTTGGCGTAGCCCCAGCGCACCGCCTCCAGCGCGGCTTGCATGCGGGTTTTGACACCAAAGCCGCGCAACAGGGTGGTGACATGGGTTTTGATGGTTTCGTCGGCCAGCCCCATCCGGACGCTGATCTCGCGGTTGCTGCAACCATCCAGCAGAAGTTGCAACACTTCTTCCTGTCGTGGTGTGAAAACCGGTGCACTGTGGGCGGTTTGCCCGGCTTGCAATGGGCCGGTTGCCATGAACTCGGGCGGTACATAAACCTCGCCATCGAGAATAAGGCGCAAGGCGTGCAACAGTTCATCGCTCATGCCGGATTTGGTGAGGAACCCGGCGGCACCTTGCGCCAATACGCGCTGCATGATGCTCGGGTTGGCCGAGCCAGACAGGATCACTACCGGCAATTCTGGGTGATTTTTGCCCAGAATGGCCAATGCAGCCAGTCCATTCATGTCGGGTAAATGGTAGTCCAGCAGCACCAGATCAAGGTCGGGGTGCAACTGGGCTAACGCGAAGGCAGCAGCGCAATCGGCGGCTTGCAGCACTTCGGTGACTTCAAAGTTGTCAAGCCCCTGCAGCACCTGGCACAGGCCCGCGCGCACCAGGGCATGATCGTCCACCACCAGAATTTTCACGATAGTTACCCTGATGCTTTCTTTTAATCAGTTGGGGGCAGCGCTTGCGCGCTGCGAGTCGCTGCGGTCTGTCCCGCAATTTACAATGATTTATGTTTGTTCACCTGCGCCTACACACCGAATTCTCCGTCATTGACGGCACCAATCGCATTGATGATAGCGTCAAATTCGCTGCCTCAGACGGCCAGCCAGCACTGGCCATCACCGATCTGAGCAACCTGTTTGGGGCTATCAAGTTTTACAAAGAGGGACGTAAACGCGGGGTCAAGCCGATTATTGGCGCTGAAATCTGGCTTGAAGGTCTGGGCAAAGATGCCGCGCAGCTGTCGCGCGTGCTGCTGCTGGTGCAAAACCACCAGGGCTATTTGAACCTGTCGGAGCTGTTGGCACGCGCCTGGACGCAAAACGCAGGCAAAGCGCAGGCGGTGATTAGCATGGCCTGGCTCAAAGAACGCAACGGCGGTTTGATTTGCCTGTCAGGCGCACAAGCCGGGCCGGTTGGCCAGGCCTTGTTGCAGGGTGATGATGCCCGGGCAATGGACGCGGCCATGCAACTGGCAGGCGTGTTTACGCACCGCTTTTACCTGGAACTGCAGCGCGCTGGCCGCCCGGAGGACGAGCCCCAGGTGGCCGCTGCGGTGCAATTGGCGCAGCGCTTGCAGTTGCCGGTGGTGGCCACGCACCCGGTGCAGTTTGCTGCGCCGCAAGACTTTGAGGCGCATGAGGCGCGCGTTTGCATTGCCGAGGGCGAGATTTTGGCCAACCCGCGGCGCGTGCGGCGCTTCACGCGTGACCAGTATTTCAAGACCGCCTTGGAGATGCAAACGCTGTTTGCCGATGTGCCGTCCGCCCTGGCCAACACGCTGGAGATTGCCAAGCGCTGCAATTTGACCCTGGTGCTGGGCAAACCGCAGCTGCCCGACTTTCCGATTCCGGCGGTTGACGGCGTGGTGATGGGGCCGGACGATTATTTTCGCTATGCCTCGCACCAAGGTTTGACAGAGCGCATGGCGCATTTGTATCCCGACCCGGCCGAGCGCGAAAAACAGCTGCCGCGCTATGTGGCACGGCTTGAGTTTGAGCTGGTCACGATTCTGAAAATGGGCTTTCCAGGTTATTTTTTGATTGTGGGCGACTTCATCAACTGGGCCAAGAACAACGGTTGCCCGGTAGGGCCGGGACGCGGTTCTGGCGCGGGGTCTCTGGTGGCTTATGCACTCAAGATCACCGACCTTGACCCGTTGCAATACAACCTGCTGTTTGAGCGCTTTTTGAACCCCGAGCGGGTCTCCATGCCCGACTTTGACATTGACTTTTGCCAGAGCAACCGCGACCGTGTCATTGACTATGTGAAAGAAAAATACGGCCGTGATGCGGTCAGCCAGATCGCCACCTTTGGCACCATGGCGGCGCGCGCGGCGATTCGCGATGTCGGCCGGGTGCTGGACATGAGCTACACCTTTTGCGATGGCATCAGCAAGCTCATTCCCAACAAACCCGGTGTATCGGTCACCCTGCAACTGCCACCCGCCGACCGCAAAAAAGACGATAAAACCATCTACGCCACCGAGGCCGAGCCGATTCTGGCTGAGCGCGAGGCCAAAGAAGAAGACGTGCGCACGCTGCTGGAGCTGGCGCGCAAGCTGGAAGGCATGACGCGCAACATCGGCATGCACGCTGGCGGGGTGCTGATTGCGCCAGTCAAACTCACCGACTTTTGCCCGCTGTACCAGCAACCCGGCAGCGACTCCGCTGTGAGCCAATACGACAAAAACGATGTGGAATCGGTCGGCCTGGTGAAGTTTGACTTTTTGGGCCTGGCCACGCTGACCATTCTGGAAATTGCCCGCGAGTTCATCATCAAACGCCATCCGGGTCAGGAAAGCTTTGCCTTCGAGAACCTGCCGCTGGACGACAAAGCGGTCTACAAGCTATTTGCCGACGGCAAGACCGAGGCAGTGTTTCAGTTTGAATCGCGCGGCATGCAGGGCATGCTCAAAGATGCCAAGCCAACGCGCCTGGAAGACCTGATTGCGCTCAACGCCCTGTACCGCCCCGGCCCGATGGACCTGATACCGAGCTTTGTGGCGCGTAAACACGGCCGCGAGGTGGTCGAGTACCCGCACCCGCTGGTGGCCGAGATGCTCTCAGAGACCTACGGCATCATGGTCTACCAGGAGCAGGTGATGCAGACCGCGCAGATTCTGGGTGGCTATTCACTCGGTGGCGCCGACATGCTGCGCCGTGCCATGGGCAAAAAAGATGCCGATGAGATGGCCCGGCACCGGCAGATTTTCCGCGACGGTGCGGCCAAAAACGACATCAATCAGGTCAAGGCTGACGAAGTTTTTGACTTGATGGAAAAGTTTGCCGGCTATGGCTTCAACAAGTCACACGCCGCTGCGTATTCGCTGCTGGCCTACCACACCGGCTGGCTCAAGGTGCATTACACCGCCGAGTTTTTCTGCGCCAACATGACGGTGGAAATGGACGACACCGACAAGCTCAAGCTGCTGCTCGAAGACGCGCTGAAGATGGGGCTGACGTTTGAGCCACCGGATGTCAACCGCGGTTTTAGCCGCTTTGAGCCGGTGTCCAACAGCGTTATTCGCTACGGCCTGAGCGCCGTCAAGGGCAGCGGTGCGCAGGCCATTGAAGCCATTGTGGCAGCGCGCGAAGGCCGGGGGTTCGGCCCCAACGGTGACGAAGCAGGCCCGTTCAAGAGCCTGTTTGAATTTTGTGCCCGCGTCGACCGCAGCCGCGTCAACAAGCGCACGGTGGAGGCGCTGATCAAGGCCGGTGCTTTTGATGCCATTCACCTCAACCGCGCCAGCGCCCTGGCCAGTGTCGACCTGGCGTTTGAGTTTGGTGCTGCCGCACTGGCCAATGCCAACCAATGCAGTCTGTTTGACATGGGCGGCGCTGACGAGATTGGCTCCAGCACACAAGAGCCCGAACTGGTGCAGGCCACGCCCTGGGGTGTGAAAGAGCGCCTGACCTGTGAGAAAGCCGCTATTGGTTTTTACCTGTCGGGCCATTTGTTTGACGAGGTGACGCAAGAGGTGCGGCGCTTTGCCAAGCGGCCGATTGCCGAGCTGATCGACACCCGCGAGCCGCAGTTGCTGGCGGGCATCGTCAATGATTTTCGGATCATCAACGGCCAGCGCGGCAAGCTGGCGCTGTTCAAGCTGGACGACAAATCGGGCGTGATCGAGGCCCGTGCGGATGAGACGCTGATCAACGCGCATAAAAACCTGCTCAAAGACGACGAGCTGATCGTCATCATGGGCCAGCTCAAACCCGACCGCTTCTCAGGCGGCATGCAGCTGACCGTGACGCAGGTGTGGGACCTGGACCAGGCCCGCTGCCGTTTTGGCAAATACCTGCGCGTGAGCTTGCCGGGGGCACCTGCTGGCGGTGCTGGTGGCGCTAGTGGTGCAGGCCAAGCCGTCACGCGGCCGGCGCTGGATGTGGCGCGCTTGCTGAAAGACTTTCCGGCGCAGCGCGAGGTGACCGAGCAGGGTGACCTGTGGCGCGGCCTGGGCGTGCGTGTGGCCCTGACTTGCCATGGCGATGGTGCGGCTGCCAGTGCTGAATTGCAGCTCGGTGAGCGCGTCAGGTTCTACCCCAGCAACGCCGCGCTCTCAAGCTGGTGGGTGCAAGCGGCACCAGGAACGGCTGAGATTATTTATGAATAATCAGCCTCTAGCCCTTATGGAGTAAGCGCAGGCAGCTATAAAAAATATAGCTAATCTTTGGGCCGAAAAACCAGCAACAACGCTGACGGTACGGTGCCATCGGTGTCGCGCGGCAGCACTTCGGTTTTGTCCAGCGCCTTCAAGACCGCTTCGTCCCACGATTTGAGGCCGCTGGACTTGCTGATCTTGCGGCTGATGATGGTGCCGTCGGGTGAGGTGCGCACCTCCACTTCAGCGGTTGGGTTGCCCTGCGGGTCTTCGGTGAAAACGATGTTGGGCTTGACGCGGGCACGGATACGTCCGGCGTAGCTGGCCGACGGCCCGCTTGATTTCATGGCGGTGCCGCTGGCATTGGGGCCGCCGCTGGCACCGGCCATGCCGGCCATGCGTTGCAGATTTTTCTCGCGCTGGGCTTCGAGTTGCTTGGCCTCCAACGCCGTTTTCTTCTTTTCCAGGGCGGCTTTTTGAGTTGTGTCGGCAAGCTCCTGCTTGAGTTTGTCAGCCTTGAGCTTGTCAGCCTTTAACTTGTCTTGCTTTTGTTTGTCTTGAAGCTGCTTTTGCTGCGCCAGTTTGTCCAGTCGCAGTGCCTCTTGTTTGGCGAGTTGCTGCTCATGCTGCTTTTTCAGACGCAGTTTTTCTTGTTGCACAGCGATGTCGACCGCTGGCAGCTTGGGCGGTGGTGGTGCCTCTACCGGAGTGGGTTCAGGCGCGCGCGCTGCGGGTTTAACCGGTACCGGGGGGACAGACGGTTCTGGCGGCGGCTCAATCAGTTTGGGGGCGGCCTCACGCGGCACGGCAGACCAGAGCTCGGCATCAGCGCTGATGATCTGCGCGTCGCGCTTCCACTGCACGCCCAACGAAAGCGCCGCCAGCAGCAGGCCGTGCGCCAGCAGCGCCAGCAGCATCGCGCGCAGCAGCCCGGGTGTGGCTGGTGGGGCAAATTCAAGGCGATCGGTGGCTGCGTGCATTAGCCGTTGTACGCTGGATTACTTGGCCAGTTGCACCGACAGGCCCACGCGCGCAATGCCGGCGCGCTGCAATGCGTCCATGACCTTGACAACCGCTTCGTATTTCACGCTCTTGTCCGCGCTGATCACCACGGCGGTGTTGGGCACCTTGTCTTGCGCTTGTTTGACGGTATTGGCAATTTCTTTCAAGGCGATGGGCGTTGACTGGTCTTTCACTTTGAGTTGCAGAGACTCGTTCTTGTCGATGATGATTTGCACCACCTGGTCAGGCTGCTTGGCGGCCTTGCCGACGCTGGGCAGGTTGATCACGCTGGGCGCGATCAAGGGCGCGGTGACCATAAAGATGATCAGCAGCACCAGCATCACATCGATGAACGGCACCATGTTGATCTCGTTGATGGTGCGTCTGCCGCGTCCGCGGTGGGCGACTGCTGCCATGGCTGTGCTCCTTAATGGCCCGAGGCCGATTGCGCGCCCACATTGCGCTGCAGGATGTTGGAAAACTCTTCAATAAAGGTTTCCAGCCGGATCGCGATGCGGTCAATGTCGCGGGCAAAGCGGTTGTAGGCCACCACAGCCGGAATGGCGGCAAACAGGCCGATGGCAGTGGCCACCAGCGCCTCGGCAATGCCCGGTGCCACCGTGGCGAGCGTGACTTGCGTCAGTGCCGCCAGCCCGACGAAGGCGTGCATGATGCCCCACACGGTGCCAAACAGGCCGACATAAGGCGACACCGAGCCGACCGATGCAAGAAATGAAAGGTGAGTTTCGATCACGTCCATTTCACGCTGAAAGCTGGCCCGCATGGCCCGGCGGGCACCGTCCATCAGGGTGGCGGGGTCGGCAATGCGGCGCTCGCGCAGTTTTTGGTACTCGCGCATGCCACTGGCAAATATGCGCTCCATCGGCCCGGCTTCACGGGCATTTTTGGTGGCTGCGGCAAACAGGTCATTCAAGCTGGCACCCGACCAGAATTCGCGCTCAAAGGTGTCGTTGAGCCCCTTGACTTTGCCCAGTGAAAACAGCTTGCGGAAAATGGCCGCCCAACTGGCGATCGAGACGCTGATCAGCAGCAGCATCACCAGTTGCACAACCAGGCTGGCATTGAGCACCAGTTGCAGGATGGAGAGGTCTTGATTCATGTCAGGGTGTCCAGAATAGCTTGTGGAATGCGGGCCGGTTTGGCCGTTGCGGCGTTGACCCAACCGGCGCGGATGGTGGCTTCACACAACAGCACCGGTGCATCCGTTGTTTTCAAGAGCGCTTGCTGGTGGATTGTCATCGAGGCCCGTCCAGTTGTTAGGAGTGAAGTTGTAACCAATAGTTCATCATCAAGGCGGGCACTCTTCAGGTAGCGCACATGGGCCTCACCCACCACAAACATGCCGCCGGTGGCCTCGCGCAGGGCCTGCTGATGGATGCCGCGTGCGCGCAGCCATTCGGTGCGGCTGCGCTCAAAAAACTTCAGGTAGTTGGCGTAAAACACAATGCCACCGGCATCGGTGTCTTCCCAATAAATGCGCAGCGGCCAGGTAAATAAATTGCTCATGCCAGCCATACTTTCAGCCGGTCAATGGCGGAGTGCAGCTGCGCCATCGAGTTGGCGGTGGAAAAGCGGATGAAGTGCCCAGTATCGGCACGACCGAAATCACGCCCTGGCGTAACGGCCACATGGGCGCGCCGCATGATCTCAAAGGATAAATCCCAACTGCCTTTGATGCCAAGCTTGTCGCAAGCCGCCTCGCAGTTAGCCCAAGCGTAAAAGGCACCGTCAGGCATCACCGGCACGGTCAAACCCAGGGCGTTCAGGGCAGGAATAAAGTAGTCGCGCCGGGCCTTGAACTCGGCACGACGGCGCTCATACTCCTGCAGACTGGCCTCTTCAAAACAAGCCAGCGCGGCATATTGCGAAATGGTGCTGGGGCAAATAAACAGGTTTTGCGCCAGCCGCTCAATCACCGGCACCAATTTTTCAGGCACCACCAGCCAGCCCAGGCGCCAACCGGTCATGTTGAAGTATTTGGAAAAACTGTTGATGCTGATGATCTGGTCGTCCAGCGCCAGCGCCGATTGACCAAACTGCGCGTCATGGCTGAGCCCAAGGTAAATTTCATCAACCATCGTGATGCCGCCGCGCTGGCTGACGGCTTGGTGAATGCGGCGCAACTCGTCAAACGCAATCGAGGTACCGGTCGGGTTGGAGGGCGATGCCAGCAGCACGCCGCGCGTTTTGTCGTTCCAGGCAGCCACCACCTTGTCGGCGCTGAGCTGAAAACGCTCAGCCGCGGTGGTGGGTATCAGCACCGCCGTGCCGTCGGCGGCTGATACAAACTGCCGGTTACACGGGTAGCTGGGGTCGGGCATCAACACCTCGTCGCCGGACTCGATCAGCGCCAGGCAGGCCAATTGCAGTGCCGCAGAGGCACCGGCGGTAACGACGATTCGGCTGGCGGGAACGGCCACGTTGAAGCGCTGCGCGTACCACTGGCTGATGCGCTCGCGCAGTTCTGGCAGGCCGGTGGCGGGGGTGTAGTGGGTCAGACCGTTGCGAATGGCCCGGGCACCGGCTTCTTGCACCAGCGGCGGCGCGGTGAAGTCAGGTTCGCCAATGTTCAAAAAAATCATTGGCGCATCGGTGTGCGCCACCTGGGCCGCCAGCGTGCTGGCCGCCTTGGCCACTTCCATCACATAAAACGGATCAATGCGCTGCGCGCGCTGTGAAATTTTCACGGTGTCAAAGTTGTTGCATTCAGACCTTGGGCGAATGACGGTCGGCTGCTACCTCGGCCTCGCGCAGTTGGCGCGCCAGGGCGTTGAGCAAGGCATTCACATACTTGTGGCCATCGGTGCCGCCAAACTCCTTGGCCAGCTCAATGCATTCGTTCAGCACCACACGCCAGGGCACATCAGGGCAGTGCTGCAACTCGTACACGCCAATCCACATCACCGCGTGTTCGATGGGTGATATCTCGCTTAGCTTGCGGTCCAGCAAGGGCACGATCAGGTCATCAAGCGCCTGCGCTTGCGCAACGCAACCGTGCAGCAGAGCATCAAAGTGCGCGGCATCGGCTTTGGAAAAGCCCGATAAATCGCGGGTAAACGCTGCAACATCGTCCAACTCGTTTTTTCCCACCAGCACCTGGTAAAGCCCTTGCAAGGCGAATTCGCGCGAGCGCGAACGGTCTGATTTGCTGGCGGCCTTGCGCACGCCGGTGCTGGTCAGGCCCTTGCGCGGCTGGCGTGGCGGGCGCACGGTGGTGGTGGGGTGGCTTGATTCACTCATTAAATTGCTTCCAGTAAGTTGGCCATCTCAACGGCAACGCGGGCTGCATCGCGCCCTTTGTCCGTTTGCCGTTCGACGGCTTGCGCCATGGTTTCGGTGGTCAAAATGGCGTTGGCAATCGGCAACTGGTAGTCCAGGGCGACCCGGCTGACCCCTGCGCCAGATTCGTTGGCCACCAGCTCGAAATGGTAGGTTTCACCGCGAATGATGCACCCAAGTGCAATCAACGCGTCATATTTGAGCTTTTCGGCCATCGCCAGCAAGGCCACGGGAACCTCCAGCGCACCGGGCACTTGCACCAGGGTGATGTGTTTTTCAGGCACGCCAAGCGCCAGCAACTCGGCCTGGCAGGCTTGCGCCAGAGCGTCTGTTACGCCAGCGTTAAAGCGAGCCTGCACAATGCCAATGGTGAGCTTTTTGCCATTCAGGCGGTGGTCGGTGGCAGCGAGCGTGCCTTGGTCTACGTTTTGCATGGTGTTGTTTTCATCAATGGGTTAGGGAGCGACATAGCCGACAATTTCAAGTCCGTAGCCGGTCACGCTGGGCATGCGGCGCGGGCTGCCCATGAGTCTCATTTTTTGCACGCCGCAATCGCGCAAAATCTGCGCACCAATGCCGTAGCTGCGCAAGTCCATGCGACCCCGCTCAGGGCCGTGGGTGGCGCGGGCGGTGCCGTCAAACTGGGCCAGCAACTGCTTGCCACTTTCGCCGCAGTTCAAAAACACCACAACACCTTTGCCCTCAGCCGCGACCCGTGCCAGGCTGGCATCCAGGCTCCAGGAATGCATGCTGCGGCCGACCTCCAGCGCGTCCAGCACCGACAGCGGCTCATGCACGCGCGCCAGCACCGCTTCATCGGGGTTCCATTGGCCTTTGACCAGCGCCAGATGCACATCATGCGATGTCTTGTCCTTAAAGGCGTAGGCGATGAATTCGCCAAAAGCCGTATTCAGCGGACGCGTGCCGACCTGTTCGACCAAGGATTCCATGCGACTGCGGTGGTGAATCAAATCAGCAATGGTGCCAATTTTCAGACCATGTTCGGCGGCAAACACCTGCAAGTCAGGCAGGCGGGCCATGGTGCCATCGTCTTTCATGATCTCGCAAATCACCGATGCCGCACTGCAACCTGCCATCTCAGCCAGGTCGCAACCGGCCTCGGTATGGCCGGCGCGCATCAGCACTCCGCCATCGACGGCCTGCAGCGGAAAGATGTGGCCAGGTTGCACCAAATCTGTCGGCACGGCATTTTTGGCCACCGCAGCTTGCACGGTGCGTGCCCGGTCGGCGGCTGATATGCCGGTGGTGACACCCTCGGCGGCTTCAATCGACACGGTAAAAGCCGTGCCCTTTTTGTCGCCATTGTGGGCCGTCATGGGTGGCAGCTGCAGGTGCTCGCAGCACTCGCGGGTCAATGTCAGACAAATCAGGCCGCGGCCAAAACGTGCCATGAAATTAATGGCTTCAGCGGTGACATGATCAGCCGCCAACACCAGATCGCCTTCATTTTCGCGGTCTTCTTCGTCCACCAAAATCACCATGCGCCCAGCGCGCATGTCGGCAATGATGTCTTCCACGGGTGAAATGGCTACAGGATTTGGAGTGGTCATAAATAAGTTTTCAGTCAGGAATAAGGGGGGTGTTCGCGATGTGGGGGAGCTCAGCTGGCCCGCAACATCCCGGCATTTTTTCGACCCGTGCCAGAACCCTCTATTGTTGCAGATCGCCTTTTAGGGGGAAACCGCCGGGTTGAAAACGCCCGCCTGGCGTAAAGCAGTTTCGAAGTTTCTGGTTTTACGACTTTTCAGACAAGCTCTTTCCGGGCCACAGGCCGCTCATGCCTGCGGCTGCGCGCGCACAAACGCCTCGAACTGCCCGGCCGGCAGCGGCCGACTGAAGTAATAGCCCTGCACTTCTTTACAGCCTTGCTCGCGCAAAAAGGCCAATTGACTGGCGGTTTCGACACCCTCGGCAATGGTGTGCAGGCCCAGGCTGCTGGCCAAGTTGATGATGGCTGTCACGATGGCCTTGTCGTCCGGGTCATCGCCAATATCGCGGACAAAAGACTGGTCGATCTTGAGCTTGTAAATGCTGAATTTTTTCAGGTAGCTCAAAGACGAATAGCCGGTGCCAAAGTCATCAATCGACATGCGGATGCCGTGGGCATGGAGCTGGTTCAACACGTCAATCGCAGCAGTCGGGTTGTCCATTGCCGTGGCTTCGGTCAGCTCCAGCTCCAGGTGGTGCGCTGGCAGCTTGGCATCAACCAGAATACCAGTCACCAACGCCACCAGATTGGCATGGCGAAACTGCACCGCTGACAAATTTACCGCGATCACCATGGGCGGCAAACCCGCGTCCAGCCAGCGCTTGAGTTGCGTGACCGCCGTGCGCAGCACCCACTCGCCAATTTCCAGAATTTGCCCGCTGTCTTCGGCGATCGGAATGAACTCCATCGGCGACAGCGCCCCCAGCTCGGGATGCTGCCAGCGCAAGAGCGCCTCAGCGCCGACGATGCGCCCGTCCTGCAGGCTTACCTGCGGCTGGTAATGCAAGGAAAATTCACCCCGCTCAAGCGCTTTGCGCATGGCATTGACCAACTGCAGGGTGCGCGCCGAATGCACCTGCATTTCCTGGGTAAAAAAGCAAAAACCATTGCGGCTGGCCCGCTTGACGCGGTACATCGCCACATCGGCATTTTTCGACAGCGTCTCAAAATCCTCGCCATCATGCGGGTACATGGCAATGCCGATCGATACCGTGCTGACCAGCTCATGGTGGTCAATCTGGCACGGCTGCGCCACCGCGGCAATCAGCTTGGCCGCCACCTGCGCGGCAGCCTCGTGGCCAATGGCCGGCAGCAGCAAGATGAATTCGTCGCCGCCCATGCGCGACAAGGTGTCCTGGGTACGCAGCACCGCAGAGAGCCGTTGCGAAACCTCCACCAGCAGGCAGTCGCCCACGCTGTGGCCCAGCGTGTCATTGATGTTTTTGAAGTGATCCAGGTCCAGAAACATGACCGCCATGCTTTCGCCACTGCGCTGCGCCAAGCTCAGCGCAAAGTCAAAACGCTCGCGCACCTGGTTGCGATTGGGCAGGCCGGTGAGCTGGTCAAAATGCACCAACTGCTCGATGCGCGCGTCAGCCCGTCTTTTTTCAGTGACATCACGGGTAATGCTCAAAATGCACTCCACATCCTTGAAACGCACCAGCGCGGCAGACATCGAGCCATGAACAATGCCGCCGTCTTTCTTGACAAAATCGGCTTCCAGATTGCTGCACCGACCATCGCGCTGCAACAACGCCACCAGATTTAGCCGGTCCTGCGGGTCTTTCCAGACGTGCATGTCGGTCGATGTTTTGCCAACTATTTCATCATGCTGCCACCCCATCAGGCGCTCAAAGCCGCTGTTCACGTCCAGGTACAAGCCATCGGCCAGGCGGTTGATGTTGACCGCATCCGGGCTGGTTTGAAATGCCTTGCGATAGCGCTCCTCACTGTCATTCAACGCGTCTTGCACCAGCTTGCGCTCGACCTCGTCGGCAAAGCGGTCCAGCGCATAACTGATGTCCATCACCATTTCGAGCAGCAAGGCCTGCGCGGCATCGTCAAACGCATTGACTTCGCTGGCATAAACCGAAAATAGCCCAACCACCTGACCACGCAGGTGCAGCGGCAAACCCGCCGAGGCACGCCAGCCAAACTGCTGGGCACGCACATGCCATTTGGCGGTAGCCGGATCATGTTGAAAATCCTGGCACCAATACGGGCGGCCTTCCCGCATGGCAACGCCTGAAGGCCCCTGCCCGCTCACGTCATTGGCATCGAGCGTGATGTCGATCCCCTCCAGATAAGCCGTTCCTTCGCCAGACCAGGCCACTGGCACGAGGCGATGGCGCTGGGCATCAAGGATGCCGATCCAGGCCATCGTCATGCCACCAAAGTTGACCGCATCGCGGCACAGCGTGGCGAACAACTCACCATCGGTCTGGCACCGCACAATGGCCTGGTTGCACTGGCTCAGGGCAGCGTACAGCTTGGTCAGCCGCTCCAGCTTGAGTTCAGCATTTTTGCGATCGGTGATGTCGCGCGACAAGGCAATGAAAGTGGTGTCTTGTTCGCCGTGCGCGCCCTTGCGTGCGATCGACAGCTCAAACCAACGCGTACCGTCAGTCAGGTTGAGTGCGTATTGCCGGCCACGTGAAGCGCCGGTGGCGCGGGCTTCATCCAGCGCGGCCTGGCCAACTGCAGCCGCCTCAGTCGGCAGCAGATCGGCGGTCGTTTTACCGATGACATCCGCTTCGGGCACCACCAGCAGCTCGGCGCGTGGCGAGTAGTAGGACAGGTAACGGCCCTCGTTGTCCAGCTCAAACAACAAGTCAGGCAACGCGTCCAGCGTGGCCTGCAAGCGCCGGTTGAGTGCCAGAATTTCGCGGTTTCTGAGCGCCACCTCGGCATCAAGCGCCACGGCGCGGGCGTAGGTCAGGCTGGCCTGGCGGGCGGCATACGCCATCAAACAACCCAGCAACAGCGCCAGCGCCACCTTCAGGCTCAAGCCCAGCGGATCGCCCCAGCCAGCGGCCGGAGCCACACTGAGCATCCAGACACCGTTGGGCACATTCACCGCAAAATCCAGCGCAGCCAGCGGCAACACAGCCGATTGGGCGATGACCTGGCGGGTTTGCGCGTCTGGCGGCAAGCGCCACAGGGCAAAGTGGTAGCCCTGCTTTTGGAGATGATCAAGACTCGGCTGCCCCAGCGCCTCAGGCACGCGCATCATCACATTGACAATGCCCCAAAAAGTCGGCTTTTCGCCTGCTGCATCCAGAAAAACCGCCCGCCGCGCCACCAGCCCCAAACCGCCTTGCTTGAGCGTCAGCGGCCCCGCCAGAATAAACCGGCCGGTGTCACGCGCAAATTCGGCCTCACGGCGCATCACCGGGTCTTGCAACAAGTCCAGGCCAATGGCGGCGCGGTTTTCTTCCAGGGGATAATTTTGGGTGATCACGCCACCAGGAGCCAGAGCGAAGGCCGATACCGCTGGAAACTCAAGGTGCAATGTGGCCGCCACAGCTTCAAAATCGGTGATCTGGCCCTGGCCCTGTTGTACCAGCGCCATCAGTACGCCCGTGGCCGACAGCGAATGCTGCAAAGTTTGCTGCAGGGCCAAGCCGTAGCCCGACGCGGCCAGCTGCGCCTGGTGCCGGGCAATTTCCTGGCGGGCCAGTTCGCTCTTGTAAATCACAAAAGCCGACACGGCCAGGGTGATAAAAAATACGACAGCCGCCGTAACAAGCGATCGCGCTGACCTGGTAAGCACGGGCATGGAAAATTCCCGGTTGTGATGATAAGAACTGCGGCAAAGCCTGGATTCTCTGACATTTTTACCTCTTTACAATGCCGCCCGTGAACGACACCTTGCCCACACCCCCATTGAACTCAAGCCCCACACCCGGCGACACCCCGGCTCAGGCACCGCGCACGCCGCGCATTCGCGGCCAGTTGCCCGCCGGTGTGGCCTACCCCAAAACCATCAAGAGCTTTGTCAAGCGCGCCGGGCGCACCACCAGCGGGCAGGCCAAAGCGTTCGAAGAACTCGGGCCCCAGTTTCTAATGCCCTACCAACCACATGCTATAAATTTTATAGCTGCTTACGCAGGTAATACGGGGGCTAGAGGCCATTTTTTCATAAATCAGGATGGTCTATCAGATAAGGCAAGCGGGAATGGCGGTGCTGATGAATGGATTGAAACAAGACACCCCATCGTGCTGGAAATCGGCTTTGGCATGGGCGAGGCCACGGCGCACATCGCCGCGCTGCTGCCCGAAACGCACTTTTTGTGCTGCGAAGTGCATGAGCCCGGTGTGGGTGCGCTGCTCAAGCGCATTGGCGAGCAAGGCTTGCAAAACATCCGCATTTGCGCGCACGATGCGGTTGAAGTCATTGACCACATGTTGCCCTTGCAAAGCCTGGACGGTGTGCACATTTTTTTTCCTGACCCCTGGCACAAAACCAAGCACAACAAGCGCCGCCTGATCCAAAGCCCGCTGGTCGCCAAGCTGGCCGCGCGTCTGAAGGTAGGCGGCTACATCCACTGCGCGACCGACTGGCAGCCCTATGCCGAGCAGATTCTGGAAGTCTTGAGCGCCGAGCCGCTGCTGAAAAACCCCGCGCTGCTCAGCCACCCCGAGTTGCTGGGCTACGCCGCCAAGCCGCATTACCGACCTCTTACCAAGTTTGAAAACCGTGGCATCAAGCTCGGCCATGGCGTGTGGGACCTGGTGTTTGAGCGGGTTTAGGAACCGAGAAATAATAAATTGAACAATTATCCGATTGCAGGCGAGATGCTAGGCAAGGCAAGGCGCAGAACGCGCCGTGTGGCTGGCCACACAAGTGTTTTGCAACGCAGCATAGCGCTCGCATGCAAGATGGAGAATGTTCAAGTTATTTTTTCTCGGTGACCTAGTACAGTGGGCAATGCGCAGTAAAACCTGTCACAAGCGAGCGCAGCGTGGCATTCCAGCTCTTTTGTCACAAGCGAGCGCAGCGTGGCAATCCAGCTTTTTTGTCATTGCGAGCGCAGCGTGGCAATCCATGACCCCGGAATTTCTGGACTTCCTGGATTGCCGCGTCGCTGCCCGCCACGTCGCTACGCTCCTCGCGGCTAAAGGCTTTTGCCTCGCAATGACGGGTACTTCGGTTCAATGTTCGCGTGCGGTTTTGATCACCGAAACTGGAAACTCGCAATGACGAAACCGCTCACCCGCAACGGTGTTGGGCCTAGCTGTGTCGGCTTAACCCCTGGGTCGTGGCCTGTGCTGCTGGATTTTTTGCTGCAGCGTTTTCCCAATGTGACACGCCAGACCTGGCTGCATCGTCTTGCAAGCGGTGAGGTGTTGAGCGCAACAGGCGAACCCATCACGCCAGAGCTTGCCAGCCAGACCCCCTACCCGGCCCTGTTGCAGTCAAGCCCGCGCCTGTACTACTACCGCGACGTGCCCCATGAGCCGGTGATTCCGTTTGAGGCCGTAGTGCTGTACCAGGACGAGCACCTGCTGGTGGTGGACAAACCACATTTTTTGCCCGTGGTGCCCTCCGGCGGCTATTTGAACGAGACGGTGTTGGTGCGCCTCAAACGCCAGTTGCACATCGACACGCTGGTGCCGATCCACCGCATCGACCGAGACACCGCCGGGCTGGTGATGTTCAGCAAACAGCCCGCCAGCCGCGCGGCCTACTGCGCGCTGTTTGCCCGCCACCAGGTACGCAAAACCTACCAGGCCATCGCCCCGTGGCGCGCTGACGTACCGATGCCGCAGCTGCTTCAGAGCCGCATCAAACCCGCCGGGCATTTCATGCTGCAGCATGAGGTGGACGGCCCGCCCAATGCCACCACACACATTGAGGTGCTGGAAATGCGTGGCGATTTGGCGCGTTACCAGCTCAAGCCGGTGACCGGCCAGCGCCACCAATTGCGCGTGCACATGCTGGCCCTGGGCTTGCCGATTCTGAACGACGGCCTGTACCCGGTGTTGACACCCGAGGGCCAGCTTGACTACGCAAAACCCTTGCAATTGCTGGCGCAGCAGCTGGAATTTATCGACCCGGTAAGCGGTGTGGCAAGGCACTTTGTCAGCCAGCGTTCGCTGGTGTTTTAGCCGGGATTGCCCATCAGATAAAGCTGCCTCACTCCCGCGAATGGGCTGCGTGTGCCGCTAAGCGAATGCTTTCGTGCCAAGGCCTGACTTGGGGCAGTAGCGCACACCAGGCAGCCCCGGGTAATCCACGTCCTGCGTCCAGAAGGTCGCGCCAAACTCTTGCGCCATGCTGTACATGGCGACATCGGCCATGGCCAGCTTGTGCTGTGCGGCCACCTGTGCAACGGCAACGGCAACGGCGCGGCGGTCGGTCAAGTCCAGCACACGACCCAGGCGCATCACATCCAGGCACTGCGTGACCAGTGTCTGCGCCAGCACGCGGCTGAGTACCCGGTGAACCTCAAACAAGGCCATGGTGGGCACCAACAATTGGGCTCGCTGTTCAATGACAGGCTTGAAAACAGGCCCATTGGCACCCGCCTTGAAAAATTCAATTTAGCCCGATGATTCAACCCATGTAGGTGCTTATTGCCCTTTGCCGCCAAATTTCC
Source organism: Burkholderiales bacterium (assembly GCA_038328055.1). Taxonomy (GTDB): domain Bacteria; phylum Pseudomonadota; class Gammaproteobacteria; order Burkholderiales; family Burkholderiaceae_C; genus Rhodoferax. Next base: position 17,782 of record JBBQLQ010000048.1, read on the forward strand.
CAATGCATCCGTTAGGGATGCCACTCTACGCAGGCGACAGCCAAAACCTGTTGCACCGCCTAAACTGCGCGAGTCAATTCGCCCAACAGCCACAAAGAGGAACAACACCATGACCCCCTACCCCCACCTGCTCGCCCCCTTAGACCTGGGCTTTACCACCCTGCCCAACCGGGTGCTGATGGGCTCGATGCATGTGGGGCTGGAAGAAGTCAAGGACGGCTTTAACCGCATGGCAGCTTTTTACGCTGAGCGGGCCAAAGGCGGTGTCGGCCTGATCGTCACCGGCGGCATTGCGCCCAATGACCGGGGCCGCCCGATGCCCGGCGGCGCCCGCCTGACCACGCCCGAAGAAGCCGCCAAGCACCGGGTGGTGACCGACGCGGTGCACCAGGCCGGCGGCAAGATCGCCATGCAGATTTTGCACTTTGGCCGCTACGCCTACCACCAGGATCTGGTGGCCCCCAGCGCCTTGCAAGCCCCCATCAACCCGATGAAACCCAAAGCGCTGAGCACCGAAGAAGTCGTGCAAACCATTGACGACTTTGTGCGCTGTGCCGCACTGGCCCAGTCAGCCGGTTATGACGGTGTGGAAATCATGGGCAGCGAGGGCTATTTGCTCAATGAATTCATTTGCGCGCGCACCAACCAGCGTGAGGACGAATGGGGCGGCAGTTACGCCAACCGCATCCGATTCCCGGTTGAGATCGTGCGCCGCACGCGCGAAAAAGTCGGCGCTAACTTCATCATCATCTTCCGCCTGTCGATGCTTGATTTAGTGGAAGGCGGCTCCACGCTCGATGAAGTGATTGAACTGGCGCAAGCCATTGAAGCGGCCGGCACCACCATCATCAACACCGGCATTGGCTGGCATGAGGCACGCATTCCCACCATCGCCACCAAGGTGCCGCGCGCCGCCTGGGCCTGGGTCACCAAGCAGCTCAAGGGCAAAGTGACTATTCCCCTGGTAGCCACCAACCGCATCAACACGCCCGAGGTGGCCGAGCAATTACTGGTTGATGGTTTTTGCGACATGGTGTCGATGGCGCGGCCGTTTTTGGCCGACCCGTTGTTTGTGCAGAAAGCCGCCGCTGGCCGCGCTGACGAAATCAACACCTGCATTGGCTGCAACCAGGCTTGCCTGGACCACACTTTTGCCGGCAAGGTCACTTCTTGCCTGGTGAATCCGCGCGCTTGCCACGAAACCCTCATCAACGTCACCCCAGCTGCCACGCGTGAAAAAATCGCCGTGGTCGGTGCCGGTCCAGCCGGCCTGGCTTTTGCCACCACCGCCGCGCAACGCGGCTTTGAGGTCACGCTGTTTGATGCGGCCCCCGAGATTGGTGGCCAGTTCAACATTGCCAAGCAAATCCCCGGCAAAGAAGAGTTTTACGAGACACTGCGCTATTTTGGCAAACAGATTGAACTCTCCGGGGTCAAGCTGCAGTTGAGCCATCGCGTCGATGTTGATGAACTGGTCAAAGGCGGCTATGCCCACATCGTGCTGGCCACCGGCGTGACTGCGCGTACGCCGCCGATTGACGGCATCGACCACCCCAAAGTACTGAGCTACCTGGACGTGCTGCGCGACAAAAAACCGGTCGGCCAGACCGTGGCGCTGATCGGTGCTGGCGGCATTGGCTTTGACACTGCCGAATACCTGTTGCACAACGGAGTCAGCCCGAGCCAGGATGCAGTCAAATTCTTTGCCGAATGGGGTGTCGACACCAACTACCACACACGCGGCGGCCTGACACCGGCGCACATTGAGGCCAGCCCCCGCAAGGTCTACCTGCTGCAGCGCAAAGCCAGCAAGGTCGGCGACGGTCTGGGCAAAACCACCGGCTGGATTCACCGCACCTCGCTGAAAAACCGCCATGTCCAAATGCTCGCCGGTGTCACCTACCGCAAAATTGACGATGCCGGGCTGCACATCACCGTGGATGAGCGCGACATGACCATCCCGGCAGACACCATCGTCATTTGCGCTGGACAAGATCCGCAGCGCGAACTGCAAGCGGCTCTGCTGGCGGCAGGCTGCGACGTGCACCTGATTGGCGGGGCCGACAAGGCCGACGAGCTTGATGCCAAGCGGGCTATTCTGCAAGGCACCAAGCTGGCCATTTCCATCGGAGAGTTACAAGCCAAATCAGCCTCTAGCCCATGTGAAATAAGCGCAAGCAGCTCTGAAATTGGTAGCAATAAGCCAGCCATTGCGCAAGCCACAGGTAGCGCTGCAAGCGCCAGCGCCCACGGTGCGCCCAACTACGAAGCCTTGACCGTCAGCCTAGCCGACCACATTGCCACCATCCGACTGAACCGGCCCGACAAGGTCAATGCCATGAACATGGCCATGTGGCAAGAACTGCGCCAAGCCCTCAAGTGGGTCGATGCCACGCCAGAAGTACGGGTGGCCGTGCTTGAGGGTGAAGGCAAGCTGTTCACCTCGGGCATTGACCTGCAGATGATGATGAGCTTGTCCGACACCATCCAGAACGATTGCGAAGGCCGCACCCGCGAAAACCTGCGCCGCGTCATCCTTGACCTGCAAGACACCCTCACCAGCCTGGAGCGCTGCCGCAAGCCGGTGCTGGCCGCGATCCACGGCGCTTGTGTCGGGGGCGGTATCGATTTGATCTGCTGCGCCGACATGCGCTATTGCTCAAATGATGCCAGCTTTTGTATCAAGGAAATCGACATCGGCATGACCGCCGACGTGGGCACGCTGCAACGCCTGCCACGCCTGATCGGTGAAGGCATGGCGCGCGAACTGGCCTACACCGCACGAAAATTCAGCGCGGCCGAGGCGTTGGAGATGCGCCTGGTCAATCGTGTATTTGAATCCCGTGAAGCCATGCAAGGTGGCGTGCGTGACATTGCCAAAACCATCGCCGCCAAGTCGCCGCTGTCAGTGCGCGGGGTCAAGGAAATGATCACCTACGCCCGCGACCACACGGTCGCCGACGGCCTGAACTACGTGGCCACCTGGAACGCCGCCATGCTGATGAGCAACGACCTGCAAGAAGCCATGATGGCCAACATGGGCAAGCGCAGCCCTGAGTTCAAGGATTGAGGCACACGCTCCTTTGAACCAAGGTGGTTCAAAGGAGCTCCTGCCCTGAAACTTCAGACTTCCTGATCCGCCCGGAATCCATTTGGCATGGTGACAGCCTGGTTGTGACTTTGAGGGAGGGCTGGCAAGCCCGAACTCTTTGTGGGAGAGCTGGCAAGCCCGAATTCTTTGTGGGAGGGCTGGCAAGCCCGAACTCTTTGTGGGAGGGCTGGCAAGCCCGAATTCGCGGCTGCCGCCGCTCCTACAAGCCCGAAATCCAACGTTTGTCATTGCGAGGCAAAAGCCTTTAGCTGCGAGGAACGTAGCGACGTGGCGGGCAGCGACGCGGCAATCCAGAAAGTCCGGCAGCCATGGATTGCCGCGCTGCGCTCGCTTGTGACGGACAAACTTCAGACTTCCTGATCCGCCCGGAATCCATTTGGCATGGTGACAGCCTGGTTGTGTCTTTGTGGGAGGGCTGGCAAGCCCGAATTCTTTGTGGGAGGG
>JBBQLQ010000049.1:0-20738 GCA_038328055.1 Burkholderiales bacterium
ATATACTGGATGAATTAACAGGTATAAATTTTCCATGAAACCCGGTGCGCCTCCTCTACAGTCTGCCCGCTTGCTCGATCAGGTGCGCGAGCGGGTTCGGTATCTGCACTATAGCTTGAAGACGGAGAAGGCCTACCTGTATGGGGTGCGATTTTTCGTCCGATGGAGTGCCACCCAACCCGGCGGCATGCGCCACCCGAGAGACATGGGCGTGCTGGACGTAGAGGCGTTTCTGTCAATGATGGCCAACGAACGCAAGGTATCAGCCTCCACGCACAACCAAGCACTCAGTGCCATCTTGTTTTTGTACCGAGAAGTGCTGAACATCGACTTGCCTTGGCTCAACAACATTGGACGGCCACAACAGACCCAGCGCATTCCATCCGTGTTGACAAAGGATGAGGTGGCTGGCCTTCTGGCGCAGTTGGACGGTGTTACCGCGCTGTTGGCCCGGCTGTTGTACGGCACCGGTATGCGGCTGATGGAAGGCATGCGGCAACAAATGCAGGCGGCACGGCTTCCCCATTGGATTCACTTTTGCCAATCCAATGACCGGTATCGAGGAGCGGCGCGACCGGTAGCTAACTGCCAGCTGCTGTTCGACGGCTGCTCTTGTTGGCCGTCAATTCTTGGTCGGGTGCAGACGAACGGATTCCTGCAGCAGGTCAAATTTCGGATGTCTCCCGACCCGATCCGCTTGGTGGCTTTGCTTTGGAACACGCATGGCAGCTGCGTTCGCGTGATGCGGATGAACGTAAGTGGCTGCGTCAGTCGCCAAAAGTCACTTGATGAATGCTATTAATTTTGTAGCTGTTAGCGCATATTCCATAAGCGCTACAACCTGTTTTTACCAAAAATTCAAGCATTTTCAGTCAAAATTCCCGCCAAACGCCGTTGGGCTGCGTCTCAAAACTTCCTGACCTCGATGGCATTCTTTTGCAGCGCATAGCCCATTTGCCGGGGTGAGATTTTGAGCAGACGCGCGGCCTTGGCCTGAACCCAGCCGCAGCGCTCCATGGCCCAGATCAGGCGTTCACGTTCACCCTCGGGTTTGCCATCGCTATCGGGTAGCGTATCGGTGTCATTTCCTTCGGTCATGTCGAGGGCGTCATCACCTTCAGGCAAGACAGTTTGCGGCGCGGCAGGCACCGCTGAAGGTACCAGCGGTACTTCTATCACCGGTATGTCAGCCAGACGAACCGGGCTAGCCGGGTTAACCGCGTCGACGCGTTCAACGTGATGCAAGACTTGGGTCAGGCAACGGTTGCCCTGGCACGGAAAGGCCAGGTCAGTGATGACATCACTCTGCGCCATGGTGGCGGTGCGTTCCACGCAGTTTTCCAGCTCACGCACATTGCCTGGCCAATAACAACTGCTCAGCACGCGTATCGCTGCCGGGCTGAATTGCGCCGCGCGTAAGTTTTCCGTATTGAAGCGGTCCAGAAAATGCTTGGCCATGGCAGGAATATCGTCTCGGCGCTCGCGCAAAGGCGGCAGTTGGATGCTGACCACGTTGATGCGGTAATACAGATCCGCCCGAAAGCCGCCCTCTTGCACCATACGTTCCAGATTTCGGTTGGTGGCCATGATCAACCTGACATCGACTTTCACGACAGTGGAGCCACCCACGCGTTCAAATTCGCGCTCTTGCAGCACGCGCAGCAGTTTGGCCTGAAAGGCGGCTGAGATATCACCAATTTCATCCAGAAACAGCGTACCGCCGTGTGACATCTCAAAGCGTCCCTTGCGCTGACCCTGGGCCCCCGTGAAGGCTCCTTTTTCGTGGCCAAACAACTCGCTTTCCAATAGAGACTCGGTCAGCGCCGCACAGTTGACGCGGACAAAGGCCTCGCTCTTGCGCGGAGAAAGGTTGTGAATGGCGCGGGCGATCACCTCTTTGCCAGTACCACTCTCGCCCCGCAACAGCACGGTGGTGCGTGCGGGGGCTACTTTGTGGACCTGGTCAAACACCTCTTGCATCGGTTTGGACACCCCGACCACATGCTCAATCTGCTTGCCGGGCTTGAGCACCTTGCGCATGCGCCGCACCTCGTCCTGCAAATTGTCATGAACATCGCTGACCTGATGATTCAACAACAGGGATTGCCCCATCAGGGTGGCGACCATTTTCAGAAGCTGCAGGTCGTTGCAAAAATTGCGTTGCTCGTCCGGGTTGAGGCAGTCAATCACCAGCAGACCCAGAATGTGCCGCTCGGCACTGATGGGGGTAAAAATCATGGCCACCGGCGTGTCGGCGTGCTGGTCTGCGCCACCTGTGCGGTTCAGGAACGCGGGTTCATTGCGAATGTCTGGCAGCATGAGCTGGATGCCGTTGGCAAACACGCGGCCCACAATGCCTTCGCCAGACTGGTAGTGCAGCCGCAGTTGCTCTTCCCGGCTAAGTCCGACGGCGCACAGCCCGCGCAGCGAGGCGCCCGGCTCTGCAAGCACCACATAGGCGCGCCGCCAATCAAACGCGTAGACCAGGTAGTTCAGGGCTTCGCGAAAAGTTTTGGCAACATCAAGCGAGGTGGCCAGGGTCTTGCTGACCTCGTAAATTGCCAGCAATTCGCGCCGGGCTTCAATTGTTTGGGTGTTTGCCATGATGGACTCCAGTAAAAGGGGGCGCGACGATAAGGCCGGGGTCACAGTGTTTCGTAAGCAAGAAACACACCAGGGACAGAAGAATTGTTGCAATGCAACACATGATCGACCTGTTTCCCGACAAACTGGACAGACCAACGCAGCGGCTAGCGCTGACCCACAGACAAAACAAACAAATTTAGCCGTCCAGACGCTCCAATTCACCCGGAGAGGGGTGGCATTGAAATTGCAGAACAGGAACTGTCCAACCTTTTCAAAGAGCCGCCATGTCAGACCCACTTGCCATTCGAGCCCCCGCAAAATCAGCCCCACCGGTTTACCTTGACTATGCCGCAACGACACCAGTTGACCGTCGTGTGGCGAGCAAGATGATGCCGTACCTGACCGAGGTGTATGGCAACCCCGCCAGCCGCTCGCATGCCTATGGTTGGGCTGCTGACGAGGCGGTGGAACTGGCCCGCGAGCAGGTTTGCGCACTCATCAATGCCGACCCGCGCGAGATTGTCTGGACCTCAGGTGCCACCGAGTCCAATAACCTGGCCATTAAAGGGGCGGCGCATTTTTACGCGGCCAAAGGCAAGCATCTGGTGACGTTGGCGACCGAGCACAAAGCGGTGCTCGACAGCATGCGTGAGCTGGAGCGCGAAGGTTTCGAGGTAACAGTGTTGCCGGTGTTGCCCAGTGGTCTGTTGGACCTGGCAGTGTTTGAAGCCGCGTTGCGGCCAGACACGGTGCTGGCTTCGGTCATGATGGTCAACAACGAAACCGGTGTCATACAGGATGTAGCCGCGATTGGTGCCATTTGTCGCACCAAAAAGGTGTTATTCCACGTTGACGCAGCGCAGGCCGCTGGCAAGGTGGCGATTGACCTGGCGCTGTTGCCGATCGACCTGATGTCGATGTCGGCGCACAAAATTTACGGCCCCAAAGGGGTCGGTGCCCTGTATGTGCGGCGCAAACCCCGGGTGCGTCTGGAGGCGCAAATGCACGGTGGCGGCCATGAACGCGGCATGCGATCCGGTACCTTGCCGACGCACCAAATTGTCGGCATGGGTGAGGCCTTCTGGCTGGCGCGCGAAAACATGGCGGCCGACAACGAGCGCATCAAGATGCTGCGTGACCGCTTATGGGCAGGCTTTCAGCAGATGGAGGCCGTGGTGCTCAACGGCGACGAGCAGAACCGGGCAGTTTCGTACCTCAATGCGAGCTTCAACTATGTTGAGGGCGAATCCCTGCTGATGGGCATCAAGGGTGTGGCGGTGTCATCCGGCTCGGCCTGCACCTCTGCCAGTCTGGAGCCCAGCTATGTGCTGCGCGCCATGGGACGCAGTGACGAGTTGGCCCACAGTTCGGTGCGCTTTTCCATCGGCCGCTTCACCACAGTGCAAGACATTGATTACGCCATAGCCCAGGTCACCCAGGTGGTCGACAAACTGCGCGCCATGAGCCCGCTCTGGGACATGGTGCAAGCCGGCATTGACCTCAACTCGATCCAGTGGTCTGAACACTGATTCCACCCACTTACCGGAGATACACCATGGCTTACAGCGACAAGGTCGTCGACCACTACGAAAACCCGCGCAACGTCGGTGCCTTTGAGGCCGGCGATGACAGTGTGGGCACCGGCATGGTGGGTGCGCCCGCCTGTGGTGACGTGATGCGGCTGCAAATTCGCGTCAATGCGCAGGGCGTGATTGAAGATGCCAAGTTCAAGACCTATGGCTGCGGCTCGGCCATTGCGTCAAGCTCGCTTGTCACCGAATGGGTGCGCGGACGCACGCTAGATGAAGCACTGGCCATCAAAAACGCCGACATCGCCGAAGAGCTGGCGCTGCCCCCGGTGAAGATTCATTGTTCGATTTTGGCCGAAGATGCCATCAAGGCGGCGGTGGCTGACTTCAGGTCACGCCATCCCACCGGTGCGGCCACGTTGGTGTCTGAACAAATCGCCTGCGCCTCCACCCCGCGTTGAATTCAGCGCCGCCCCCAACTCACCCCACCAAGGAATCACCATGCAAGCAGAATTGGCCACCCACAGCACCAGCGCACCTGGCACCATGCCCGCCCCGTTGGAGTTCACACCTGCCGCCGCAGCCAAGGTGGCTGATCTGATTGTGGAAGAGGGCAACCCTGACCTCAAACTGCGTCTTTACGTGACGGGCGGTGGCTGCTCAGGCTTTAGCTACGGGTTTTCCTTTGATGACCAGATTGCCGAGGACGACACCCTGACCGTCACCGAAGGCGTGGCGCTGGTCGTTGATGCCATGAGTTTGCAATATGTACTGGGCGCACGGGTTGATTTTGAAGACGGCCTGGAAGGCTCGCGCTTTGTCATTCACAACCCCAGCGCGCAGACCACCTGCGGTTGCGGCAGCTCGTTTTCTGTTTAAGGAGCTATGGTCATGACGGTGTCCCTTACCCCTGCGGCTGCGCGTCACGTTGAGAAATCCCTGGCCAAGCGGGGCAAGGGCATAGGCTTGCGCCTGGCAGTCAAAACCAGTGGTTGCAACGGCTTTGCCTACACGCTGGAGTTTGTTGATTCGGTTAATCCGGACGACGAATGCTTCGAGACCCATGGCACCAAAGTCATTGTTGATGCTCGCAGCCTGGGCATGCTGGCCGGCACCGAGCTTGATTTTGTGCGTGAGGGCCTCAATGAAGGCTTCAAATTCAACAACCCGAACGCCAAAGCCAACTGCGGTTGTGGCGAGAGCTTCGCGGTCTGAACGCATGGCACTGCTGCAAATCTCCGAACCCGGCCAAGCTGCCGCGCCGCACCAGCACCGCCTGGCTGCGGGCATAGACCTGGGTACCACTAACTCGCTGATTGCCACAGTGCAAAGCGCTGTAGCACGAGCCTTGCCTGATGATGACGGCAAGCTGTTGCTGCCTTCGGTGGTGCGGTACCTGCCGGGTAACGGGATTGTGGTGGGGCACGAGGCGCAGGAGAGTCAGGCAGACGACCCCGAGAACACGATTGTCTCGGTCAAACGCTTCATGGGCCGCAGCCTCTCGGATATCAAGGAGGCTGCAGGTTTGCCTTACCGGTTTGTGGACGCGCCCGGCATGGTCGGCATCAGTACGGTCTCTGGCGAGCGCTCCCCGGTGCAAGTGTCAGCAGAGATACTGACCGCACTGCGCGAGCGCGCTGAGGTGTCGCTGGGTGGCCCGCTGACCGGTGTGGTAATCACGGTGCCGGCCTATTTTGACGATGCGCAGCGCCAGGGCACCAAAGACGCCGCGCGTTTGGCAGGCCTGACCGTTCTGCGCTTGCTCAATGAGCCCACCGCAGCGGCCATTGCCTATGGGCTGGACAAGGCGGCGCAAGGCACATTTGCCATTTATGACCTCGGTGGTGGCACCTTTGATATTTCCATCCTGAGCCTTACCCAAGGCGTGTTTGAGGTGCTGGCCACGGGTGGTGACTCGGGCTTGGGTGGTGATGATTTTGACCATGCCATTGCCGAGTGGTTCTGCCTGCAACAGGGGTTTGACGGCCTGGCCGCACTGCCCCCAGGGGCTCAGCGCAGCCTGTTGGCGGCAGCCCGTCACGCCAAGGAAACGCTGTCACAGCACGAGACTTGCGCCATGTTGCTGCGTGATGCGGACAACGATGCGCGTCAAGCGATCCTGTCGCGGGCGCAGTTCGCCGAATTGGCAGCCCCCCTGATTGCCCGCACCATGGCGGCCACCCGGCGCTCGCTGCGCGATGCCAAACTGGGCATTGACGATATTACCGGTGTGGTGCTGGTGGGGGGCTCCACCCGCATGCCCATCGCACGCGATGCGGTGCGCGATTTCTTCAAGCAAGAGCCACTGGTAGACATCGACCCAGACCAAGTGGTGGCGATTGGCGCTGCACTTCAGGCCAATGTGCTGGTCGGCAATGGCAGTGGCGATGACTGGCTGCTGCTGGATGTCTGCCCGCTGTCATTGGGACTTGAAACCATGGGTGGTTTGGTCGAAAAAATTATTCCGCGCAACTCGACCCTGCCGATCGCCCGTGCGCAAGAGTTCACCACCTTCAAGGACGGGCAGACCGCCATGTCCCTGCACGTGGTACAGGGCGAGCGTGAGTCGGTGGCCGACTGCCGCTCGCTGGCGCGCTTTGAGTTGCGCGGCATCCCGGCGGCAGTAGCCGGGGCGGTGCACATTCGGGTGAGTTTTCAGATTGATGCCGACGGCCTGCTGTCGGTCACCGCACGCGAGCAGACCACCGGGGTTGAGGCCCATATTGAGGTCAAGCCCACCTATGGCTTAGCCGACACCCAGATCACGACGATGTTGCAGGATGCCATTGGGGCCTCACAACAAGACATGTTGCTGCGCTCCTTGCGTGAGGCACAGGTCGATGCGCGGCGCATGTTGGATGCGACCGAGTCTGCCCTGAGCGAAGATGCCAAGCTGTTGACTGTGCCTGAGATCAAGGCCATTCGCAGCGCCTTGTTCAAAGTCGGTGACATGCTCGAAACCGACGCCCCGCTGCAGGAACTGCGCACGGCCACGGCTCTGCTGGGCGCGGTCACCGATGAGTTTGCCGCGCGGCGCATGAATGCCTCCATCAGCCAGGCGCTGTCGGGTCGCACCATGGACAGTCTGGCTTGAACCCGAAAAGCGCACCAGAGACACCCTTCACCTATGCCCAAAATTCGTTTGCTGCCCCACCCTGACCTGTGCCCCGAGGGCCTGGTGATGGATGTCAAAAACGGCGCGTCGCTGTGCGAGAGTCTGCTCAAGGTGGGCGTGGAAATCGAGCACGCCTGCGAGATGGTGACCGCTTGCTCAACCTGCCATGTGTACGTGCGCCAAGGGGGTGACTCGCTGGCAGAACCCGACGACGATGAAGGTGACCAGCTGGACCATGCCTGGGGGCTGGAAGCAGACTCAAGACTGGCCTGCTGCGTCAGGCTGGTTGACACCGACCTCACCGTGGAATTTCCGAAACACACCCGTAACCATGCGCGCGAGCATTGAATGGCTGGTTTTATATATAAATTTGGCTTGTAGCCCATATAAAACATGTGTGAGTAGCTATATTATCTATAGCAAATTCTCAAGACGCTGCGCACTGATATTCTGGCAATCAGGACACAACACATCGGAGGCGTCCACTGCGCCTGGAGTTCAGATGGCCAAATTGCATCTACGTAATGCTTTGCCATGTGTGAATTTGCATCTACAATTTGCCAATGGTCACTTACGATGAAGTCAAACGGCAAGCCAACATCAAAAACCACGGTTTCGACTTTATAGGTAGCGATGTTGTGTTTGAGGGCTTCACCATCACCCGTGAAGATGTACGCGACGCATACGGTGAATTGCGCCTGCAAACGCTGGGTCTGTGGCACGCCGTGGTGGTGTTTGTGGTGCATACCGCACGTGGCAATGCAGACCACGTTATTTCGATCAGAAAGGCAGAAAAGCATGAAGACCGCATCTACTGGAAAAACTTCCCCAACTGACAGGGTCAATGACCCGGACAGCCCCAGTACCAGCATTTCCGACTGGGAGGGTGCTGTTCTCAAGCAAGCCGGTGTTGTTGTGGGCCGTGCGCGCACACGCGGGCCAAACCGCGGGCCGCTCAAGGAGCAGGTGGCGGTGCGCTACAGCCCCGATGTACTGGCCGCTTTCCGTGCGACTGGCGCGGGTTGGCAGACGCGCATGAATGAAGCCCTGCGTGATTGGTTGCGCACCCACTCACCGGTGTGAACCAGGCGCTTTCACCAGGCCACGCATCACTGGCACCGGCAAGCCGCACGTTTTTTTACACAAAAATAGCCTCTAGCCCAGGTAGAACAAGCGTTAATAGCTATTATTAGCATAGCAAATGTTGTTGCAAGGCACCGCACCGCACCGCGCCGCACTGGACGGATAGGACATCCAACCGCATGAGGCCAAATATCGCACTCCAAAACGTCCTGAAAAACGTGATTTTCCTGAGATGACCGTCTGAATCCCCCAGAATTTGCGCCCACCCGTCGCAAACCACGCGCTAGGCTGCCGTCGAACACAACCTTACCCCGGCGCAGTCGTCGCGACCCGTTGCCCATTGCTGAAAATTCACCAAATAGTGCGCTGATCGTCGGGGTAGTCTGGTGCTGGCTGGGTTGCCAGATACCAGTCCGGCTCAGCCTCCACACCCTCGTCCTTCTCTTGCGCCCCACAGTCGTCCCACAGCGGTGGCCCGCGTGCGGGGGCGATGCGCGGGGCTTCGGGGTCGACCCCGATGTGCTCCAAAATCTTGTGGATGTCGGCACTGAAGGTGATGAAGGTGATGAATGTGATGATGCGCATTTGCCCCCCGCACATCGGGCAGATCAGCGGGAACACCTCAAAATCCGCAAAGCGCACCAGAGACATTTTTATTTGGCTGCGCAGATTTCAACGTACGCCGGTGCCGGGATGCTTTTCCAACCAGGATTGTCCGAGGGCGGTTAGGCGGTAGCGCTGGTTGCTACTGCGAGGTTTGTCGGGCCGGGTCATTTCGATCATCTTTGCCTCCAAAGCCGGCTTGAGGTAGGCCTTGCGGAAGTGCTCTTCGCCGTTCAGACCCAGCGAAAACTGAATTTGTTGCCGAGATATCTCGCCGACTACGGCACGCAGCAGACGCCTGACTTCCCCTGTGACTTCCCCTGTGACTTGGTCGGTGGGAGAAATTCCCGTCGTTGCCAGCGGATGACCGGGCAAGCGGATCACAAACGAAAGTCGGTCGTCATCCGTTCCAAGCCCGAGTAGTCTCGGCCCGGTCAGGGTGCTTGAGCACGGTTTCGATCAGGAAGTTGCGCTGGATATAGCTCAGAGCCTCGCGCGTCATCCGCGCCAACGGCACCTTGGCGGCCAGACTCAACAATGCCTGCTCGGTGTCGCCCTTGGCCTCTACCGTACTGCTGTACCGCCGGATGTAGTGGTGCCAGGTCTTCTTCTTGGCGGTGACGGCTTCGGGGGCTTTGTAGGGGCGGTTCTGCCCACCCGGCGTTTATCCATGTCAGATGGGCCCAGGATTTTTGGGGCCTTGTTCTTCATTCGCGCCGCCCAGATGCTGGGCGACTTCGCTTGCGGTGACCGACGGTTCGGCATTCATGGCATTGGCGCTCGGGAATCGAGCCTTCAAAGTAGTCTTAAATCGTTGAAAGTCCAACCTCCAGACTTCCTGATCCGCCCGGAAACCATGTGGCATGGTGAAAGCCTGGTTGTGACTTTGTGGGAGGGCTGGCAAGCCCGAATTCGCGGCTGCCGCCACTCCTACAAGTGCCAGTCCTATTCCTGAAAAAAGCAAACTGTGCCTATATGCATCAGGAAGTCTGAATATCATGACCATGCATCGGCCATGAGAAACTTGACTTCCTGATCGAACCGCTGCGTGATTGGTTGCGCACCCACTCACCGGTGTGAACCAGGCGCTTTCACCAGGCCACGCATCACTGGCACCGGCAAGCTGCACGTTTTTTTACACCAAAATAGCATCTAGCCCATATAGAACAAGCGTTAACAGCTATTATTAGCATAGCAAATGTTGTTGCAAGGCACCGCACTGGCGCGGTGGCGCGTCAACGCGTACTGGCGTGTGGCCGCATTCCCTGCCAGGGCATCCCCCGGTTCTGACCACGCTGTCTGAAACAGCACATTCCCGACAAGCGGCGTTCGCTGCCCGGCCAGCCAACCCGCATCAGACCCGACAAACCGACCCGAATGGCCAGATGAATAGCCAAAAAGGGCCGCTAAACCAGATGGCATGCACCTTGCTGAGAAGGTAGGCAAAGGATGCCACACCATGCCCCCCAACCTCATCATCAATGACACCACCCTGCGTGACGGCGAACAGACCGCCGGGGTGGCATTCACGGTCGAAGAGAAGTGCGCCATTGCCGCTGCGCTGGCCGAAGCCGGTGTGCCGGAAATGGAGATCGGCATTCCGGCCATGGGCGAGCAAGAGATTGATTGCATCAACAGCATTGCCGCACTCAATTTATCTGCCAGCCTGATGGTTTGGGGGCGCCTGACGGATGCAGACCTGGCCAGCGCCTTGCGCTGTGAGGCCGACATTGTTCACCTGTCGATTCCCGTGTCTGATATTCACTTGCAACACAAGCTGCGCCAGTCGCGCGAATGGGTGCTGACGCAGGTCACTCGCGTGATCGGACAAGCGGTCGCCAGTGGCCGCAAGATTTCCCTGGGCGCTGAAGACGCCTCCCGCGCTGATGCCAGCTTTCTGGCGCTGGTGGCCCGGCGTGCTCAGGCCTGCGGTGCCAGCCGCATCCGCTTTGCCGACACGCTGGGCGTGCTCGACCCGTTCACCACCTACGAGGCGGTCGCGCGGCTACGCGATGCGGTGGACATGGAGATTGAAATCCATGCCCACAACGACCTCGGTCTGGCCACGGCCAATACCCTGGCAGCCTTGCGCGGCGGTGCCACGCATGCCAACACCACAGTCAACGGCCTGGGTGAGCGTGCCGGCAATGCGGCGCTGGAAGAAGTAGTGATGGGAGTGCGCCACTTGCACCATGCGCAGACCGGTGTCGACACGCAGGCGCTGGTGTCCATCTCTCAGCTGGTAGAGCGCGCGTCGGGTCGGCCGGTGGCCGCCAACAAAAGCATCGTTGGTGATGCCGTGTTCACCCATGAGTCGGGCATCCACATTGATGGCTTGCTCAAAAATGCCGCCACCTATGAAAGTTTTGACCCGTCCGAGCTGGGTCGCACGCGGCGCACGGTGCTGGGCAAGCACTCTGGCTCACAGGCGGTTCGGCAGGCCTATGGATTGCTGGGTGTGGTGTTAGAAGACGACGCGCTAACCGCACGGCTGCTGGCGCGCATTCGCGACCACGCCATGCGCGTCAAACAAGAAGCCACCGCCGCAGAGCTGCACAGCTTTCTGCTGGAGTCAGTCGCCGCCACGCCCCATCGGGCATCTGGCTGCCTGGCATGAGGCGCAACATGAATGCCACGTCACTCACCCCGTCTGCTGCCCAGGCATTGCCTGCAGAGGCTGTCAGGCTTTCTTGGTGGGCCGTGGTGCGCGGTGATGTGCGGTGAATGCTATGACCCTTGTAGCGAACCAAGATTTTCTTCGACCCCGTCCTCAAGCTTGGAGTAAACCCCATGGAAACCTTTCTTCAACAACTCAAAGCCTTGTCTTCTGCAGAAGATTTTCTGCAGTACTTTGGCATTCCGTTTGACCAAAGCGTGGTCAATGTCAGCCGCTTGCACATCCTGAAGCGATTCTTTCAGTACATCCGCCAGGAAAACCTGCTGGCACAGGCCGATGAGGTGGGGCTTTACACCTCTTACCGGGAGCAACTGGTCAAAGCCTATGGCGACTTTGTTACATCGACACCAGCCCAGGAAAAAGTGTTCAAGGTGTTTCAGGATGTGGGGGGCCGCCAACATGTGACGCTGGACAGCCTGCGGTCTTCCCTGCCACAACGGGCACGGGTTTGACCAACAACTTGTGATCCATTTCAAAAGGATGCTCCCATGATCAGCGAACCATCTGCCCCTTCGCCACGCGTCCCAGAGACCGCGAAGGGGTCCAAGTCCCGCGTGTTTGGTCGGCGTCAGCTGTTGTTGGCAGCGGCGGTCTTGCCACTGGCGGCTTGGCGTATGTCGCAAAGTGCACAGGCGCAACCTTTGCATTGGCAAGGTACGGCCCTGGGTGCGCCCACATCGGTGATCCTCCACCATGGCGGCGACACAGCGCGGGCCAATGCCGCGCTGGCAGCCGCGCTGGCAGAGGTAACGCGTCTGGAGGGCATGTTCAGCCTGTTTCGCGCCGACTCGTGGTTGTCCCGGCTCAACCGGACGGGCCATGTGGTGGGTGCGCCGCCCGAATTCGTGGAATTACTGCAAACGGCGCTCAACATGGCGGCGCTCTCTCATGGCGCGTTTGACCCCAGCATCCAGCCCTTGTGGACTTTGTATTACGACCACTTTGTAGTCGGCGGCAACTCGCAACCACCAGCTGCCAGCGCCATGGCCCAGGCGCGTGCCCTGGTTGGCTGGCGTGGCGTGCACCTGGCAGGCAATAGCGTCACGCTGGCACGCCCCGGCATGGGGCTGACGCTCAACGGCATGGCACAGGGCTTCATCACCGACCGCTGCAGCGACATCTTTCGCTCGTATGGCTTCAGTCACCTGCTGGTGGACATGGGCGAGCCCCGGGCCGTGGCCGCCAAGCCAGACGGCTCTGCCTGGCAAATCGGTCTGGCAGACCCGCGTGAGCCCAACCGCGCCCTGCTTACCTTGTCGGTGGTCGATCAGGCCGTTGCCACATCGGGTGGCTACGGCACCTTGCTCGATGCTGCTGGCCTTTATACCCACTTGATCAACCCACATACGGGGCGAACTGCCCCCGAATATGAGAGCGTGACCGTGGTGGCACCGACCGCAACGCAGGCCGATGCCTTGTCGACTGCACTGGCCGTGATCCCACAGGCCAACGTGGCCGCCCGCCTGGCCTTGTTGCGCACCCAGCCGGGTTGCCGTGCTATTTGTATCAATGCTGCGGGTCAAGTGAGCGAGCTGTCATGAATACGCTGCAGGTCCCACAAGACGACGTGATCGAGGGCTTGGCCCGCGTGGTGGCTGTTGATGGCACGCTGGCCTGGCTGGCCGCCGAGCAGCCTTCGGCATGCGGCAGTTGCGCAACCGGCAGCACTTGCAGCAAAGGCAAAGCCGAGTCGGCTACGCGCTGGTGCGTGCCGCGCACGTTGGCGCCGGGTCAAGCCCCGTTGGCGCTGGGCGAGCAGGTGCGGGTCGGCGTTGACCGCAGCGCCCTGAACCGCGCCACGCTCACGGCCTACGCGCTGCCGCTCGTGACGATGCTGGCTGGCGTGATTGCGCTGCAGGATGGTGGCGATATATGGGCCATCACGGGTGCGCTGGGCGGCCTGCTGGCGGGCATTGCCGGTGCCCGCACGCTGGTGCGGCGTTGGCATCAGGCGTTGGTGCCAGTGGTGCTCGGTCGCGCCATCAGCACCGACAGCCTGGCCAGCTCCACTGCGGCCACAAACCGCCAGCCGGGCACGCCGCACAGCATCGCAATGAAGGGTGCGATTGCGATTGCGGTTGTTCACAAAAGGAGCCTGTGATGCAAGACTTTTTACTGGTGCTCCTCAGCACGGCCATCGTCAACAATGTGGTGCTGGCCAAGTTCTTGGGGCTGTGCCCCTTCATGGGCACGTCATCGCGCATTGACACAGCTATGGGCATGGGCTTGGCTACTACTTTTGTCTTGACCCTGTCGACTGGGTTTGTGTGGATGGCCGAGGCGCTGGTGCTGGCACCTCTGGACCTGTCCTTTTTGCGCACGATGACTTTCATTTTGGTGATTGCGGCAGTGGTGCAGTTCACCGAGATGATCATCCGGCGCATTTCGCCACCGCTGTATGAAGCGCTGGGGGTCTATTTGCCCTTGATCACGACCAATTGCGCTGTGCTGGGCGTGGCCCTGCTGACGGTCCAAGCTGGCCATGGTTTTGGCGCAAGCCTGTTGCGGGGCTTTGGCGCGGGATCGGGCTTTGCTTTGGTGCTGGTGATTTTTGCCGGTTTGCGCGAACGTCTGGCCTTGGCCGATGTGCCCAAAGCGTTTGAAGGCGCGCCGATTGGCTTTATTACCGCTGGCATTCTGTCGCTGGCGTTTTTGGGTTTTGCCGGACTGGGAGGCCACTGATGGACGCAAACATGATGACCCAAGCCGCGCAGGCGGTCGGTGCGATTGGCCTGCTGGGCACTGGCTTGGGCGTTATTTTGGGTGTGGCAGCGCGTTACCTGTCGGCGCCGGTGGATGACCGTACCGAGGCCATTGCAGCCTTGCTGCCCGGCTCCAACTGCGCGCAGTGCGGTTACGCCGGTTGTAAGCAGGCGGCTGCGGCCATTGTGGACGGGCGGGCCGCGCCGAACTGTTGCCCGCCGGGTGGCGCTTCCACCGCGCAGCGGGTGGCCGAACTGATCGGTGTACGACTGGCCGTGGACGGTTCAGACACCGCCTTGCCTACGGTGGCCTGGGTGGATGAGGCGCGCTGCATTGGCTGCACCCGTTGCATTCGTAAATGCGGCTCCGATGCCATCGTGGGTGCCATCAAGCAAATGCACACCGTGTTGCCAGAAGTTTGCTACGCCTGCGGGCTGTGCGTGACCGAATGCCCCACCAATGCCATCGTCATGAAGCCGGTTATGCCGACGCTGGCCACCTGGCATTGGCCCAAGCCAGCTGCCAAGCGCCCAACGGCTGCAGCTTGAAAGGACGCTGCCATGATGCTTTTTCAAGTTCGCGGCGGGGTCAAGCTCAGTTACCGCAAAGAGTTGAGCAGCGAAAGCCCGATCGTGCGCATGCCAACCCCCAAGCGCGTGTGCATTCCTTTGCAGCAACACGTGGGCAGTCCGGCCGAACCGGTGGTCGAGGTTGGCCAGTGGGTTGGCAAGGGCCAGTTGATCGGCCGCGCCGGGCGTGGCATTTCAGCCAACGTGCACGCCTCCATTTCTGGAACGGTGATCGCGGTTGAAGACCGTGTGGCACCCCACCCCTCCGGCTTGACGCAGCTTACCGTGGTGATCGAGTCCGACGGTGCCGACCGCTGGGCCGAGCTGCCCCAGCCCATTACCGCCGATTTTCCGTTGCCGGTCACACCCAAAGAGCTCAATGATCGGGTGGCAGCAGCGGGCATCGTGGGCCTGGGCGGCGCAGCGTTTCCGTCAGCCGTCAAGCTCGATATGCGCTACAAATACAGCATCGACACGCTGGTGATCAACGGGGCCGAATGTGAGCCCTACATTACCTGCGACGACCGGCTGATGCGTGAATCTGCGGCCGAAATTGTCGATGGCGTGCGCATCATGGCCTATGCGTTGGCGGTCGAGCACATCATCATTGCCATTGAGGCCAACAAACCCAATGCGGTCAAGGCGATGCGCGAAGCAGCCAAAGCCGACAGCAGCATCCGGCTAGTGACGGTGCCCACGCGCTTTCCGATGGGCTCAGCCCAGCACCTGCTGCTGGCCGTGACCGGGCGTGAAACGCCGGCCGACAAGCGCACCGCCGAGGTTGGTGCGGTGGTGCACAACGTGGCCACCGCGCGGGCCGTCAGCATGGCTATCAGGCGTGGCGAACCACTGGTCAGCAGGGTCGTGACGGTGTCTGGTCTGGGCGTGCGCGAGCCGGCCAATGTAGAAGTGCCGTTGGGCACCTCGGTTGAAGATTTGTTGACGTTTTGTGGCGGCTTGCACCCGGTGCCCACGCTGCTGATTGGCGGTGGGCCGATGATGGGTGCTCCCTTGCCGTCGGTGCACGCGCCGGTGGTCAAAGGCAGCAGCGGTGTGCTGGCACTCACCGCGTCTGAAATCAACGAAGGCCCGGAATCGCCCTGCATTCGCTGCGGCAAATGCGTCACCGCCTGCCCCGCCGGGCTGGTGCCGGTAGAAATGGCGCAATTGATCCGCCGGGGCGACTTGCAAGCTGCCAAAGCCATCGGCAGCCAGGACTGCATTGCCTGTGGCTCGTGCTCGTTCATTTGCCCCTCACACATTCCGCTGGCGCATTACTTCAGCTTTGCCAATGGCAAGTTGAGCGCGCTCGACCGTGACGCACGTCGGCAAGACCGCATCCGGTCGCTGGTGCAGGCCCGCAACGAACGCACGGCGCGCGAGGCAGAAATCAAAAAAGCCGCTGCTGCCGCTCGCAAAGCGGCCAAGGCCGCCGCCGCCAAAGCCACCGCCGAGCCACCCACACAACTACTGGAGGAGTCCACATGAGCACCCTGGTCAACCGCGCTGGCCCTTTCACCCATACGGCCACCACCGTCAGCAGCACCATGGTGTGGGTCATGGTGGCGCTGCTGCCTGCGACCGCTTATGGACTGTGGTTGTTTGGCTGGCCGGCCGTGATTTTGTTTTTCATCACCTTGGGCTCGGCCCTGGCCATTGAAGCCGTCATGCTTGCTCTGTTGGGCCAGCCCGTGGGCGCACGTCTGATGGATGGCTCGGCACTGTTGACCGGCTGGCTGCTGGCCCTGAGCTTGCCGCCCTGGGCACCATGGTGGATCGGTGTGCTGGGCAGCTTCTGCGCCATTGTGATTGGCAAGCATTTGTTTGGCGGATTGGGGCAAAACCTGTTCAACCCGGCCATGGTCGCAAGAATTGTGTTGTTGATTTCTTTTCCGTTGCAGATGACCCTGTGGGCCGCCCCAGCCCCGCTGGGCAGTGAGGCTGCACCCAGTTTCATGCAGTCGGTGGCTTATATCAGCGGGCAGACACCCGTGCCAGAGCACATGAGCGCGGCTACCTCGCTGGGCTTGCTCAAAACGGAGGTGTCGCGCGGCATTTCTGTAGAAAAGTCTACCGAAAAGCTCCCGCCATTGTTCCAAATGGCCACTGGCAAAGAGTCTGGCTCGATGGGTGAATCCGCTGCCGTGTTGCTGCTTGCAGGGGGTTTGCTGTTGATGGTGTTGCGCATCATCTCGTGGCACATACCGGTCGCTCTGCTGGGAACACTGGGCGCGCTGGCGGCGCTGTCGCATGCGCTGGACCCCAGCCGATTTGCCTCAATGCCCATTCATCTGCTGGCTGGCGCGTCGGTGCTGGGGGCCTTTTTTATTGCCACTGATTACGTAACTTCGCCGGTGTCGCGCAGCGGTCAGTTGCTGTTTGGTGCCGGCATCGGTGCGCTGACCTGGGTGATACGGTCGCTGGGGAGCTACCCCGAAGGACTGGCTTTTGCCGTCGTTTTGATGAATGCGCTGGTACCGCTGATTGACCGGGGCTTTCGCCCCCGCGTATTCGGTCGCAGTTGGCGCGGCAAGTCGCTGGAAGTCAAGTCGCAACCCAGGATTCACGTATGAGCGCCACACAACCACCCTTGGCACCTTCGCCCGCGCCTTCCCGTTGGGCGCACCTCAAGGTGTTGCTGGAGCTGGGCGGGGCCAAGCATGCGCTGGTCCTGGGTGGCTTTTCGTTGGTGACAACGCTGCTGCTGGCGCTGGCCTACGGCGTGACCAAAGCGCCGATCGCGCAAAGTGCCCTAGAAGACCTGAACCGCTCTTTGGGACAAGTGATCCCCGCGGATATCCACGACAACCAGCTCGCTGCCGATACAGCAAGCTTGCAGCTCGATGGCAGCAAACTGCGGGTGTATCGGGCCCGCAAAGCGGGTCATGTGACGGGGGTCGCCTTTGAAATCGCCCGCAAAGGTTATAGCGGTGACATCCAGCTGCTGCTGGGCGTGGATGAGAGCGGCAAACTCCTGGGTGTGCGCGTGCTTCACCACACCGAAACGCCGGGACTGGGCGACAAGATCGAAGCGACCCGGGCCGACTGGATCACCCGCTTTGCCGGCTTGTCGCTTGGCAATCCACCTGATGCGCAATGGGCCGTCAAGAAAGACGGCGGCCGCTTTGACCAGTTTGCCGGTGCCACCATCACGCCGCGTGCGGTGGTCAACGGTGTTCGGGACGGGCTGCGGCTGTTTGCCGCCCATCGGCAAGCTTTTTTGGAGGATGGTTCCAAATGAGTCAAATCAAATATATTCTGACTGATGGCCTGTGGCGCAACAACGTGGTGTTCAGCCAGATGTTGTCGCTGTGCCCTGCGCTGGCCGTCACATCTGCGGCCACCCAGGGGCTGGGTATGGGCGTGGCCACCATGGCGGTATTGATTGCCTCCAACGCGCTGGTGGCGCTGTTGCGTGGCTTGATCACCGAAGAGGTGCGCATTCCGGCCTTTGTGCTGATCATTGCCACGCTGGTCACGATTGTCGATTTGGCCATGAACGCCTGGCTGCACGAGTTGCACAAGGTGCTGGGCTTGTTCATTCCGCTGATTGTGGTGAACTGCCTGATTTTGGGCCGTGCCGAATCTTTCGCCAGCAAAAACAGTGTTGTTTTGTCTGCCTTGGACGGTGTGGGCATGGGCGCGGGCTTCACCCTGGCCTTGACCCTGTTGGGCGCGTTGCGAGAAATTGGGGGCAGTGGCACGGTGTTCGCGGGGGCATCCACGCTGCTCGGGCCCGCTATGGGCGTACTGGAAATCCGCCTGTACCCCGGTGATGGGGCACTGGTGATGATTTTGCCCGCTGGTGGCTTCATTGTGCTGGGGCTGATGATTGCCGCCAAACGCACGCTGGACAACCGCAAGGCAGCCCCACGCAGACAAGCCACATCGGTGGATGGCGCAGCATCCCTGCCAGCCGCATCATGAAAGTCAGTGTCACCTATGCGTTGCCAGAGCGCCAGAGCTGGCTTGACGTGGAAGTACCCGAGCAAGCCACCGTGCGCGATGCGATTGATGCCAGCGGCATTTTTCGTGCCTTTCCCGCGCTAGACCTGAGCACCCAAAAAGTGGGCATCTTTGGCAAAATGGTGGCGCTTGAAGCACGCTTAGAGCCCGGGCAGCGGGTTGAAATTTACCGGCCCATCACGGCGGACCCGGTTGCGTTGCGGGGCACTGCCAGCAACGACGACGACTAGTTCGCTGGAAACGCGGTTGCCACCCCTTGTCAGACAAGCGCCAACAGCTATCTATTAAATAGCGTAAATATCTTCCCTGGGTTCATGATGTTGTCAGGATCCAGGGCGTGTTTGATGGCGCGCATCATGGCAATGGCACCGCTGCCGGCTTCGGTCACCAGAAAATCCATTTTGTGCAACCCCACGCCGTGCTCGCCGGTGCAGGTGCCACCCAATTTCAGGGCGCGGTTGACCAACTGGGCGTTGAGCCGCTCTGCCGTTTCGCGTTCGCTGGCCGAGTCGGGGTCAATCAGGTAGCCCATGTGAAAGTTGCCGTCGCCGACATGACCAACCAGAAAGTAGGTCAACCCACTTTGCTCAGCCTCGGTTACCGAATCCAGCAGCGCCTCGGCCAGCTGCGAGATCGGCACGCAGGTGTCGGTGGTGATGGCCCTGCAGCCCGGGCGCGACTGGATGCCGGCAAAGTAGGCGTTGTGCCGCGCGGTCCACAGCCGGGTGCGCTCCTCGGGCGTGGTCGCCCACTCAAAGGTCTGGCCACCCTGGTCGGCGGCCAGGGACTGCACAATTTCCACCTGCTCTTGCACGCCCGTTGGCGAGCCATGAAACTCCATCAGCAGCATGGCACCTTCGCGCAGGTGCAGGCGCGAATGCTGGTTGACCATGCGAACGGTGTTGGCATCCAGCAGCTCGCAGCGGGCAATCGGCAGGCCCATCTGGATGATCAGGATGGTGGTGTTGACCGCGTCGGCCAGGTTGTCAAACGAGCAGGTGGCCGCCACCACCGCTTCAGGTAACGGGTAGAGTTTGACGGTCACTTGGGTGATCGCGCCCAGCGTGCCTTCACTGCCCACCATCAGGCGGGTCAGGTCGTAACCGGCGCTGCTCTTCTTGGCCCGGGTGCCGGTGCGGATGACTTCGCCCTGGGCGGTCACCACTTCCAGCGCCAATACGTTTTCACGCATGGTGCCGTAGCGCACGGCATTCGTCCCGCTGGCGCGCGTGGCCGCCATGCCGCCAATTGTGGCGTCCGCGCCGGGGTCGATCGGAAAGAACAGGCCGGTGGATTTGACCGCCTCATTAAGCTGTTTGCGCGTCACACCCGGTTGCACGGTGACGGTCAAATCCTCGGCGTTGATGGCCAGCACCTGATCCATGCGACTCACATCCAGGCTGATGCCGCCTTGCACCGCCAGCAAATGGCCTTCCAGCGATGAGCCCACGCCAAAGGGAATCACCGGCACCTGGTACTGGGCTGCCAGCTTGACCGCGTCTGCCACGTCTTGTGTGCATTGCGCAAACACCACGGCGGCAGGCGGTGGCACGCTAAAGGCCGATTCGTCGCGACCATGCTGCTCGCGCACCACCAGCGCAGTGGAAAACTGCGTGCCAAACCGGGCTTTCAGGGCATCCATCAGCGCGGCGGGCACGGCGCGTGGGTGAACTTCGGGCTGCAAATGGGGGGTGGTTGTTGGGGCGTTCATGGCAGTTCTCAAAAAAAGGTGAGCAATTATGCGCATTTGGCCTGCAGCGCGTAGCCCGCCAAAATGTCATGCCAAACCTCAGACTTCCTGATGCGTATAGACAAAATTTGCTTTTTTCAGGAATAGGACTGGCACTTGTAGGAACGGCGGCAGCCGCGAATTCGGCCTTGCCAGCCCTCCCACAAAGTCACAACCA
>JBBQLQ010000050.1:0-20714 GCA_038328055.1 Burkholderiales bacterium
TTTTCTACTGGTTGCGCGTGGTGGGTGGTGTCGGCTTCCTGGTGGGCTTGTTGAACTACCTGTACAGCTTCTTTGCGGCCCCCGGTGCTGATGAAGATGAGGTGTCAAGTCTGGCAGGCGTGATGCCAGGGCGCGTACAGCGTGCCTGAGGCAATGCCCGTGGCAACGGTTCCTTTTTATGCCGAGCAGGGTGCCGAATGCGCCCTCTTTGAGCATGCCTGGAAAAAACAGTTGCCCCTTCTTATCAAGGGTCCTACCGGTTGCGGCAAGACCCGTTTTGTAGAACACATGGCGGCACGGCTGGGCCGACCACTGGTTACCGTGTCTTGCCATGATGACTTGAGTGCCGCCGACTTGGTGGGCCGGTTTTTGATTGGCAACGGCAGCACGCACTGGTCAGACGGGCCGCTGGCGCGTGCCGTGCGGTTGGGCGCGATTTGTTATCTTGATGAAGTGGTCGAGGCCCGCAAGGACACCACCGTGGTGCTGCACCCGCTGGCCGACGACCGCCGAATTTTGCCCATTGAGCGCACCGGCGAGCAGCTCCAGGCGCCGCCCGAGTTCATGCTGGTGATTTCTTATAACCCCGGCTATCAGAACCTGCTCAAGGGCCTGAAACCCAGCACCCGTCAGCGCTTTGTGGCGCTGTCCATGTCGTATCCAGCACCGCAAATTGAACTGGCCATTGTTCAGGCCGAGACTGGCTTATCCGTTGAGCAGGCCAGACAACTGGTTCAGTTGGCCAAGGCGTTGCGGTCGCTGACTGATCATGACCTGGAAGAAACGGCCAGCACCCGGCTGCTGGTGTCGGCAGGCCGCTTGGTCGCCTCTGGCTTGTCAATACGCACCGCGTGCCAGGCCGCCATCATTGATGCCCTGACCGACGATGCCGCCACCGCCGAGGCGCTGGGTGAGGTGACGCGAGCCTTGTTTGGCGATGCGCCCTGAGTTGCCATCCAAAGCAGCCGTCATGGCCCGCCCGGTGGGCACCACGCTCGGTGCGCTCGACACAAGCCGACTGCAGCGATGGCGACTTGCCACCCAGACCGGATTTTTTTTACTGTTTGTGCTGGCACCTGCACTCAACCTGTTGCGCTTTGACCTGGCCGAGACGCAACTGTGGTTTCTGGGCGTGCGCTGGTCACTTGGAATCGATGCCTTTAAACATGGCGAAATTGACGCGACCACCGCTGGCCTGAGCATCGTGCTGCACGCATTTGTGCCGGCCATTTTGTTGGTAACTGTGTTTTTGGGAGTGGCGTATCGCTATGGCCGACTGTATTGCGGCTGGCTGTGCCCGCATTTTTCGATGGTTGAGGGGCTCAACAAGCTGCTGCACCGGGCCTGCGGCAAATTGAGTGTGTGGGACCGCAGCCCGACACCGCACGCCAACATCAACCCGGATGCGCGCTGGTGGCCGCTGTTTGGTGTGAGTTGCGCGGTCATGGGCTTTGTTTGGGCCATTACGCTATTGACTTATCTGTTACCCCCGGCGGTGATCTGGGGTGGCCTGATTCACAACACATTGACACCCAATCAGGCCCGATTTCTGCTGATCGCCAGCGTGCTGTTTACCGTTGAATTTGCATTTGCACGGCATCTGTTTTGCCGCTTTGGCTGTGCGGTTGGCTTGTTTCAAAGCCTGGCCTGGATGGCCAACCCGCGTGGCATGGTGGTGTCGTTTGACAGAGGTCGCGCGCGTGACTGCAAAACCTGCGACCAGCCCCGAGGCTCGGCGTGTGACAACGAGTGCCCGATGCGGCTGAACCCGCGCAACATCAAACGCATGATGTTTTCATGTGTGCAGTGTGGGCAGTGCCTGAGCGCCTGCGACACCTCGCAAAGCGCCCAGCAACGCACGCCCACGCTGCAGTGGCAAATTGGGGCTGATGCCTTGCGTGAGACCTTGCGCCAGCGCCAGCGCGAGAACCAGGGCGAGCACTGATGGAGGAAATGGTTGGCCGCTGGTGGCATCAAGCGATCACCCGTGTGGCGCGCACCGGCTACCCGCAGGCGGCGGTGCAGCTTGAAGACGTTCAAAAATCGATCGGGGTGTTGTTCCGTGCCGCAGGCGGGGCGACCGGGCTCCGGTTTGCACCGGCATCTTTGCTGCGCGTGGGCGCGCCGCGCAACTGGCTGCAAAAGGTGGCGGGCAGTGGTCGGCGCGCCGACATCGCCCAGCTAGAGCCCGATGTGCTGGCGCTGCCGGGCGCGCTTGCAGTGTTTGAGGCGCGGGAAATGAACCGGGATTTGTACCTGTGGCTGGCCATTCAGTCGGCCGGCTTTGACAACACGGGCGACTGGGTTGGCGACAACTGGCGCGCCAGTCAATCAGCCCTGACGCGTTTTCCAGGCTTTGCTGCCCGTTATCAAAACCTGCTGCAAGCGCATCTGGCGCAACGCCCGGCTCCAGCCACCTTGAAAGGCCCGGCCGCACAGGCTGAGGCGCGCGTTCAGTCGGCGCTGCGGGGCGTTTGCCCCGACAAAGCGTTGGCTGGCCAGCAGGATGTGGCGGCGGTCTGGTTGTGGCTTAACGCGGGTGACGTTGCAGCCCCAGTGGCAGGCAAAAACACCAACCAGCCGGGGGATCAAAACAAAGCCAACGCCGCACAGGACAAGCAACGCCGGCGCACCCAAAAAACCCAGGAAAACGAGGGCCGCAATCCGCTGGTGCTGCCGTTTCGGGGCGAAGCCCTGATGTCTTGGAGCGAGATGGTGCAGGTCAACCGCAGCACCGACGACGAAGACGATGGCAATGCGGTCAATGCCGCCAACGACATGGACAAGCTCAGCGTGGCACCCGATGGGCAAACGCTGGCCTCGCGGGTCAAGTTTGATCTGGATTTGCCCAGCGCCAGCGCCGATGACCTGCCGCTTGGTGCGGGCCTGCGCTTGCCAGAGTGGGATTACCGGCGCGGCGTGCTGCAAAGCGACCACTGTCTGGTGCAGGTGATGCAGGCGCAGCACGCACCGCCGTTTGTGCCCTCGCCCCATTTGAAACTCACCGCCCGGCGCGTGCGGCGGCGGCTGGAAACCCTGCGCGATGCGCCACGCCCACAGCATGGCCAAGACAGCGGCGACGACATTGACCTCGATGCCTGGGTGCGTTTCAGCGCAGACCAGCTCGGTAACAGCGGCCGCCACAGCGACACCCCACCCATTTACACCCGCCGGGTACGCCATGAGCGCAGTCTGGCGACGCTGCTGTTGGCCGACTTGTCGCTGTCCACCGATGCTTACGCCACACCCGAGGCCAAGGTGATTGATGTCATTCGGGACGCGCTGTTTGTCTTTGGCGAAGCGCTCAATGCAGTGGGCGACCCGTTCGCCATGTGGGGATTCAGTTCAGTACGCCGCCAGCATGTGCGCTTGCAGCACCTGAAAAGTTTTGACGAGCCGTGGAGTGATGCCAGCCGCATGCGCGTGGGGGCGATCAAGCCGGGTTACTACACCCGCATGGGTGCGGCCATTCGCCATGCAACGCTGCAATTGTCAAAGCGTCCGGAGCGTCGGCGGTTGTTGATGTTGCTGACCGACGGCAAGCCCAACGACTTGGATGTGTACGAAGGCCGCTATGGCCTGGAGGACACCCGCGAGGCGATCCGGGAGGCGCAAGCGGTCGGCCTGTCGCCCTTTTGCGTCACCATTGACGAGAAAGCCCACGACTACCTTCCCATGCTTTTTGGCCAGCAAGGCTATGCGATGGTGCACCGTCCGCAAGACCTGGTCAACAAGCTGACCCAAGCGTGGGCAACCTTGTCGCGCTGTTGATCCCCTACTATGAGGGGTTATAGTCCTCTTCGTACGATGCAGACCATAAGATCCAGTGACGCGCTGCGTCTGGTTGACCAGGAACTTGGCGAACCCATGAAAACAGACTATCAACCTACCGACATGCAACTGCTCTTGTCAAGCATGCCACTTTTTAGCGATTTATCGACTGAAGAGCGAGGCCGACTGGCTGGCGGGTGCCAGTTAAGGCGCTACGCGCGCGGCGATATGGTTTTTCGGACCGGTGAACCGTGTGAGGCTTTTCATGTGGTCATCCTGGGACAGGTCAAGCTCTACGTTTCGGTACCCTCCGGACACGAAAAAGTTATTGAGATTGTTGGCCCTGGGCACAGTTTTGCCGAAGCAATGATGTTTCTCGAAGTGCCTTACATCCTGAACGTTCAGGCACTCAGCGACTCCCTGCTGATGTGCGTGAGCAAGAAAGCAGTTTTCAGTGAAATCGCAAACGATCCCAAATTTTCTTTGCGCATGTTGGCTGGCATATCGCGACGCCTGCATGGCCTGGTTCAGGATGTAGCAGGCTACGCCCTGCACAGCGGCATGCAGCGGTTGATTGGCTACCTGCTGCGAGATGTCGAGGATCTCAACTCGGTACAGACAGGCGCGGTGACTGTATCCCTGGCCGTGAGCAAGGCCACCGTTGCCTCGCGCTTGTCGTTGACTCCGGAATATTTTTCACGCGTATTGCATGAACTCGAAGCAGAGAACCTGATTGAAATTGACAAGCGCGAAGTCCGCATTCTTGATGTTCAGCGACTGGCCAACTACGGCTCGCACTAGCGTTTGCTTTTCGTTTTCGTTTTCCGCGCCGTAACGCCCAATTCAAACAATCCAACTCCGCATGGCGCCCTGCCTGGCTGCTGGAAGCGCTCCTTAAAACTGTACTCGGGCAACCAGTCTGGCGTGTTCTGGATGTACTTGGCCATCAGCGACAACGCTTCTTTGGTCGGGATGCCGTCAAAGTTGACCATGCCACCCAAATAGCATTAGTCCGGATAAAGTCAGCGCCTGTCGATTGAACCAATTCGCCTGTTGATGTGACGACAAATTTACCTGTTTTTGGATGACTCGAAAAATGAAAACGATCCTGATCTGTGTGTTCCTGCTATGCGGCTTGTCAACGGCAGTAGCGCAAAACCTTGAACGAGGCAAAGACATCAATGCTACCTGTGCTGGCTGTCACGGCGAGTTTGGTGAAGGCGGCAAAAAGGGCGAATACCCACGCATTGGCGGACTGGGAAAAACCTATATTGCCAACCAACTCAAGGCATTTCGTGACCGCACCCGTGTGAATATGCCGATGTTTCCCTATTCACAAGAGCGCGAGTTGCCCAAGCAGGACATCGAGGACGTGTCGGCCTACCTGGCCTCCGTCAAGTTATCCACCGAGTGGCCCACTTTCAAGCCCGAGGATGATGCCCTGACGCGCCTCGCTGCGGTCGAAAAAGTCATGATCATCCCGCGCGCGCCAGGTGACCTGAACAACGGAAAAATGATTTATGTAAAAGATTGCGAAACATGCCATGGCAAAAAAGGCATGGGGCTGGGTTACATACCCCGACTGGTGGGGCAGCACACCAATTACCTGATGAAACAGTTAACTGCTTTTGCCAACGGCGAGCGGGTCGACATTGAAGACGAAATGCGCAGCGCATTGAAAGCACTCAAACCGCAAGACTTACAGGACATCTTGGCGTATTTGACCCTGATACAAACCAAATAATCTTGGCACTCGCCGCCGAACCGG
Organism: Burkholderiales bacterium; assembly: GCA_038328055.1. Lineage (GTDB taxonomy): Bacteria > Pseudomonadota > Gammaproteobacteria > Burkholderiales > Burkholderiaceae_C > Rhodoferax. The sequence continues at coordinate 5,540 of JBBQLQ010000050.1, forward strand.
TCATGCTGCCCCCGGTGTTGATTTGTGCGCCCACAGCAGGTCTTCACTGCGCAGGCGGTAGTTTGCCGCGCTGCCCATCAGGCCCGGCGCGGTGCGGCGTTTCATTTTCCGGCTGCGCTGAGCCAGCGTGTGATGCGCTCAACCAAGGCATCGGTGGGCAGGCTGTAGCCCAGCTTGGCGATCAGTCGGCCTTGCGGGTCGAGCAAAAACATGCCGGCGGTGTGGTTCATGGTGTACACGTTGGGGCCATCGCCGGGCTCCTGTACTTTTTCATAAAACACCTTAAAACTGTCGGCGGCCCGGCGGATGAGTTCGGGCGAGCCGGTCAAACCCAGTATCCGGCTGTCGAAGGCTTTGGTGTATTCGGCCAGCACTTCGGGGGTGTCGCGTTGCGGATCGACGGTGACAAACAACGGTTGCACATGTTGCGCCCGGTTTCCCAGCGCTGTCAGCACCTGGGTCATGTGCAGCAGCGTGGTGGGGCAAACATCGGGGCAGGAGATGAATCCAAAGGCGATGAGTTGAAAGCGGCCCCGAAAATCATCCACAGTCACAGCACGCCCGGCAGGGGTTCTGAGCAAATAGCGTGGGGTGACAGCAGCAGCATCAACAGGCTCGTCTGCGGTGAGGGTCGTGTGCTGTGCCGCGCCCTGAGCCAAGGCGCTCAGGCTGGCTCCCAGCGTCAGGGCGATGCCCAGCGCAAGCGTCGTCAGGCCGCGCATGTCACTGCGCCTGCACCGGCTTGACGGGCAGGGTGGTGGTCAGGCGCAGCGTGACCTCGTCAAGGCGCTTGCCCAGCGCAGTGGCATTCGGACAAGCCGATGGGCTGGCGGTTTGCGCCAGATAGCTGGCATGGGTGGTGTCTTCAAAGGCAGCGCCAAAACGCAGGGTTTTGGGCGCATGCGCCAGCATAAGTTGTTTGGCTCTGGCGGCAACCGTCATTTCCTGGCAAGCCAACGCGACACCGTTGATTTCCGCCAGGGTGTTGACCGCAGCCAGTGCGGCCTCAAGTTTTTCAGCACCGGCATCGGCGGCGCGGGCCGGACTCAAAAAGCTGGCGTGCGCCAGGCACAGGGCGGCGAAGGTATGCAGTATGGGTTTCATAGGTGTTTCCTTGAAAATTGGGGGGATGGGTCGCGCAACAAGCGGTGTGTGGGTTGTGCATGTGATGTGCGTGGGCTGGCAATGGCGGCTGCGCTGGTGTTGACGGTGACCCTGTAGGCGCTGTCCACCGCTTTACGGTTTGGGCTTGGGCTTGCTAAGTTCCAGGCGGCTGTTTTCGTTCATCCAGGTTTTGATTTGCGCACTGATGTCTTGCGCCGGGGTGCGTTCGGCAAACTTTTTCAATAACTGGCCGTCAGGCCCCAGCAAAAACAGGCCCGCTGTGTGATCCATGGTGTACACGTTGGGGCCAGCGCCAGGTTCTTGCACTTTGGTGTATTCCACCTTGAAATTGTTGGCGGCAAAGCGCACCAGTTCCGCGCTGCCGGTCAAGCCCAAAATGCGCTTGTCAAAGTTGGCGGTGTAGGCCCCGAGCACTTCAAGCGTGTCGCGCTGCGGGTCAACGGTAATGAAGATCGGCTGCAGGTGCTTGGCCTGCTCGCCCAGCTCAACCAGCACCTGCTGCATTGCCGCCATGGTGGTGGGGCAGACATCAGGGCACGACACAAACCCGAACGCGATCAGTTGAAAACGTTCCCGAAAGTCTTCTGCCCTGACCGCGCGGCCGTTGGTGCCCATAAGCAAGTAGCGTGGGGATTCGCGGTAGGCGTTGCCTGCGTCTGCGTTAAATGCAGCGGGCGCATCAGCGGGGGCGGTGGTTTGGGCCAGGCAAGGCAAGGCTGCCAGCGCCATACTGCCCAGCAACATTGCCGAAGCGCATTTTTGGGTGAGGGTGCGGTCGAGGGTCATGGGGTGGTAGCGGTTGAATTGGGTATAGCGGAGACGGGCCGGCAAGTTTGGCTTTGGGGTGCCTTGCGCATCAGCGCCACAAAAATCAGTGCCCCGCCGTTCATCAGCAGGGCGTAAACCACGCTGGGCACGCTCATCGCCGGGGTGTGCAGCAGTTGCACCGCAACATAAATGCCCAGCGCCGAGTTTTGCAGCCCGCATTCGGTGACAACCGCAATGCGTTCGCGATTGCGCAGACCAAACGCGCCAGCCAGCAGCCAGGCACTCAACAAAATCAGGGTGTTGAGCACCAAGGTGGCAGGGCCAATGCTGGGCAGGAATTCAAACAGCACGTGGCGCTGCTCCCAAAAGGTGGCCAGCACAATCCAGACAAACAGCCCGGTCGCCAAACGCCCGGCCATGGGGAGGCTGCGCAACACCCGTGCGGGTTGCCAGGCGCGCAGACCCATGCCGATCAACACCGGCACCGTGGTCAGTGTGAAAATGCTGCGCACCATGTGGGCCAGCGGCAAATCCACCGGGTTGGCGTGGCCCATGAAAAATTGCATGGCGGCATTGACCACCAGTGGCAAACTCAGCATGGCAGCCACACTGGTGATGGCTGTCAGCGCGATCGACAGCGCCACATCGCCGCGTGCCAGATGCGTGAACAACCCGGAGCTGACCCCGCCCGGGCAGGCCACCAGCACCAACAGGCCCACGGCCATAACCGGCTCCAGGCCCGCTAGGGCAGCCACACCAAAACCCAGCGCTGGCACCAGCAGCAGTTGGCCTGCCAACCCCAGCAGCAGTGCACTCGGGCGCTGCAACACGCGCTTGAAATCAGACCACTGCAGCGTTAGCCCCAGGCTCAGCATGATCACGGCAAGCATCAGCGGCAGCAGTTGAACGATGTTGGGCAGGCTCATAACAGCACACCAATGGACAGCAGCAAACCCAAAAACAGGCTGGTGCGCGCTGTGGCTGCCAACATCGCGTTCAGCGCCGGCCCACTGGTGTTGTGGCGCATGCGCCGGGTCAACCCAATGCAATGCGGCAACATCAGCAGAACCAGCAGTGTGCCGCCATGACCGCGCCCGGCCAACACCAGAACCAGCGCAAACGGCAGCAGCAACATGGTGGCATAGACCACCCGGGCTTCCTCGCGCCCTAGCAGGGCCACCAGCGTTTGGCGGCCGCTGCGCAAATCGTCTTCCAAGTCACGGTAATTGTTAACCAGTAGCACCGCCGCTGCTGGCAGGCCCAACACCGTGCCGCATAGCCAGGCATTGAGCGACAGCTGTCCGCTTTGCAGCCAGTAGCTGCCCAGCACCGCCACCCAGCCAAAAAACACCAGCACAAAAGCTTCACCCAGCGGCGTGTGCGACACCGGCCTGGGGCCACCCGAATAAGCCCAGCCTGCCAACAGCGACGCAATGCCTGCCAGCAAAATGGGCCAACCGCCCAGCGCCACCAGGTACATCCCCAATAGCGCGGCCAGCCCGAAAGTCCAAGTCGTGGCGCGGTGCATGGTGCGCGGGCTCACCCAGCCAGCAGCGGTTACACGCAGTGGCCCAATGCGGTCAGGGCGGTCGTTACCGCGCTCAAAGTCGCGTACATCGTTGTGCAGGTTGGTGCCGATCTGGATCAACACGGCGCATGCAACAGCGGCCAAAAATGCGGGCACCTGCAGCGCTATGCCATCGGCCCAGGCCAGTGCGGTGCCCACCAGTACCGGCGTGACGGCCAGGCTCAGGGTGCGTGAGCGGATGGCGGTCCACCACACGTGCGCCATGGGTAGACGCTTGGCCTCGCCAGCACTTGCACCGGGTGAATCAAGGTTCATCAGAGCGCACTCCAAAGTGCAGGCAGGCAATGCCAAACGACAGGTTTTCCCAAGCGACCTCGGTCATGCCTGCTTCGCGCATCAGTTGGGCAAAACCGCGCTGATCCGGAAACAGGCGAATCGACTCGATCAGGTACTGGTAAGCCTGCGGCTTACCCGCCACTGCGGCGCCCAGCCGGGGAATCACCCATCGTGAATACAAGTCGTAAAACGGTGCCAGCCAAGCGGCAGGGCGTGAGAACTCCAGGCAGACAAAGCGCCCGCCGGGTTTGAGCACGCGTCGTATCTCAGTCAAGGCCGTGGCCAGATGGGTGGTGTTGCGCAGGCCAAATGAAATACTGAGCAAATCCACACTGGCATCCGCAAATGGCAGGTGTTCGGCCTCGCCTTCCAGCCACTGCAGTGTTGCGCTGCCCGGCCGCTTTTGCCCTGCTTGCATCATGGCCAGGCTGGGGTCGCACACCGTGACGCTGCGCCCAGGTCCTTGCAACAGGCGCGCCACATCACCGGTACCACCCGCCAGATCCACCACCTGACCCGTGCTGCCTGCCACTCGACGCGCCAGTGTGCGCTTCCACAGACGATGGATGCCAAAACTCATCAGATCGTTCATCAGGTCGTAACGCGGTGCTACGGCATCAAACACTTGGCGTATGCGCAAGCGGCGTTCGTCGGGCTGGACGCTTTGCTTGCCAAAACTGTGATCGAGCTTGTGGCTGGGGCCCACCTGCTCTTGTACAGGCTGCGTGCGGCAGGCCTCTTGATGAAGGTTGGACATGGGATTAGCGCAGCGCCAGGGCCACAGCGGCATCAAGTTGTGATTTGGTCACCGCGCCGGTGTGACGCGCTACGATCTCGCCCTGCCGGTTGAGCACCACGGTGAAGGGCAGGCCCGCCTTGCTGTTGCCCAGGCTTCGCATCAGGTCCAGGCCAGCGGCGCGGCTGAGCAGCACCGGGTAATTGATGTCATACGCGTAGGCAAAGTCACGCACCGGTGCCGGGTCTGTTTCAATGTTGATTCCGATCACCTCGACCCCGGTTTTGCGGGCATGCAGTGCCACCAATTCGGGGATTTCAACCCGGCAAGGAGGGCACCAGCGTGCCCAGAAGTTGACGACCATGGGTTGCCCCCGTCGGCTGGCAAATGACACAGCCTGGTTGTCCAAATTGTAAAATGTTGATGAAAATAGGGCTTCAGCCCTTATGGAATAAGCGCCATCAGCTACCAAAGATGTAGCACCAGTCGTACCAATTGCCTGCGCACTAAGGCCGGCACTGGTTCCTGCCAGAGCAACCACAACCAGCCATTTGCAGCAACGCGCTGTCACGGCAAATCACCCCGGCGAAACAGCACAAAACCCAGCGTGGCCGACACCGCACCAAGTGCCAGCGGGTAAGCCAGCGCAAACACCTTGTAACCCAGCACGCCAAACAAATCCAGGATCACGTAGGCTGAAGGTCCCAGCACAATCAGTTGTGGGTCAAACAAGGCCAGCGCTGCCGTGCGAAACACCTGCAACGGGTTGGCCAGCGCCAGCGTCACCACCAGATTAGGGTCTACCTTGCCCTGAATCATCAAGCCCAGCAGGATCAGGTCGAGGAACAGCAAAAACAGCAACCAGACCAAAAACGCCGCGCCTTGCGCCATGTCGGTGCTGCGCGCCACGGCCGAGATCAACATGCCAATGCCCAGAAAACACGCCGCCATCACCGCCAGCAGTGCGGTGTAGTAGCTGAAAATGCCCCAAGGCACCTCAATGCCGCGCACCAGGGCAATCAACACCGCCAGCACCATGGCACCAAACACTGGCAGAAAAATAACCAAATAGCGCCCCAGAATCTTGCCCCAGAACCAGGCCGCCAACGACACTGGCAAGGACAGCAGGTATTCGTACACGCCAGCCTCGCGGTCGCCCGCCACCGAACGTACGGTGGTGATCAGCACAAAAATCGGCAGAATCGCCATGGTCAATTGAATATAGGTCACCAACAGCCTTGAGAGGCCAATAAAGCCCAGCACGCGTGATTCAGTCAGGCCAAACAAAAACAGCAGCGCCACAATGCCGCCAAAAACCAGGGTGTAAATCATGAACCAGCGCGCACGCAGCGATTCGATGATGTCGAGTTTGGCGGTTAACCAGAGTTGTTGCATAAGTTGGAATAGGGTGGGTAGTAATGGGGCGTCAAATCAGCCTTTGGCGGGCAGGCAACTGGCCGGCCAGTAGCTACTGGTGATTTTCATCATGGCTTCATAACCGATGGTGTCGGACTGCGGTTCGGCAAAGGCGGCGTAGTTGTAGCCCATGGGGGAAGTGCGGCCACTTTGAAAATGGGCACCCAAGGCGTTTAGCCATTTTTCGCCTTTGGCGCTGTAATCAGCCACCCAGAAGCCGGTGCCGGGCTCGGCCATCCATGGGTATTCGGCCAGCTTTTCAACCCGCCAGGTGGCGGCACAGCCCATGTCGTCAAATTTGAAAACGGTGTTTTTGGGGCCGCCTTTGATTTCAACCGCAAAGCGCGGGTCAGAGATGATCATCTTGCAGCGCACACAGGCATCGCGGTCCCATTTGATGGGGGTCATACCCTCGGCCCAATGGCCGTCGTCGCCGCAGGCCCCTAGCAGCAGGCTGGTAAACGGCGCGAACCGGGCCAGCGGAGCCAAGACGGCACTACGGCCCAGAAATTGGCGTCGCTTCACTGCGTCACCTCCGTCAGGGACACATGGCTGACCACCGCGGCATAGCGCGACACCATGCCCAAAAAGCGCAGCCGGTCAGGGCCGGCAACGGAGCCTTCCCACTCGTGACCATCCGCATCCAGTGTCTTGAAGTTCCACTGTGCCAACGCCTTCACAAGCGCAGGTTCGTGCTGGCGCGACACCACCCGGCCGAGCAAAATGCCGGCCAGCGACACTTCTGCCGCAACCCGGTCGTCCAACACCACGCGCCCCGTGTCCAACTCCACCACCCGCGTCACCAAAGCAGATACCTCGTTGATGCGGTGGCTGGAGATCAGCATGGTCACAGATTCGGCGCGCTCGGCCAGCAGATCAAAAAATATTTTGCGCGCCTGTGGGTCCAGGTTGGCGGCGGGCTCGTCCATCACCAGCACTTTGGCATCACGTCCCAAGGCGATGGCAATCAGCAGTTTTTGCTTCATGCCGCCTGAGAGCTTATTGAACGGGCGCGACAGGATGCCCGCCAAATCCAGCCCGAGTCGGGTGGCTACCTCGTTAATGCGCGCCGGTTCGGTTTTGCACAGCGCGGCAGAAAAATCGATGAGTTGTGCCACGGGCATTTTCAGGGGCGGCGGTAGTTGGGGTACAAAACCAATCTGGCCTAGAACCTCGGTGCGCTCCAGGCGTGGGTTGCGGCCATTGATCAACACCTCGCCCTCAAAGGTGTACTCACCCAGCAGGCAGCGAATCAGCGTGGTTTTGCCCGCGCCATTGGAGCCAATCAGCGCCACACGTTCGCCCAGGCCAATCTCCAGGTCAATGCCGTCCAGAATTTTGATGCGCTTGAATGATTTGGAGAGCTTGTTAAAACGGATCATGGTGGTGTTGGATTTGCTGCCGCCTGGCGGCCTGCCGCTTTACAGAATTTTGGAAAGCCCTTTGATGTCGAACTTGAGCGAACCTGTGGGGCACACGTCCACGCACGCACCGCAGCGGGTGCAGTCGGGTCCCAGAATGACTTCGGTATCCACCGCCCGGCCTTTGACCACGGTTTCCAGCACATGCGGCACCAGACAGACCTTTTTGCAATCGCCTTCGTGAAAGCAGCCTTGCAGGGTGTACTTGACGCGCACCGGCGACACAATGCCCACCACGCCGTAGGTCAGGCCGATCGGGCACACATAGCGGCACCAGGCACGGCGTGAAAAAGTCACTTCAAACAGCAACAGTGCCGCCACCCAAAGCAGCGCCAGGCCAGGGCCGTAGATGAGCGCACGCGACAAAATGCCGGTGGGTGAAATCGCCTCGAACACGGTGTAGCCAGTGCCCAGTGCCGCCAGCGCAAAAATCACCCAGAACCAGGTACGCAGGCCACGGCTCATGGGCTGGTCGGACACCAGCTTTTTCCTGGCCATCCACAGGTGCAGCTTTTCGGCAAACTCGGCCACAAAGTGGTAGGGGCAGACCCATGAACAAAAGGTGCGCCCGCCCAGCAGCATCCAGATCGCCATCACGGTCAAGGTGCCAATCACCAGATTGACGATGATGTGTTTGTGCGCCAGCATCACCTGCAGCGCCGAATTCAGGTCAATCAGGTGAAAGCCAATCAGTCGCGAGGCCGCGAGCGAGCCTTCCAGAATCTGGATGTCCAGCCAGAACGACACCACAAAAAGTAGATTGACAGCCAGCAAAAACGCCCAGCGCCGGTTGCGCCAGGTGTTGCCATGCGGCTTTTCGTGCGCGGCCATGATGGCGGCGCGCACATCCACCTTGTTGGACATGCGCTTGAGCTCGTGCATTTGCTGGGCGCGTTCGGTGATCTCGATGGGTCTTTTGGGCTCGCGCCCGAACATGATGGCGATTTGTTCAAAAAACCGCGCTTTGTGAACCTTGTTCATGCTTTCCAGACCTCCCGGGCTTCAATCACGATGCACGGTTGTTCAGTGGGGCAGACCATTTCGCACACGCCGCAACCCACACAGGGCTCATGCAACACCGGCTGACGGCGGGTTTTGCCGTCGGCGAGTTGGATGGTCTCCATGCTGATGGCGCCACCGACTGGGCATTCGCTGACGCACAGGTTGCACTCAGGCACGTCATAGGGGTGATCGGCAATGCGGATGGGCTTCCAGCGGTCCACATCCATGTAGCGCATGCGCCCTTTGAAATCCGCGCCTCGGGCGGGGCCTTTGAAACCTTTGCCCTGCGTGGCCAGGCAGGCCTCGGGGCGAGTCAGGCGCGCCACACCCATGCGCTCTTTCAGATTGAGCGTGGGTTCAGGGTCTTTTTCTTTAGCCTTCAGAATGGGCTTAGCAGCCAGCACGGCGCCTGAACGAACAGGCAAAAAGCCCGGTTTGATGTAGGCCAGCGAACCGGTGGGGCAGGCCAGAATGCACTGCACCGCATCGCAGGAAAAATCACACGCTTGCGAGCGTGCATCAATGTAGGGCACGCCAACACCAAAACCGTCCACCAGGTCGGCCAGCTTGATGGCCTGCACCGGGCACACCTGCACGCATTGGCCGCATTTGATACAGGAGCCCAAAAAGTCTTTTTCATCTAGAGCTCCAGGCGGGCGCAGGCGCTGCTTTTGGGCGTACACCAGCGGCAGGTAGCCCGACAGCGCGGCACCCAGCACGCCCCCGGCCAGCAAGGCGGTGCGCAGCAGGCGCCGACGGTCTTGACGCGACAGGCCGGGTTTTTTGGCTTTAACCGGCGCAGTCGGCGCCGGTGCGTCGGTGTGTTCGTCACTCATTTGGCCATCCTTGGCGGTTTGTGGTAACGCGGCTTGGGGTCTTTGAGTTGCAACTCGGGCGAAGAAAACGGTGCCAGACGCTCCAGAAAGTCCAGCAGTTCCAGCACCGGTGAGGTTTTGAAAAACCCGGCGGCGGGTATTTCCATCCATATCTGGTCGGCAAACGCGTAGTGCTCATGCGTGGTGTCACCAAAGCCATCTTTGTTTTTGTCAAAACCCTGGTAGCTGTCAAAGTAGTTGCCCAGCCAGGTGTTTTTGACACCCTTGCCACGCCCGGCCTGGGTGATGTCGGTGATGTTGCCCTCAAAGATGTTGTCGGTGAAGTCGTTGCCACCGAGTTCGCTGGTGAGCTGCACTGCAACGCCGTTGTAGGCAAAGCGGTTGCCTTTGAAGCGGATGGTGGTGTCAGGCTGAAACGGTGACAGGTCTGAACCCACGCCAATGGCGCTATAAATGATGTCGTTGTTCTCGATAAGAATGTCTGACGATTCCTTGAATCCCAGCGCCATGCCCGTGGAGCCGGTGGCGTGCGATATCAGGTTGTTGCGTGCCACGCCGCCTTCCATGTACATGAAATAAATGCCCACTGCGTTGTCAATAAAGCGGTTGTTTTCGACAATGTTGTTGTTGGCAAACATGAAGTGGATGGAATAGCGGCTACGCCGCCCCTCATTGCCACGGTAAATATTGCGATGCGAATACCAGGCCACCATGTCGCGCGAATCGGTGACCAGGTTGGCCTCAATCAGGTTGTTGTTGCTGTACCAGAGGCGAATGCCATCGCCGCGCACACCCAAGGGTGCGTCTTTGGAACGTACCTTGTTGCCCCGCACAATGTTGTCGTTGGACTGTTTCAGGTCAATGCCAAACAGGCAGTTGTCAATGACCAGGTTTTCCAGCACGTTGAGGTGGCCGCGCACGTCCAGGCAAGAGTCATCGGTGTCGTGGTTATCGCCTGAGCCAGTCAGGCGAATGCCGCGCAGGATGGTGTTGCCCGCCTCGAGCGAAAACACCGTACCGCGGTCGCCCGCATCAATCGTGACTTGGCCGTTGCCCTCAATCGTCAGCGATTTTTTCAACACCACCGGACCGGCGTAGCTGCCAGGCGGCGGCCGCAGCACCGAGCCCGCAGGCGCTGCATCTACCAACTGCTGAAAAGGTTTGAGCCCATGCACCCGCTTGTTGCGCTCGTGCAGCATGAAGGTAGGCTTGGGCCGGTCAATGGTCACCCGTGGGGCATTGGACAAATCAGCCGTGGCACCGAGCTTGCCAGAGGTTTCACCTTGGCCCACCACGTTGCTCACGCCTTGGGCCAGCACCACCACCGAGAGCGCGCCCAGCATGAAACCCGGCACCACAGACTGCCACTTTCCCATGTCAGCTAATTGCTTGTTCGCGCAACTGCTTGCGACGCAAGAGCATGGCCACCATCAGGCAGGCAAAGGTGACCATCAGCAGCCCGTAACCCCAGTAGGGGTAGGAGTAGGTAGAAAACTGCGCCACTTTGCCCTCGCCAAACAGCGTGGGCATGAAAGGTTTGACGGTGAATGCGCCCCAGGGGTGCATGTTGTGGCCGAAAAACCAGAGCCAGCCGGCGTATTCAATGACAAAAAATACCGGCAGCAGCGCCGGCACCAAAACCAGCATCAGGGAAAAATTGCGCCAGCGTGCCACGCCAAGCACCAACACCACCATGGCCGCGATCATGCCGCCAATGGCAATCTGGGTGTACAGCGTCACGTTGTCGCCCCAAACCTTGAGGCGTTCGGGCTCGTTAAAGAAGGTGGCAGCTGCAGCCAAATAGTGTTTGACGTGCTCTGCCAGGTGCCCCAGCACCAGTTGTTCGGTCACCGTCCACGCGGCCACCGCTGCAAAACCAGCAGACAGCACCAACAGGCGCTTTCGACCGGCTGGTGTGATGAAACCCAGCAGCATGACGGCGAACATGCCGAAAAAGTACTTGGCCATGGGCCGCTCCACCGGCGCACCGGTGGCAATTGGGAACATGCCCACATAGTGGTTGATGGTGTTCATTTCATGAACGCAGTCCAGGCCGGTGGCATCTTTGTTGATGTCCTTCTTGGCATCCAGAATTGGGTTGTAGCGACCCGAGTCCGGCCCCATATCCGCCTGCATGGTCTCGGCGGCCATGCGGGAACCGGTGCCGGTGGCACGGCAGCCGTTTTGCACACTGTCAAAGTGAAAGTGGATGCGAATGCCATCCGGAAATGCATCAGGCGGGTAATTTGGCGCGGTGAGCGAGACCCACCAAATGGGCGCAAAAAACGCCGCGATCATGGCCACCAGGGCGACCAGGGTGAGTGCCGTGATCAGGCGGTTCTGCTGGGTCTGCTGGGTCTGCATACTCACAAATTAGCCTTTCTTTTTCGCGGCGGGTTTACCCTTGCACATTGAACCGGGCATGCTCATACTGGACTGGTACGCCGAAATCGCGATCAGTTGCTTGTCATCGTATTTTTTGATGATCTTGACCATGTCTGGATTGGCATTGCGGCGCTTGCCATCACGGATTTCAGTCATTTGTCGCAGCAGGTACTTGTAATGCTGGCCAGCAATGACCGGGTAAAACTTGTCTTTGACCCCTTCACCGTTTTTCAGATGGCATTCAACACACTCTTTTTCATACATCGCTTTGCCCTCGGCGATTTGAGTCGCAGCATCCGGACCCTCGTACTTGCCGTGGTCAACCGGAATACACAGGCTTTCGATATAGGCCGACACGTTGGCCAGCTCTTGGGCATCAACCAATTCCTTGGCAAAGGGGTACATCGTCGGGTTGTCGCGAAGACCGGCGCGAATGTCGGCCATTTGCTTGATCAACACGGTTGAGTGCTGGCCGGCGAGCTGCGGAAAAGTACCGTCCGGGCGACCAGCGCCATTTGGAAGATGGCAGGCACCACAGACTTCATAACCTTCCTTACCAGCTTTTGCGGTTCCTTTGAGCTTGAGCGCCTCGATTTTTTCGCCCTCCTGGGCGTTCCATTTGTAGTCTTTGGCCTCAATGCCGGATTGTTTGGCTGGTGGTGGGCCGCCCGCCAAGGTCATCACGGGGGAAAATGCCAAGGCAAAGGCCAGGACGAGAATTTTTTTCATTTGAATGCTCCGGGTTCGGGGACTGGGTTAAGTTATTTGATCAGGGAGAGGTATTTCGCCAACTCCTTGATCTCGGCATCGGAGACCAGGTGCATGACGCCTTTCATGGCTGCGCTACTGCCATTGGTGCGCGCGCCATTTTTGATATCGAGCATTTGCGCTTCGATGTAAGGCGCGGTTTGGCCCGCAATCTTGGGGTAGGCCGGCGTCAAGGGTTTTTTGCCATCTTTGCCGTGGCAGGCGATGCAGGTTTTTTCGGCGTACAAGGCCGCGCCGTCAGCCAGCACCGCGCTCGATGTCAAGGCGGTCAGCGCAGCTATCATTAACAATTTTGACTTCATGGTTATACCTTTTTCAAACGACGTCGGGGAGCCAACGTCATTGACTCCCCGACTTTTGGAAACTCAAGCCGAGTTACTTGACTTTTTTGGCACCGTGCTCTTCAAGGAAGGTCTTGGCGCGCAAGCCCAGGTCTGCTGTTTTGACCTGGTATTGCCAGATTTGCTCAGCCCACAAGTTGGCGCTTTCCCATTCCTTCTTGGCGGCGTAGCCTTCGTGTTTGGGCTTGAGGTCCTTGGTCTTGCTCAATTGGTCAAAGGCATCTTCAACCATGGCCACCACTTCGGGGAAGTCCTTATAGTTCACGCTGGTGATATAGGTCACGACTGAGTCAATGATGACCTGGGTGTCGGCCACCTTCTTCAGCGTAGCCTTGTAATCGGCCTCGGTGTAATTGCCCTTGGCCAGTGTTGTCTTGGTGGCTTTCCAGCCTTTCGGCTTGACCAGCAGATATCCTTGCATTTCAAGGTGAAGCGCAGAACAGAACTCGGTGCAGTAGTAAGGGTAAACACCTTCCTTATCAGCCTTGAACTTCAGTGTGACGGTCTTGCCGGGTTCAACCGACGCATGCACGTTGTAGGTCGACACGGTGAAACCGTGAGTTTCGTCCTGAGCACGCTCCAAATTGGTCAGGTGAATAGTGACTTCGTCACCAACCTCGGCATCGATCTGCTCAGGTGTGATGTGTGAGCGGATCAGCGACCCCCAAACCTCGACCTTGTTGCCCTTTCGGACAGTCTTTTCTTCACCGGCCTTCACGGCATCCGGATGGGCTTCGTCGGTGCGACTATTGGTTCCCAGTTTGTAGCGTACGGCGGGCTTGAGTTTTTTGGCATCGATGGCCACCACATAATGCGGCTCGCCCAACGGAATCGGCATGTCATAAATCAGTTGCATCTTGTCGCCACTGATGTCGATCAACTGGTGGTTTTGTGGGTGCAGCGGCCCAACTGGGTTAAAACGGTCAATGGCCAGCTTGTTCAGCGCTACCAGGTATTTGCCACGCGGTTTGGCGGTGTCGCCTTCCATGGTCATCAGGTGACCAATGTTGTAGTGCACGCTGATCTTGTCGAGCAGTTTGCCTTCACAATAATTCCATTTGGCGACCTGCGAGTCAACATACAGCGAGGTATAGGCAATGCAGGTTTTGCTGTCGTACTGGGTGTGCAATGGGCCCAGGCCTAACGACACTTGCGTGTGCAGGGCATCTTTCATGGCAATCACAGGAATGCCATACGGATCTTTGGACTCGAACTTGCCGGCCTTGATGGCTGCCATGATCTTTGCAAACGAGTACACCGACACATGGGTGTCAAGCTTGCCCGCCACAATCAGCATGGTGCCGTCAGGAGTCACGTCCACGCCGTGAGGCGATTTGGGCTCCGGGATCAGAAAAAGGATGCCTTCCTTGATGGCAGTTTCCATCATCAACACGTTGTGGCCATTGATCTGCTTGGCTTTGCCGGCCTTGACCAATTCAGCCGCTTTTTTCCAGTTGATCACGTGCAAGTAGTCGGTGTCTTTGGCAGAGCAGCCGGCTTCATAAGGGGGACGTCCCTGCTCAATGCCACCGACATAACGCTCTGAGCAGAACGAATTGGTGAATGACCAGCCATCTGAGGGGCCTTTGCCCGCATCAGACAAGTCCTGTGAATACGGTGGCAGCTCGATCGAGAACGATTGTTTGGGGTCAATCAGGCCCTTGGTGCGGTCAAATTTCCAATAAGTCATACCGCCGCGGTATTTTTCATTGAACTCTTCCAGCGGATAGAACTTTCTGTTTTCAAGCGGCGTCGCGTATTGTGCTGCTTCAAAGATGTACTCGGTGTTGGGTGTCACAAACGCACCACCGTGCTCAGACTTGAAGATGGGGTTGACTACAATTTGTTTGGTCTCAAAGTCGCGCAGGTCTACCACCGCAATGCGCGGGTTGGCCTTGTCGTTGATGAAGACAAACTGGCCGTCGGACTCGCCATTGGTTTCGGAAAAGCCCGGATGGTGGGTGTCGCCCCAGGTGATGTCTTTGCCATCAATGCGGCCACCAGCCAGCACTTTTTTGGACTCTTCGTCGAAGCCGTAACCCTGCCAGGGTTCAGGCGTGAAGACACCGACGTATTTCAGAATGCGCATGGACGGAATGCCGTACACAATTAATTGGCCAGACTGACCGCCAGAACTGATAGCAATGAACTCGTCACGGCCACCGGTGGGTGTGTAAGTTTTGGCAGCGGCCAGCAAGTCTTGCTGACTCAAGCCGCGGGCTTTCATGACGTCTTGCAGCGAATCTGCAGACCAGACCGCCGATGCGGCAAACCCCATACACCCGACCACCAGTGATATGGCTGTTTTATTCCATCTCTTCATATGCATCTCTCCAGGTTGAATGACATCTTTACGGAGGTCGTAGTGACCTCGTGCAGTTGGTCTCATTTGATAGCTATCAAATCGAGAATCAGTTTAGGAGTGGATGCAAAAATTAAAAATGATCTGGGATAAATTTGACCCAGATTGTTCATTGAGAATTTCAGTGCTGCCGTGCCATAGACGCCACGCT
>JBBQLQ010000051.1:0-20477 GCA_038328055.1 Burkholderiales bacterium
TGGGAGGGCTGGCAAGCCCGAATTCGCGGCTGCCGCCGCTCCTACAAAGCCCGAATTCGCGGCTGCCGCCGCTCCTACAGGTGCCAGTTCCTGAAAAAAGCAAATTTTGCCTATACGTATAAGGAAGTCTAAATTTATAACAAATTAGCTTCTATCCCTTATAAACAGTGCGTTAGCAGCTATTCATTTTGATTAATTGAAGCAAACTTTGGCCAAAGCACCTGAGCCACCACGCTGGCGCTCAGGCCACCGGGTCAAGGCTGGTCGGATTGAGGTAGATGTGCCAGACTGCAATGAACATCGCTGCAATCACCGGCCCCAGCACGAAACCATTGATACCAAACACCGCAATGCCACCCACGGTGGTGATCAGCACCAGATAGTCCGGCAGGCCAGCACCGCGACCCACCAGATACGGGCGCAGCAAATTGTCAATCAGCCCGATCACCAGCATGCCGTAGGCCATCAGCGCAGCACCTTGCCAGAAATCACCCGCGATAAGAAAATAGACCGCCACCGGCAACCACACCAACGCGGCCCCCACTGCGGGCAACAGCGACAACAATGCCATCAGCACCGCCCACAAAAACGCGCCGCTGACATCCAGATACCAAAATGCCAGGCCGCCCAACATGCCCTGGATGCATGCCACCACCACATTGCCCTCGACCGTGGCCCGTATCACGGCGGTGAACTTGGCCAGCAACTCTTTCTTGTGCTGGTGCGCCAGCGGCACACCATTGCGCATCAGGCGCACCAAGCCTTCACCATCGCGGATCATGAAAAACGCCATGTACAAGGTGATAAAGGTGCTGACGGCAAAGCTAAAGGTATCTTGCCCAAAGGTGTAAACATGGCTGGCTAACAACTGATTGGTTTGCGTCAACCCCAGCGACAGCTTACGCTGCACCGTGGCAAAGTCACCCAGGCCGATAGAGCCCAGCATGGAGATGGCCCATTTTGGCAAGGCGTTGAAAGTCTCCCTGAAAAAGACCACTGGCCGGGTCTCGCCGGTCTGAATCTGTTGGTAGAGCACGCTCAACTCATGCGTCAACATGAAACTGACCATCACCAGCGGCAGCACTACCATCACCAGCGCCAACATCAAGGTCAGCAGTGCTGCCAGATTGCGCTTGCCGGGCATGCGCGTCAATAAACGGCGATTGGTTTGGAAAAACACCACGGCAATGATGGTGCCCCACAGAATCGTTCCATAAAACGGCAACAAAATCCAGCCAAACGCCATCGACACCAATACCAACAGCACCAGCAGGGCGCGGCTGTGCAGCACCGTCCGCCGCACTGATTGACGCGTCCAGTCAGATTTGGCAGCGGCGTTGGTTGGATTTGAAAGGGGCATGGTCACCTCGGGGTAAGTATGGATGATGGTGCCGGCGAACGGCCAGAGTCTGTGCGCCAGCGCGCAGACCTGCAACCCGGGCGAGCCTAGCATGGGTGCCATGTTCCAAACCGCCCTGCCCGTTGCCAAGCATCTAACCGCCCTGTGGCTGCTTTTGTTCGCACCTGCTGCCCTGGCGACACCCGAGTCCGGTGCCACCGCGCTTATCGCCAGCCACACCGCATTGCAATCCCAGTTGCAGGCCAGCACCTTTGGCGAGCCGCTTTACCTGACATCGCATGAACAGGGTGACCGGGTCGACGGCGATGTCTACGCCGAAATGGCCCTGCCCTTTGCCCGCGTCAGCACCGTGCTCAGCTCGGCTGAATCCGTCTGCGGCCTGCTTTTTCTGCACCTCAATATCCGCTCGTGCCTGCCGTCATTGGGTGCCAGCGGCAAGCAGCTGGCAGTATCAGTTGGTCCCAAACAAGCCGCTACACCGGGCACGCTCTACAGCATGACCTATGCCATGACCATCAACGCAGCCACCGCCAACTACCTGAATGTCAGCCTGGCGGCCGCCACCGGGCCGCTGGCCACCCAGGATTACCGCATCGTCTTTGAAGCCACGCCCCTTCCAGGCGGGCGGACGTTTCTGCACTTTAGCTACAGCTATGACACCGGGGTTCTGGCCAGACTGGCCATGGGCGCATATCTGGCCACGGCCGGGCGCAGCAAGATCGGCTTTACCGTCACCAGCACTGGCGCAGACGGTCAGCCTCACTACGTGCAAGGCGAGCGCGGCTCGGTTGAGCGCAACGTGATCCGCAACTACCTAGCGCTGCTGGCCTACAGCAGCATCACCACCGGCACACCGCAAGCGCAAACACAGGCCCGCCAGCGCGCATGGTTTGCCCTTACCGAACGGCACGCAGCCCAGTTGCATGAACTCAGTTTGAACGACTACCTGCATGAAAAGCAAATTGACCTGGATCGGCTGCCGCCATAAAGGCCCCGGCACACCAAAGTGCCGTATAACCGTGGTGCCCAACCGGAGTCCCGCATGAAACACAAGAAACAAGCCATCCCAAGCACCCCGCCAGTCACGCTGCCAGTGAGCCCGCCACCCGCCAAACCCGAGCCCTCGCTCAGCTTTCCGGTGGTGGGCATTGGCGCGTCGGCGGGTGGGCTGGTCGCGTTTGAGGCCTTTTTTTCGGGCCTGCTCATGGACACCGACCCCGGCATGGCCTTTGTGCTGGTGCAGCATCTGGCCCCTGACCACAAAAGCATCCTGACGGACCTGGTTCGGCGCTACACCCGCATGCAGGTGTTTGAGGTGGAGGACGGCATGACCGTACAGCCCAATTGCGCCTACATCATTCCGCCCAACCGCGACATGGCTTTTCTGAACGGCAGCCTGCACCTGCTGGAGCCCTCGGCACCGCGTGGCCAGCGCTTGCCCATTGACTTTTTGTTTCGCTCGCTGGCGCAAGACCAGGGCGATCACGCCATTGGCATTGTGCTGTCGGGCACCGGCGGCGACGGCACATTGGGCGTGCGCGCCATCAAGGACGCCGGCGGCATGGTGATGGCACAAACGCCCGAGTCCACCGAATTTGACGGCATGCCGCGCAGCGCCATTGCCACCGGCATGGTGGACTACACCCTGGCCCCAGCCGACATGGCAGCACAGCTCATAGCCTATACCACCTACGCCTTTGGCAAGCTGCCGCGACTGGCAGCGCACACCGCACCCCAATCCGACAGCGCGATCAAAAAAGTATTCGTTTTGCTGCGGGCCCAAACTGGGCACGACTTTTCGCAATACAAACCCAGCACCGTGCACCGGCGTATTGAGCGGCGCATGGCGGTGCACCAGATCGACGCGATCGACAGCTATGTCAAGTACCTGCAGCAAACACCGACTGAAGTAGAAGCGCTGTTTCGTGACCTGCTGATTGGTGTGACCAATTTTTTCCGCGACCCCGACGCCTTCCAGGTTCTCGAAGAGCAAGTGATTCCCAAGCTGTTTGACGGCAAACCAGCCGGCGGAGTGGTGCGGGTCTGGTCGACCGGCTGCTCCACCGGCGAAGAGGCCTATTCCATTGCCATCTTGCTGCAAGAGCGCATGGAGGCGCTCAAGCAAAGCTACGCCCTGCAGGTGTTTGCCACCGACATCGACAGCCGGGCCATTGCGGTAGCCCGCGTGGGTGCCTACCCGGCCGGCATTGCCGCCGATATTTCGCCACAGCGGCTAGCGCGCTTCTTTGCGGCAGAGCCCGACGGCGGGGGTTACCGCATCCACAAAAGCATTCGCGACATGCTGGTGTTTTCTGAGCAAGACCTGCTCAAAGACCCACCGTTTTCGCGACTCGACCTGGTGAGCTGCCGCAACCTGCTGATTTACCTGGGTGCTGAACTGCAAAAGCGGCTGATTCCGCTATTTCACTACGCGCTCGTTCCCAATGGCACGCTGTTTTTGGGATCCTCTGAAGGCATTGGTGACTTCCATGATTTGTTTGGCGTGCTCGACCGCAAAGCCAAGCTGTTCCAGCGCAAGCCTGATTTTCATGGCATGCAGCGCGCAGCGCCAAGCCGCTTTTTGCCCGACATCGAGGTGACCGACAGCCTGAGCGCTGCCAGCGCCAGCAAGACGGCATCGGCTGGCAAGTTGCCGTTGCGCGAGCTGACCGAGCAAGCCTTGCTCAAGCAACTGGCACCGTCCAGCGCGCTGATCAATAGCCAGGGCGACATCCTGTACGTGTATGGCCGCATGGGCATGTTCCTGGAGCTCGCCGCCGGTGAAACCGGCATCAACAACATTCTAAAAATGGCCCGCGAAGGGCTGCGCCAGGCGCTGGCCAACACCTTGCGAAAAGTGGTGGGCACCCAGAACAGTGCCCAGGCGCCGGGCTTGCGCGTCAGGACCAACGGCCACTTCACCACCGTCAACTTGAGCATCTGCCCGGTCACGGTAGCCAGCGCCAGCAGCCCTGGCTCGTTTTTGTACCTGGTGCTGTTGCAAGAAGTACCCGAAGTAGACCCAATCGCCCAGCCGCTGCCCGTGGAACCGGGCAGTGAGGCCGCTGCGCCCGCGACAGACGACCAGGCGCGCATTGCCACCCTGATGCAAGAGCTGCGCGCCAAGGACGAATACCTGCAAACCACCCACGAAGAGCTGGAAACCTCCAACGAAGAACTCAAATCGTCCAACGAGGAAATGCAGTCGGTCAACGAAGAGCTGCAGTCCACCAATGAAGAACTGGAGACCTCCAAGGAAGAATTGCAGTCGGTCAATGAAGAACTCGCCACCGTCAACGCCGAGCTGCAAACCAAGGTGATGGACTTGTCCCGTGCCAACAACGACATGAACAACCTGCTGGCCGGCAGCGGCATTGCCACCGTGTTTGTCGACCATGACCTGCGTATCCTGCGCTTTACCCCAACGGCCACCCAGATCATCAACCTGATTGCCGGTGATATGGGGCGGCCGGTGGGCCACATTGTCTCGAACCTGCGGGGCTACGACCGCCTGGTAGCGGATGCCCAGGCGGTGCTCGACACCCTGGTGCCCAAAGAGATTGAGGTGCAAACCATCTCGGCCAAGTGGTACGTGATGCGCATCCAGCCTTACCGCACCTTGAGCAACGTGATCGAAGGTGTCGTGCTGTCTTTTGTTGACATCAGCGAGATCGTGCGCACGCGTGAGGCGCTGTTCAAACTCAACGCGCAAAGGCCAGTGGCATCGCTCCAGGCCCCGCCTGATACGCCATGAATGAGTAACAAAAAACCCTCTAGCCCTTATAAATAATGCGTAAGGAGCTATAAATATAATAGCAATTATGATGTCAAAAAAAAGTTTACACTGTGTTTTCAGCAGGATGCTTCGTTAATGCGCATTGCAGGGAGGATGGCCATGACTACAAATGATCCGCACAGCACCTACGCCGTGTTGCGTATGCAGGCTCAGGCCAGGGCTCAAGCGCTGGACTTTGGCTCAGAGCGCCGAAAAACCATGACCCCCGAAGAAGCCCGGGACATACTGCACGAGCTGCATGTGCACCAGATCGAGCTGGAGATGCAAAACGAAGAGCTGCGCCGCGCACAGGTCGAGCTTGATGCCACGCGTGCGCGCTACTTTGACCTGTATGACCTGGCACCGGTGGGTTATTGCACCCTGAGCGCGCACGGGCTCATCGTGCAGTCCAACCTGACCGCCGCCGCCCTGCTGGGCCAGTCGCGCCATGCGCTGATCAAGCAACCGATCTCGCGCTTCATCTTCAAAGCCGACCAGGACATCTACTACACCCACCACAAACTGCTGCAAGACACCGGTGAGGCGCAGTCGTGCGCGCTGCGCATGCTCAAGCCCGATGGCACGCCCTTCTGGGTGAGCCTGTTGTCCAGCAACGCACAAGACAGCGATGGCATTGCGGTGCACCGCATCGTGCTGATCGATGTCTCCGATCACAAGCGCTTGGAGGCCGAGCTGCTGAGTAAAAATGCCGAGCTGGCCGATGCCCGGCGCGTGGCCGACAAGGCCAACCTGGCCAAATCCGAGTTTTTGTCGAGCATGAGCCACGAGCTGCGCTCGCCGCTCAACGCGATCCTGGGCTTTGCCCAATTGCTCGAATCAGGCTCGCCCGCGCCCACACCAAGTCAACAAGGCCGCATTGGTCACATCCTCAAGGCGGGCTGGTATTTGCTGGCGCTGATCAATGAAATCCTTGACCTAGCGGTGGTTGAATCCGGCAAAGCCAAGCTCACCCTGGAAGCCGTATCGCTGCCCGACTTGCTGCCCGATTGCCAGGCTATGGTCGAGCCGCAAGCCCAAAGCAGCGGCATTCAGATCAGCTTTGCGCCGCTGGATGGCCCGTGCTTTGTCATGGCCGATCGCACCGGCGTCAAGCAGGTGCTGACCAATCTGCTGTCCAACGCCATCAAGTACAACCGCCCGGGTGGCCGCGTCGACGTGGCCTACATCACCAGCACCCCGGGGCGAATGCGCATCAACGTGCGCGACACGGGTGCGGGCTTGCCGCCAGACCAATTGACGCAACTGTTCCAGCCCTTCAACCGCCTGGGCCAGGAAAACGGCGCCGTGCAGGGCACCGGCATTGGCCTGGTGGTGAGCAAGCGGCTGGTGGAACTGATGGGCGGCAGCATTGGTGTGCAAAGCACCGTGGGTTTGGGCAGCGAGTTCTGGTTCGAGTTGAACCTAATCGATGAACCGCAGGCCAACCAGATGAATCCTGACATGCTTTCCTTGGACATGGCTCCACTGAATGAAGATGCCGAGTTGCATACCCTGCTTTGTGTGGAAGATAACCGCGCCAACCTGGAGTTGATGCAGCAGATCATCGCGCGGCAACCCAACATGCGCATGCTCAGCGCAGAAGATGGCTACAAGGGCATTGCGCTGGCACGCAGCCAGCATCCACGGGTGATTCTGCTGGACATCAACCTGCCGGGCATCAGCGGCTATGAGGCGCTGACCATTCTGCAAAACGACCCGGTCACGCAGCACATTCCGGTGCTGGCGCTGAGCGCCAATGCCATCCCGCGCGATATTGAAAGAGGCCTGGCGGCAGGCTTTTTTGCCTACCTGACCAAGCCAATCAAGCTGCCTGAATTCATGGCAGCGCTGAACCAGGCGCTGGCGCTGAACCCGCCCCGCTGAACCTGGTCCGTTACAACGCTGCGCTTTAGTCGCGCGGCTCACCCTTGTTGTTGACTGAAATCGTGGTGCCCGGTTGTTTGGTCATCTGCACGCTGTGCGCCGTGCCCCTGAAGTTGTAGTCCACATCCCAGTAGGCCGGGGTGGTGCTGGCGGTGGTTTCGCAGCGACGCACCTGGCGGTCAGGCACCGCGCCGGTGTTGCGGCCCATGTTGGAGCCGATCACACCACCGGCTACAGCGCCGCCAGCCGTGGCCAGGTCTTTGCCTGCGCCACCACCCACCTGGTGGCCCAAAATACCACCCAAAACAGCCCCGATGACGGCACCGCCGACATTGCGGTCGCCGCTTGCGTTAACACCACGTTCCTGCTCCAGCCAGCAACGTTCAGTGGGTGGGCCCATCACGGCACGCACCGCGGTGATCGGGGCGTTGAACACCCGCTCATCAGGTCGGCGACGGTATTCGTAGACCGGCACCACGGTGGGCTCGGGCATCGCGTTGTCGTAGTTGCGGTTGTCACGGACCGGGCGCGCCGATGAAATGCGGTCATTCATGCCCATGCCTTTGAGCGAGTCGTAAACGCCTTCGCGCAGCACCACACAACGCCCGTTGAAGCGAATGTCATCACACACCTGCCAGCGGCCATTGGTCACGATCACCGATGATGCCCGGTTGCTGAAACCGCTGCGCTCGAAGTTATTGACCTGCTTGCTGGAAGCAAAGGTGCGGCCACGAAAGTTTTCGTTTTCATAAAACGTGACCTGCGAGAACGCCAGCGTTGTCATGCCAATGGCCGCTGCAGCAACCGCCATTTTGAGTTTCAATTTCATCGTTTTCTCCAATAGGGATAGTTCTAAGCCCCAACAGGGACAACAGGCCCCAACGATGCGCCCAGGCAGCTCAAGCGTCTGTGCGCTTGCACACCCTGCCGGTTTCAGGCGTAGCTGCTGCCTTGGCGCAGCTGCACATCGGTCAGCAGACGTTTGAATTCTTTCTTGACCACGCCGTAGCACTCGCAGCAACGGCTTTCCAGCCCACTGCGGTTGAGTACAGCAATGTGGCCACGGCGGTAGCTGATATGGCCCGCCTGCTGCAGGCGACCGGCGGCCTCGGTAATGCCTTCGCGGCGCACACCAATCATGCTGGCCACCAGCTCTTGTGTCATGGTCAGTTCGCCATTGGGAATGCGGTCCAGGGTGACGAGCAACCAGCGGCACAACTGCTGCTCCACCGAATGGTGCCGATTGCACACGGCGGTCTGGCTCATTTGAGTCATCAGTGCCTGGGTGTAGCGCAACAGCAAGCGCTGCAGGTCACCAGCGCGGTCAAACTCTTCCTTGAGCACCTGACGCGCCAGCTTGTAGCCAAAGCCTGCGGTTTGCACCACAGCAGCACTGGGTGTGCTGTCGCCGCCCATGAACAGGGACACACCGACCACACCTTCGCACCCTACACCGGCGATCTCTGATGAGGCCCCCGACTCGGTCACATAGTGCAGCGAGGCGATGGCGGTGGTGGGAAAGTAGGCATACTGCAAGCGTCCACCCGGCTCATAGAGCATGTCGCCCAACAGCATGGGAGCAAGTTGCAGGTGAGGCTGCAGCCGCGCCAGGTCGGCCTCGGGCAGGGCTGCCAGAAGGTGGTTTTGCGTTGGGCTGGTCTTGTTGGCAGAAGATGTGAGCATGGTGACCTCTGCTTATCGGTCGGTGGTTTCCAAACCGATACCGCGGTAACCAATGAAGCGGGAAGACTGGTTAAACATGGGCTCCCCGCTGACTGTGAATTTTTGTACCGAGCCGTCGGCGTTGGTACGGCTGAAGACGAAATCCAAAAACGGTTTGCGCTCGGCAATGGCCGTTTGCAGCAAGGTGCGCTCGGCCTCGTTCCAGCCTGATGCCTGCGTGCTGGTGCCATTGGCCGTGCCGCCGAGCCCGTCTACCTGAATGCCCAGCATATCGAGCACCGGACCCGACACCTTGGTGAAGTTGCCCTTGTCGTCCTGCTCCCAATACCAGTCACTGGCCAGCTCGGTCAGGCTGCGAAAGCGGGCCTCGCTCTCGCGCAGTTCGGCGGTACGCTCGGCCACCTGGCGCTCAAGTTCCTTGTTGTAGTTGGCCAGTTTTTTGTACAGCAGGCGCACCTCCAGCATGTTGTGAATGCGGGTTTTGACTTCGGTCAAGTCAAACGGCTTGCTGACAAAGTCTTTGGCACCGGCCTGCAAGGCATGCAACTTGTGCGCCGGTTGCGCGGTGATCACCACCACCGGCAAGTAAGCATCGGCATCGTTGGTTTTGAGGGCTTGCATGACCTGAAATCCGTCCATGACCGGCATCTGCAAATCCAACAGAATCAGGTCGTAAGCGTTCTTGCGGTGCAGCGCGCACACCTCTTGCGGGTTCATGGTGCTGCTGACGTGGCTGTAGCCTGCGTCAGCGAGTATTTCCTTCAGCAGGCTGATGTTGGCCTCCTGGTCATCAACCACCAGAATACTTGCATTGAGAATTTCAGACTGGGCAATCATGGGTTGGTCTCCTTGGCGCTGGGCTGGCCAGCGGCGGTTTGTGAAAAGGCCACCGCCACATCCAGTGCAGCCATGAATTCGCTGACCTTGATGGGTTTGGTGATGTAGTTGAAAAAGCCCGCCTCCAGGCCTTTGGCAATGTCGCGCGGCACGGCATTGGCACTCAGGGCAATGATCGGTATGTGGGCGGTGAGCGGGTCAGCGCGCAAGATTTTCATGGCCTCGATGCCGCTGATGCCCGGCAGGTTGATGTCCATCAAAATCACTTCAGGCTGGTAGCTGCGGGCAAACTCGATACCCAGGTTGCCTTCGGCTGCGGTCAGCAGGCGCAGGTCTTTGCGGCGCGCCAACAACAGTTCAACGAGTTCCAGGTTGGCCGGGTTGTCTTCCACATAAAGCAAGGTGTGCAGGGGTGTGCCATCGGGCACGTCGAAGTCGGCCTGCACCGGGTGCGCCGAATGCGCTGCCAGCAAAGGCGTCGTGGTCAGTGGCAAATCCACCCAGAACACGCTACCAACCCCGCTGGTGCTCTCGGCACCGATGCGCCCGCCCATCAGCTCTACCAGCCGCTTGGTCACCACCAGGCCAATGCCGGTACCTTCTTCGGGGCTGGCTTCTTTGCCCAGCCGGTTGAAGGCCTGAAACAACTGCGCCAGTTGCTCGGGTGTCAGGCCAACACCGGTGTCGCGCACACTCAGGCGAACGCTGCTCGGCGGCAGCACGGTGCATTCCAGCGCCACGCTGCCACCGGCCTTGTTGTACTTGATGGCATTGAACAGCAGGTTGATCAGCACCTGCTTGACGCGGGTTCGATCCGCACTGACGAAACAGGGCACATCAAAGCTCGGAAACGCCATCGTCAAGCCGCGCTTGTGCGCCTGTGGCTCAATCATGGCGCGGCACTCCAGCACCACTTCCATCAGCGACACCGGCTCTCTGGACAGCATCAGGCGGCCCGATTCGATCAGCGCCAGGTCCAGAATTTCATTGATCAATTCCAGCAGGTACCAGCCGGCCTTCAAAATCTGATCGACACTGCGTTTTTGCGTCGGTGACGGGCTTGGGGTGCCCGATTCGATCAACTGGGCAAAACCCAAAATGGCGTTGAGCGGTGTGCGCAGCTCATGGCTCATGCTGGATAAAAAATCCGACTTGGCCCGGTTGGCTTTGTCGGCTGCCACCATGGCATCGGTCAACTCGGACTCCACCCGCTTGCGCACCGAGTTGTCAGTGCCAATCAGCAAGTAGCCAATGATGTCGCCATAGTCATCGCGCAGGGCGGTAATCGACACAATGGCCGGAAAGCA
Organism: Burkholderiales bacterium; assembly: GCA_038328055.1. Lineage (GTDB taxonomy): Bacteria > Pseudomonadota > Gammaproteobacteria > Burkholderiales > Burkholderiaceae_C > Rhodoferax. The sequence continues at coordinate 10,847 of JBBQLQ010000051.1, forward strand.
ACTGCCGTCTTTGCAAATATAGGTCAGCTCATAGACATCGTCCATACCGCGCGAGGCCTTGTAAACCAGCGCTTCAAAGCCCGGCGCAATCAGGGTATCAAGCTCAGTGCTCAAGGATTTTGCCCGCACCGCGACTTCATGCGGGTCATGAATATCGCTGGGGCTGATCTTGTTGACCACCTCAGCCGCTGCGTAGCCCAACATACGCTCAGCGCCTACGTTGAACAGCTGAATGATGCCTTTTTCGTCCGTTGCGATGATGGAAAAATTGGCACTGGTCAAAATGGCATTCTGCAATGCCCCAGCCTTCAGCAGCGCGACTTTTCGCTGCTCGTCGCTGACGGGCCCCGGACTCCCCGTGACTTGGGAAATTGCGAAACCGGATTCGGTTTGGAACATGGCGGGCTCTACTACTGGATTCTGTCAAATGGATGTGCGGTGCTTGCAGCTCGGATGCTTTTGACAGTAACACACACGGCAACTGCGGTATGTGCGCCAGCCCACACTCGGACAAGCAGCGCTGACGAAACGCTATTTTTTCACGCTCATTTCATTGGTCACGGCACGCACGCCTTCAACCAGCTGCACCAGCGCGATGGCACGGTCAATCTGCGCCTGACTGTCAACAAAGCCGCTCAACTGAACCTCGCCTTTGCGGGTGACCACGGCAATCTGGGTGCTTGAAACGCTGGGCTCGGCCAGCAGCGCCGATTTCACCCGGGTGGTGATGATGCCGTCATCGAGCTGGGTGCCTACTGTGGCGCTGTCGCCCTTGAGGGTCATGCCGTTTTCTATCGCCAGCACACCTTCGATGCCGCGCGTAGCCGCCATGGCCCGGTCCACCTGGGCCAGGTTGTCAACAAAACCGCTGAGCAGCACCGTGCCCTTGCGGGTTTCGACCTTGATGTCAAAGCCCTTGATGTCCTGATCGGCCATCAACGCCGACTTGACCTTGGCGGTGATCACCGTGTCGTCAAGCTTGGTGCCTACGGTTGCCGGAGCTGCCACCGCCGTTGCTGCGGCCGTTTCTGGCTCCGGGCGGCTGCAACCGGTCGTGAGCGCAGCAACACTGACGGCAAACATCAGCGCGAGTGGGATTTTTGAACTAACGGGTTTCATGTGGTTCTTTCTTTAAATTGTCGGCACGCCTGCGCCGCCCTGGTCGCCCGACTGTCGCGGCCCCAGAGGCAGCCGTCTGTGCGCTGTCACACCCAGCATTCGGCGCAAAGCTTGACAAATGTCATCCACCAGACCTTGACTTGTCCCATAATTTCAGACTTCCTGATGCGTATAGGCACAGTTTGTTTTTTTTCAGGAATAGGACTGGCACTTGTAGCAGCGGCGGCAGCCCCAAATTCGGGCTTGTCAGCCCTCCCACAAAGTAACAACCAGGCTTTCACCATGCCCTATGGATTCCGTGCGGATCAGGAAGTCTGAATTTAATTTCTATAGACGGGGGAAATATGGACGATCCTCAACTGATGTCAATGCCTGCCGGTCTTGGCGCACTGCTGCAACAGCACGCTCACAAGCCACACCGGCTGGTGCAAATCCTGCGTGAACTGCAGGCGCAACAGCACTGGTTGTCGCGCGATACCTTGAGCGCGGTTGCTGCGGCTTTACGCCTGCCGCTGGCCCATGTAGAAGGGGTTGCAGGCTTTTACCGCTTTTTTCATACCCAGCCAGTGGGGCAATACCGGGTGCTGTTCAGTGACAACATCACCGACCGCCTGCAGGGCAGCGAAGAGATGCAGCGCCATTTGCGCCATCTGTTGAAGCTTGAGCCCGACAAGGTGCGTTTTGATGGTCGCGTCAGTGTGGCCAGCACCTCCTGCACCGGGCTGTGTGATCAGGGGCCCGCCGCCCTGATCAACCACCAGCGGGTCATCACCCGGCTGACTCCGGGGCGCATTGAGCACATGGCGGCGCTGATCGAACAACAAGTGCCCGTGGCGCAGTGGCCCGCCGAATGGTCACGGGTAGAAGACCAGATTCACCTGGCCGATGTCAAGCTTGGGCCCCAACCGGCACCGGGCGCGGGCATTGCGGCAGCGCTGGCACGCGGGTCGCAGGGCATGCTCGATGACATCAAACGCTCCAAATTGCGTGGCCGCGGTGGGGCTGGCTACGCCACCGGCACCAAGTGGCAGCTTTGTCGCAATGCCAACGGCAGCGCGCATTACGTGGTGTGCAACGCCGACGAAGGCGAGCCCGGTACCTTCAAAGACCGGGTGCTGCTGAGCAGCTATGCCGACTCGGTGTTCGAGGGCATGACGATTGCTGCGCTGGTGGTGGGGGCGCGCCAGGGCTTGGTGTATTTGCGAGGTGAATACACCTATTTGCTGGACTCCCTGCAAGCCGTGCTGCAGCGCCGGCGCTCACAAGGGCTGCTGGGCAACGCCATTCAAGGCCAACAGGGCTTTGACTTTGATATCGAAATTCATGTTGGGGCCGGTGCCTACGTGTGCGGTGAAGAGTCTGCGCTGATTGAGTCGCTGGAGGGCAAACGGGGCACGCCCCGCATTCGTCCGCCGTTTCCGGTAGAGCGTGGCTACCTGGGCCAGCCCACCACCGTCAACAATGTCGAGACTTTTTGCGCTGTCGCGCACATCGCCGTGCACGATGGCACCTGGTGGGCCGGCATTGGCACGGCGCAGTCCACCGGCACCAAAATTCACTCGGTATCGGGTGATTGCGAACGCCCGGGTCTGTACGAATACCCGTTTGGCACCCGCATTGGCCGCATTCTGGAAGACTGTGGGGCCCGCGACACGCAAGCGGTGCAGGTGGGCGGACCCTCGGGCGTGTGCCTGTCGGCCCTGGAATTTGGCCGGCGCATTGGTTTTGAAGACGTGGCCACCGCCGGTGCCTTCATGGTGTTTGACCGCTCGCGCGACATGTTTGAGGTGGCACGCTGTTTCGCCCAGTTTTTTGCCCACGAGAGTTGCGGCTTTTGTACGCCATGCCGAGTCGGCACCGAACTGGTGGTGCGCCGCATGAACAAGCTCAAGGCCGGCTACGGCTCCAGCGAAGACGTGCAGGTGCTGTACGAGCTGGACAAGCTGATGCACAGTGCCACCCATTGCGGCTTGGGTGCAGCGGCCTGCAACCCGCTGCGTGACACCATTGCCAAGTTTCGCCCGGCCTATGAACAACACTTGAAATCGCTGCATTTCGCACCCGGGTTTGACATGGATGCGGAGCTGTCGCAAGCCCGCTTGGCCACCGGGCGCGACGACAGTGGTGCCCATCTGGAGACTATTGCATGAGCGATTACAGCCGCATTGACGCTTTAAGCCCTGGCACTTTTTCGCTCGATGGCGAAGAGGTCGAGTTCGCCCCCGGCGACTCAATTTTGCAAGCCGCCACCCGCGCCGGCCACTACATTGCGCACCTGTGCTGGCACCCCGACTTTGGCGCGCAAGGCTCCTGCCGACTGTGCACCGTGCGCATCAATGGCCGCATGGGTGCAGCCTGCACGGTGCAGGCCGCATCCGGGCAAGAAGTCGAGAGCAATACCGAAGACATCAACGCCCAGCGCAAAACCCTGTTGCAGATGATGTTCATTGAAGGCAACCATTTTTGCCCGTCGTGTGAAAAAAGCGGCAATTGCCGCTTGCAGGCCACGGCCTACGACATGGGCATGGAAGGCCCGCACTTTGAAGAGTTCTACCCGAATCGGCGTGTCGATGCAAGCCACCCTGACCTGATGCTGGACCTGAACCGCTGCATCTTGTGCAACCTGTGCGTGCGCGCCAGCCATGATGTAGACCGTAAAGATGTGTTCGCCCTGGGCGGCCACGGCATTCAGACCCACCTGCTCATCAACAGCCCCAGTGGTCAACTGGTTGATAGCGCGCTGCTGCCCAGCGACCGCGCCGCCCATATTTGCCCGGTGGGAGCTATCCTGCACAAGCGCCAGGGTTTTGCCGTGCCCATTGGCCAGCGCCGCTTTGACATCAAACCAGTGTCCGAGCAAGTTGAAGGAAGCGTGCCATGAACCCGATCCGAACAAGCGACGCTTTCCCGTCCGAACGCAGGAGCGCCCCACGCAAACTCAAGCTTGCCACGGTGTCGCTGGCGGGCTGCTTTGGCTGCCACATGTCCCTGCTGGACATTGACGAGCGCCTGTTGCAACTGCTGGAGCTGGTGGAGTTTGACCGCTCGCCGCTGACCGACATCAAAACCATTGGCCGCTGCGACATAGGCTTGATCGAAGGCGGCCTGTGCAACGCCGAAAACGTGCATGTGCTGCGTGAATTCCGGGCCAATTGCAAAACCCTGGTGGCTGTGGGTGCCTGCGCCATCAACGGCGGCTTGCCGGCCCAGCGCAACCAGCGTGATGTGGGGCAGATGTTGCGCGATGTGTACTGCCGCCGTCTCGGTGGCAGTACGGGCAACCAGGTCCCCAACGACCCTGAGCTGCCCTTGCCCCTGAACCAGGTGCACCCGATTCACGAGGTGGTGCACGTTGACTATTTTTTGCCGGGCTGCCCACCGTCGGCTGATGCGATCTGGACTTTTCTGACCGACTTGCTGGCCGGACGCACGCCAAAACTGGGCCACGGCCTGATCCACTATGACTGAGCACCCCAAGGAGTTCGCATGAGTTCTGACCTGGAAACAGCGGCCAACCCGCAAACCCTGCGCCGGGTGGCGATTGACCCGGTGTCGCGCGTGGAAGGCCATGGCAAGGTGACCTTGCTTCTCGACGACAACAACCAGGTGCAACAGGCACGCCTGCACATCGTCGAATTTCGAGGTTTTGAGAAGTTCATCGAAGGCCGGCCGTATTGGGAGGTGCCGGTCATGGTGCAACGCCTGTGCGGCATATGCCCGGTGTCGCACCACCTGGCTTCGGTCAAGGCGCTCGACCGGATCATTGGCGCAACTCCGGTCAGCGCCAGTGCACAGGCTGTGCGCCGCCTCATGCACTACGGGCAAATGCTGCAGTCGCACGCCCTGCACTTTTTTCACCTGTCTTCGCCTGATTTGCTGTTTGGGTTTGATTCTGCAGTGGCGCAACGCAACATTGTGGGCGTGGCGCAAGCCCACCCTGAAATTGCCAAAAAAGGTATTTTGCTGCGCAAGTTTGGCCAGGAAATTATTCGCATCACCGCCGGCAAACGGGTGCACGGCACCGGTGCCGTGCCCGGTGGCATCAACAAGCTGGTCACTGCGCAAGAGCGCGACACGCTCAAGCAAGATTTACCCCAGATGCTGCAGTGGGCGCAAGAGTCAGTCGAGATTACCAAGCAGCTGCACGCGCAAAACCCGGCGCTGTACCGGCAGTTTGGCAGCTTTCGCTCCAATCTGATGTCGCTGGTGCGCGCCGATGGTGCCATGGATTTGTATGACGGCGTGCTGCGGGTGCGCGATGCCAACGGGCAGATTCTGTATGACAACGTCAGCGACCAGAACTACCTGGATTTGATAGAAGAAGAGGTGCGCTCCTGGACTTACATGAAGTTTCCTTTTTTGCGCGACTTGGGGCGCGAACAGGGCTGGTACCGCGTGGGTCCACTGGCGCGGGTGCAAAACTGCGACTTCATCCCCAGCCCACTGGCCGAAGCCGAGCGTCAGGTGTTTGTTGCCTGGGGCAACGGCGAACTGGTGCATGCGTCACTGGCTTACCACTGGGCCCGCATGATCGAAATGCTGCACTCGGTGGAAGTCATCGCCGAGCTGCTCGACGACCCGGCCCTGCTGTCCGGTGATCTGGTCACCACCGGCGTGCGTCAGCGCAGCGGTGTGGGCATCATTGAGGCACCGCGTGGCACGCTGATTCATGACTATGACGTGGGTGACGATGACCTCGTGACACGCTGCAACCTGATTGTCTCCACCACCCACAACAACCAGGCCATGAACGAGGCAGTGCGCTCGGTGGCGCGCGACTATCTGAACGGGCAGGAGCTGACCGAAGGCTTGCTAAACCACATTGAAGTCGCCATTCGGGCCTACGACCCCTGCCTGTCCTGTGCCACCCACGCTTTGGGGGAAATGCCGCTGGAGGTTACTTTGCTGGCGGCAGACGGCACGCTGCTGAGTCACCTGCAAAAGGCATGACAGCCACCCCACCGGCCCTGCTGGTGCTGGGCTGGGGCAACCTCAGCCGCGGTGACGACGCGCTGGGCCCCTTGTGCGTGGCAGCGCTGCAAGAGCGTTTGCCCAAGGCCTTGCGCGAAAGCGTCGAGTTTCTGGACGACTACCAGCTGCAAATCGAACATGCACTGGACCTGGTGGGCAGAGAGCGCGTGCTGTTCATTGATGCCAGTCTGGACTGCGCTGCGCCCTTTGAGGTCAGCATCCTGCAGCCCAGGCGCGACACCAGCTACACCAGCCACGCGCTGTCACCGCAAGCCTTGTTGCAGGTGTTTTGTGACCTGCGTGGCCAAGCACCGCCACCCGCCACCCTGCTGGCGATCCATGGCCAGGCGTTTGAGCTGGGCCAGGCCCCAAGCCCACAAGCCCAAGCCAATCTGGCTGCCGCCGTGGCGTGGGCTTTGGACTGGCTGTAGACCCCTGTATTCAAGGGCACCCTCCCGTCTTGATGTCAAGCGTGCGCTGACGTACAGACCGCACGCAGCTGCCTGCCTATTCTTGCCGCTGAGCAATCACCACGGAGCCAACCGGGCTCTTGGGTTAATGCTTACTTAACCACAACAGGAATACACCATGAAAAAATTTACGCTGTCAACACTCGCCGCAATCATTGGTCTTGCTATCAGCGCAAGCGCCATGGCAGAACCACTGACCCAAGCCCAATACAAAGCTGCCAAGACGGAAATTTCAAAGACTTACACCTCTGAAAAGGCTGCCTGCAAATCATTGGCCGCCAATGCCAAAGACATCTGCATCGTAGAAGCCAAAGGTCACGAAAAGATTTCCAAGGCTGAAAACGAAGCCGCCTACAAGCCCTCGGTGAAAAACACACTGGATGTGCGTATGGCCAAGGCCGATGCCGCTTATGCAGTGGCCAAGGAAAAATGCGATGACGCCGCTGATAACGCCAAAGACGTATGCCGCAAGGAAGCAAAAAGCGCTTTCGTAGCAGCCAAAGCGGATGCCGAAGTGGCGGAAAAAACATCCGCAGCCAATGCCACAGCCAGTACCAAGAAGACCGATGCTCGCAAAGATGCAGCCACCGAAAAGCGTGACGCAGCTTACGCCGTAGCCAAAGAAAAGTGCGATGCCCTGGCCGGTGATGCCAAGACAAGCTGCATCGCCGACGCCAAGAAGCTCTACGGTCAAAACTGATCTGTAGCAAAAGTGCAGAAAACGCGGCTGCCCAGGCACACCGCTGGCAGCAGCGTTTTTTTGCGCATGACACCCCTCCCCAACTTTAAGGACACCACCATGACCGATTTCAACAACATGGGCAACACCGTTGCCCGCACGGTAGACCAAGCCGAAGCCAGCGTCCAAAAGGCGTACAACCAGGCCAGTGACGCAGCACGCCCGGTCTTCAAACAACTGGCAGACAGCATGTCATCCGCTATCGACCGGCTCGAAACAACGGGTGAAAGCTTGAAAGTTGCACCTCAACACATGACCAGAAGCCTGCGCATGGCGGTGCGCGAGCAGCCATTGGCCGCAGTCGGGGTGGCATTGGCCGCGGGCTATTTGCTGAACTGGGCCCTGCGTCGGCGCTAGGACCACACACCCCTCCAACCAGGAAGCTTCATGAAAAGCATTCACCCCACCGCGATCCTTGCAAAAGTATCGCCGATTGCACTGGCAACGGCCTTGTTTGCGAGCATGACCGGCTGTGCGACGCAGCCGGTTCCCAATGCGCAAATGGCGGTAGCCGAGGCTGCTGTGCAGCACGCCAACACCAGTGCCACCAGCGCCAACGCGGCCGCCGAACTGAAGATTGCCACCGCCAAACTCGTGAGTGCGCGCCAGGCACTGGCCGACAAGCAACACGAGCGTGCGGCGCAGCTGGCCGAACAGGCCCAGGTGGATGCCCAGGTGGCTGAAATGCGTGCGCAATCCGAGCGTTCGCGCATCGCTGCGCAAGAGTCCATCGAGGCAGCCCGTGTGTTGCGCGAAGAGATTGAACGCCGAACCGTTCGCTAAAACACCAAGGAACCCGACATGAAAATTCGAACATTGACCCTTGTCACCCTGGCAGCCACGCTGGTCGCCTGCGGCTCGGTGCCGGAGCGAAATAGCGCACTGGACCAGGCGCGTGGCCGCTACAACGCCGCACAGCGTGATGCCCAGGTGACCACGCTGGCACCTGATGAACTCAAGCAGGCGGGCGACTCACTGGCCTTGGCGGACCGCGCCTGGAACGACAGCAAACCGGTTGCCACCGTGGACCATCTGGCCTACATGGCAGTCCAGCGCGTGGTCATTGCCCGCGACGTGGCCTCCAGCCGCGCCTCACAAGCTATCACCGCCGGTGCCGCTGCCGAGCGTGACAAGGTCAGACTGGCCATGCGCACCAGCGAGGTTGATGCCGCGCAACAAAAGCTGGCCATCGCCCAGCAAGACAACGCCATCAAGACCGCGGAACTGTCAGCGGCTGAGGCCGCCGCCCGAGCGCAAGCGCAGCGCAATCGGGCCCAGATCGCCAGCGACAACGCCCGCATCAACAGCCTTGAGCTGCAACTCAAAGACCTCAATGCCCAGCAGACCGAGCGTGGCTATGTGGTCACCCTTGGCGATGTTTTTTTCCAAACCGGTGCAGCCACCATCGTGCCAACGGGCAACGGCTACATGGAAAAACTGGCCGATGCGTTCAAGCGCAGTCCAACGCTGACTGCCTCGATTGAAGGGCATGCTGACAGTGTCGGCGATGCGGGGGCCAACTATGCGCTGTCGCAGCGCCGTGCCGATGCCGTGATGTCAGCACTGGCGGCGCGCGGCGTGTCCCCCAGCCAACTCAGCACCCAGGCCTTTGGCGAAGAGCGCCCAACGGCCAACAACGACACCAGCGCCGGGCGCCAGATGAATCGCCGGGTTGAAATTGTTTTTGCCAAATAAGCCAATCAATGAATGTCGAATTCATTCCAAATGTTGCGTTAGCACTGCCGCCACCCCCTGCGGCACTGATCAATTGCCTGGAGCCCAATCTGCCGGGTCGAAGTTGAAGGCATCTCCATTGAACGCCGTGTGATGTAAGTCCAACCGGCTTGTCTGCCAATGCAAGCGGCATCAGTGTTAAAGCTGATGCCGTTTTGCTTTAGGGGGTGGGCGGTGCGTCGCCGTAAAAGGCATGCCGAAGTGGCGTTCCCTTGCATCGGTACATGGCCTCGTCGGCACGGCTGATCAAGGTGGTGGCATCGGTGCCGTCTTCAGGAAAAATTGCAATGCCAATGCTGACTGACAGGTTTTTGGTCTGCTCATCAAGACTGCTTTGGGCAGTGATGGCCTGGCTCATTTTTTCTGCAAGAAGGCCAGCGCCGGCACTTTGCGACAAATCATCCAACAGCACCAGAAACTCGTCGCCACCATGGCGGCTGACGGTGTCAGACTCACGCACCACCGATTCCAGACAACAAGACACCAACTGCAACACCTTGTCGCCCGCCGCGTGACCGAGCGTGTCGTTGATCAGTTTGAATTTGTCGATGTCAACAAACAAGACTGCCAAGCGTGTGGAACGCCGCTTGGCCATGGT
>JBBQLQ010000052.1:0-20118 GCA_038328055.1 Burkholderiales bacterium
GAACATTCCCGACCTGCAAAAGATGGCAGTCACTTTCATGCAGATGGGCAAAAATGCTGACGGCTCAGGCACTGGCGGCACGCTGGAAGAACTGCGCGAGCAAATCATCAGCCTGGCGCTGGACCGGGCCTTTTTGCTGGAGCCGTTGCCGACCGATGAATTTGCTTTCAAACGCCGTATTGAGGAGGGCAGGGGGCGCTTGACGCTGATTTGCACCGAAGTGGCCCGCTTGAGCGCTGTCATTCTGGCTGAATACGCCACCGCCGCACGCAAGATCAAGGACACCAAGAATGCCCCCGAGGCCACCGCCGACGCTGCCCAGCAATTGGCGCGCCTTTGCCCCAAACGCTTTCTGGCCACCACGCCCTGGCCCGCGCTACAGCACTTTGCCCGCTACCTCAAGGCCATCACCGCGCGGCTGGAAAAATACCGCGCCGACCCGGCTCGCGATGCGGCTCGCCTCGCTGAACTGCGTCCGCTGGAGCAGCGCTATTGGCGGCTGGTGGCCGAGCGCAAAGGCGTGATGGACGAGCGCTTGCAAGAATTCCGCTGGCTTCTGGAGGAGTTGCGCGTGAGCTTTTTTGCACAAGAGTTGCGCACACCGCAGCCCGTCAGCGTCAAGCGGCTGGACAAGGCCTGGGCGCAGTTGGGTTGATCAACAGCCACACAACTTGTCAGTTTTCACGACCCTCAGCAGGGGCACAATCGCGGCCTTAAGCAGTTTTCATCAGAGGTGATTCGGTGGGCAACATGTTGATCGTGGGCGGCGGTATTGGTGGCTTGTCAACGGCGCTGGCGTGTGCCCGCGCAGGGGCGAACGTGCAGCTGTTTGAGCGCGCGGCTGAATTTACCGAAGTAGGGGCGGGCATTCAGCTCGGGCCCAACGTGATGCGCATACTGCACGGCTGGGATTTGAAGGACGCGCTGGCCGACGTGGCGGCTTTTCCAAGTCGGCTGCAGGTGCGCAGCGCCACTTCAGGTGCCGAACTGGGCATCTTGCGTTTGGGCAAAGAATTTGAGCAGCGTTACGGCGCGCCCTACGCCACCATTGGGCGGGCCGATTTGCATGCCTTGCTGTTGTTTGCGTTGTACCCGTTGGACCAGGTGCAACTCAACCTGAACAGCAAAGTGATCGAATTTTCACAAGATGACACGGGTGTGCGCTTGCAAGTCGCCAATGACAGCCAGGCACAGGGTGATTTGCTGGTGGGGGCCGACGGTGGCTGGAGCGCTGTACGCCAGCAATTGCTGGCCGACGGCACGCCGCAGCCAACCGGCCACCTGGCCTACCGCGCCATGGTGCGGCAAAGCGAGTTGCCCCAAAGCCTGCGCAGCCAGCAAGTCACCGCCTGGCTGGGGCCGCGCCTGCATGTGGTGCAGTACCCGGTGCACGGGGGTGACTGGCTTAACGTGGTGGCCATTATTCATGGCCAGGTGCTGGGAGACATGTCGCACTGGGATCACGGTGCCAATGCGGCTGACTTGCAAGCTGCCATGACTGATACCTGCGCCCCTTTGAAAGATTTGATTGGCACTGTGGCGCAATGGCGACTGTGGCCCCTGAGCATTCGCCCGCCCATGGGCAGTGCGCAAGAGCACGCCAAGGGCAGGGTGGCTTTGCTGGGCGATGCCGCGCACCCGATGGTGCCCTACCTGGCGCAGGGTGCGGCGATGGCCATTGAAGATGCCAACTGCCTGGCCAAAGTGCTGACGGCTGGGGGACTTTTTGCCAATGCCAAGGTGGCTGAGTTGCTGCAACAGTATGCCCGGCAGCGCTGGCAGCGCAACGCACGGGTGCAGGCACGCGCCATCAAAAACGGCCGGATTTTTCACTTGACCGGCCCGCTGCGCTGGGGGCGCGATACAGCGATGCGCTTGCTGGGCGAAAGCTTGCTGGACATGCCGTGGTTGTATGGCGAGGCCAATTAGCTATCGAAATAATAGTGTTAGGCGCAATACTCATAAGGGCTAGAGGCCAGTTTGTTATATATTTTCTTCGGTAGCGCCAAGTGCCTTATAGAGACGACCCTCGCGGAAATTGCCATTTTTGCCGCATTTTTATTACCCGGTGGCGTGAAATTGTCGCCAAAATCATCTAAGATAAGAATCATTCTCATTTAGATGAATTTTATGACCTCAACAGAGTTGCGCCCAAGTAAGAGCAAAAGCGAGATGGGCCTGGATCAGTTGGCATGCCACGTTCATGCTGAAGTCGTTGGTATGAACACTGCACAGGGTTCAGAGAACATCAGCATTGCCCTGCGCCTGCTGGAAATTGGTTTTCTGCCGGGCGAACCGGTGCGCGTGATCGCTCACGGTTTCCCCGGACTTGACCCGCTGGCCGTGCGCATTGGCAACACCACGTTTGCCCTGCGCCGCCACGAAGCCGCGCTGGTGCAAGTGCGTCTGCTAGAGCCGCAAACAAAAGGCAAGCATGCATAAGATCGACATTCTGGTGCCCTTGCGCATCGCCCTGCTGGGCAACCCCAACTGCGGCAAAACGGCACTGTTCAACCTGCTCACGGGCAGTCGACAAAAGGTTGCCAACTATGCCGGTGTGACGGTGGAGCGTAAAGAAGGCGAGCTGCAAACGGCCAGTGGGCGACGGGTGGTGGTGCTGGATTTGCCGGGTGCTTACAGCCTGAATGCCATGAGCGCGGACGAGCAGGTGACGCATGATGTGGTGACCGGATGCCGCCCCAACGAGCCCTTGCCTGATCTGCTGGTGTGTGTGGTGGATGCCACCAACCTGCGGCTCAACCTGCGCCTGGTGCTGGAGGCGCGCGCTTTGCAGATTCCGCTGGTATTGGCGCTCAACATGAGCGACTCCGCCCGGCGCGACGGCATCATCGTAGACCGCGCGCTGCTGGCGCATGAACTGGCCATGCCGGTACTTGAAACGGTAGGCATCCACCACAATGGCGCGCATGAACTGCTGGCTTACCTTGACACCGTCGCCACAGTGCCGCTGGTGCAGGCACAGGCTCGGTGGCACGCATCTTCGGTGGATGAAGTCATGGCCACCCAGCAAGCGGTGCGGCGCATCGTCAAGCTGGCGGTGTGCGAACCCCAGGAGAGCTTGCACACCGACGATGCAATTGATGCCGTCGCGTTGCATCCGTTGTGGGGCATGCTGCTGCTGGCCGTTACCTTGTTTTTGATGTTTCAGGCCGTGTTCAGCTGGGCCACGGTGCCCATGGATGCCATCAAGGCGGGCATGGAAGTACTCGCCACTTTCGTACGCGAGCACATGGCAGCCGGGCCGCTGTCGAGCTTGTTGGTTGATGGTGTGCTGGCCGGTGCCGGTGGCGTACTGGTGTTTTTGCCGCAAATTTTAATTTTGTTTTTTTTCATCCTGGTGCTTGAAGATTCGGGCTACCTGCCGCGCGCCGCATTTTTACTGGATCGGGTGATGGGCACCGTGGGGCTTTCAGGGCGCTCTTTTATCCCGCTGCTGTCGAGCTTTGCCTGCGCGGTGCCGGGCATCATGGCCACCCGCACCATCACGCATTGGCGCGACCGGCTGGTGACGATCATGATCGCCCCGCTGATGACTTGTTCGGCCCGGCTGCCGGTGTATGCCTTGCTGATCGGGGCTTTTATTCCGGCGCGCACGGTGGGGGGCGTTTTCAATCTGCAGGGGCTGGTGATGTTCGCGCTGTACCTGGGTGGCATTTTGTCGGCCATGGCGGTGGCGGGTGTGTCGATGCTTTGGCGCTCCGAAAAAGGGCCGACACCCTTGGTGATGGAGCTGCCGTCGTACCGCTGGCCTAATTTGCGCGGCTTGGCGCAGGGGTTGTATGAGCGCGCATCGATCTTTGTCAAACGTGTGGGTGGCATTATTTTGGCGATGACGGTGTTGCTGTGGTTTTTGGCCTCTTACCCGGGCGCGCCTGACGGTGCCACTGGTGCTGCCATTCAATACAGCTTTGCAGGCCAGCTTGGACACGCGCTGCAGGTGCTGGTCGCCCCGATTGGTTTTAACTGGCAAATTGCCATTGCCCTGGTGCCAGGCATGGCTGCGCGCGAGGTGGCCGTGGGTGCGCTGGGCACGGTTTACGCGCTGTCGGCTGCTGGGTCAGATGTGGCTGATCAGTTGGGCCCCATCATTGGTCAAAGCTGGTCGCTGGCAACGGCCCTGTCGCTGCTGGTCTGGTACATCTTTGCCCCGCAATGCATCTCAACCCTGGTGGCCACCCGGCGCGAAACCAATTCCTGGCGCTACCCGGTATTGATGCTGACCTATTTGTTTGCACTGGCTTACCTGGCCAGCTTTGTGACTTACCGTTTGACCTTGATGTGGACAGGCGGTTGACATGGCACAAACGTTGATCGTGGGTGTATTGGTGGTTTACGCGCTGGCTTACTGTGTCTGGTACCTGCTGCCTGCGCGCTTGAAAACACGTTTTGGCCGGGTCGGCAAAGCGCTGGGCGGCGCATCGGGTTGTGGTTCGTGCAGCGACTGTGGCAAGTGCGCCGCACCGTCATCAAAACCCAAGACCGGTCAAGAAGTCACAGCGCTGCAGCCCGTGACATTTCACCGCAAGGTGGACAAGCGCGGTTGAGTCTGCGCCGCTGAATCAGCGCAGATTGCGAATCGGCGAATCTTTGCTGATGCCCCAATCCGGTGACGATGACATACCTTTTGGCTCGTAGTTTTTGAACTCGTTGGTGTAGTACAGCCCTAAACCAATCAGCGCCAGCAAGATGGCAACGCCAAGTACCCGTTTTAAAACCTTGACCCAATGTTTGGGTTTTTTGTCATCGCTCATGCGAGCTGCCCCAGCAACAGGTATTCCATCAATGCCTTCTGGACATGCATGCGGTTTTCAGCCTCGTCCCAGACCACGCTTTGTGGGCCGTCGATGACATCGGCATCCACCTCTTCGCCACGGTGGGCGGGCAGGCAGTGCATGAACAAGGCATCGGGTTTGGCTGCGGCCATCATCTCGGCACTGACGCGCCAGGCGGCAAACGCCTGCTTGCGCGCCTCGTTTTCAGCTTCATAGCCCATGCTGGTCCAGACATCGGTGGTGACCAGGTCGGCACCTCGGCAGGCCGACAGCGGATTGCTATAACTTTCATAGTGCTTCGCGCTTATTCCACTTGGGCTAACGGCTACTTTTTCATTAATTTCATAACCACTGGGGGTGCTGACGTTGACCTTGAAATCGAGCAGCTTGGCCGCTTGCAGCCAGGTATTGGCCATGTTGTTGCCATCGCCCACCCAAGCCACCGTCTTGCCCTGGATCGGCCCGCGGTGCTCAATGTAAGTAAAGATGTCGGCCAGAATCTGGCATGGGTGAAATTCATTGGTCAGGCCGTTGATGACCGGCACGCGCGAATATTCGGCAAAGAGTTCGATCTTGGTTTGCTCATAGGTGCGGATCATCACCAGGTCGGCCATGCGGCTGATGACGCGGGCGCTGTCCTCAATCGGCTCGGCCCGGCCCAGCTGGCTGTCACCGGTGGTCAGGTGCACCACGCTGCCGCCCAATTGGTACATACCGGCCTCAAAACTCACGCGGGTGCGGGTGGAGGCTTTCTCGAAAATCATCGCCAGCGTGCGGTCTACCAGCGGCTGGTGCCGGGTGAAGGTCTTGAACTTGGCCTTGATGAACGCCGCGCGCGCCAGCAGGTAGCGGTACTCGTCGGCCGTCAGGTCAGAAAACTGCAGATAGTGCCGCACGGGGGGAGCACCTGTGGGAAGGGTGCTGGGAATGCCTTGGACAGTTGGCTTCATGGTGTTTCTTTCAACAATGCAGCGATCAGGGGGCAGAGAATGGCCACAATTTCGTCCGCTTCGGTGCGGCTCAAAATCAGCGGCGGCACCAGGCGCACCACAGAATCAGCGGTGACGCTGATCAGCAGGCCTGCATCTGCCGCGCGCTGGGTGAGCACGCCGCAGGGCTTGGCCAGGTCAATGCCCAGCATCAAGCCCTGACCGCGAATCTCTTTCACGCTGCCGTCGGCCAGTTGCGCCGCCAGGGCGGTTTGCAAGCCAGCCTTCAGGTGCGCGCCGACCTCTGTGGCGTTGTCGAGCAATTTGTCTTCTTCCATGATGCGGATAGTTTCCACCCCGGCGCGCATGGCCAGCGGGTTGCCGCCAAAGGTGGTGCCGTGGTTGCCTGGCTGGAAGATGTTGGCGGCTTTGGGGCCCGCCACGACGGCACCGACTGGCACGCCCGAGCCCAGGCCCTTGGCCAGTGGCATGACATCGGGTTTGATACCGGCCCATTGGTGGGCAAACCACTTGCCGGTGCGGCCCATGCCGCATTGCACCTCGTCGATCATCAGCAGCCAGTCGCGCGCGTCACACAGGGCGCGCACCTCGCGCAGGTAATCCGGTTGCATCGGGATGACACCGCCTTCGCCCTGAATGGCTTCCAGAAATACCGCCACCACGTTGGGGTTGTTGGCCGTGGCGGCCTTCAGGCTCTGAATATTGTTGATCGGCACGCGAATGAAGCCTTCAACCAGCGGGCCAAAGCCGGCCTGGATTTTGGGGTTACCGGTGGCGCTTAACGTGGCAATACTGCGGCCATGAAAGGCTTTCTCATAGACCACGATTTCCGGGCGCTCAATGCCCTTGTCATGACCAAACTTGCGCGCCAGTTTCAGGGCGGCTTCGTTGGCCTCCAGGCCGGTGGAGCAGAAAAACACATTGGTCATGCCCGAGAGTTCAACCAGCTTTTTGGCCAGCACCTCCTGGTTGGGCACATGGTAGTAGTTGCAGCTGTGGATGATTTTGCTGATCTGGTCTTGCAGCGCTGGCACCAGTTTGGGGTGGTTATGGCCAAGGGTGTTGACGGCAATGCCGCCTAGCGCGTCCAGGTAGCACTTGCCATTGATGTCCCAGACGCGGCAGCCCTGACCGTGCGACAGCGCAATTGGCAGTCGCCCATAGGTGTTCATCACATGGGGTGACTGGGCTTCTACGAATGGGCTGGCATTTGACATGGCGGGCAACTCCTGAGTGCATCCAAAATAAAAGCGGCCCAACGAAAGAGGTTGGGCCGTTGAACAGTGATTTTAGACCGATCAATACAACGACCAATGCAGGTCTGGTAGATAAGGCTGCAGCATGGGGGGCAGAGTTTAAGTCTTCTATAAGACATAAGATTGCGTTAGAATCGACCTGCGTTGCAACATCCCGTCAACGTCAACTGACCAGGCTCCACAAGATGGTTTTACACACTTCAAAAAAAGTTTATATCCTTGGCATCACCCAGAGCGGCCGCGTTTTCCGGCCCAGTGACTGGGCCGAACGGCTGGCTGGGGTCATGAGTTCATTTCGCCCTGGCGGTGCTCGCCCCGGCAGCCATCTGGGCTACTCACCCTGGTGTGTGCCCAACACGGTCAACGGCGTGCGCTGCGTGGTGGTTCATGAGGACTTGCGCGCCCACGATGTCATGGCTTGGGACTTTTGCATGAATTTTGGCAAGGACAACGAGTTGCAGATCGTGCGTGGCCTGCCCCCGGCGACACATCCGGCCCATCACGCTCCGCATTCGTCAAAAAGTTGAGTTTTGGGCGGTATGGCCCGCCTCGAAGTGCGTGCGGTCATGCGTCTCATGCGGTGAGCCAACGGTGATGCAGTCTTGTCTTTTGCGTATTGCGTATTGCGCATCAAGCCGCTGCCTACACTACATCCCATGCAAAAAACAATCCTGGCTCCAAACCGGGTGCGATTCAAAGTGATGTGCAGCAGAGTCAAAGCATTGGAGTCAGAGCACGAGTTTTGGGGGCGACGGTTGGCAAGCTCACCGGCCAGCAGCCAAAATCGTGATCCGACCCCAAAGCCGATACCGCACACCAGTTTGAATCGCACCCCTCCAAACCATCCGTGGAGCTCTCCTTGAGTAATTCAATTTCTCCCGGTTTTATCGCCCTGCACGGTAACCGTGCCGAGGATCTGGCGCAGACCGTCATCGACTGGTTGCGTCGTCAACCCCTTGGCCCCTTGGAGGAGGAGGTCGTGCTGGTTCAAAGCAACGGCATGGCCGAGTGGTTCAAGATGGAGCTGGCGCGCCGTCACGGGGTTTGCAGCGCGACCCGGGTTGAGCTGCCGAGCCGCTTTTTGTGGCGAACCTATCGCCAGGTGCTCGGCCCCCGCGCCGTACCGAGAGATTCCCCGCTGGACAAGCTACCCATGACCTGGCGCGTGATGAAGGTTTTGCCGACTTTGCTGGATCAGCCTGAATTTGCCCCGGTCAAAGGCTACCTCAGGCCTGATGAGCCGGATCGTCAGTTGCAATTGGCCTCCAAGCTGGCTGACCTGTTTGACCAGTACCAGAACTACCGCGCGGATTGGTTGGAGGCATGGGCCAGCGGCCAGGACATCCTGATTCAGCCTGATGGAAGTTCGGTGCCGGTGCCGGCCGATCAATGCTGGCAACCACAATTGTGGCGCGCCATCCTGACCACCTTGGCAGAAGCAGAGCACGAAGCCATCCGTCCGCGTCTTCATCAGAGAGTCTTGGAGAGCCTGCAAGGCCCTGACAATTACGCGGGCAAGGTGGCTCGTCGTGTGGTGGTGTATGGCATGAGCCACCTGCCGGGGGCCATGCTGGAGACGCTGGCTGCGCTGAGCCGTCACAGCCAAGTCATGCTGGCTGTGCCCAACCCGTGCCGCTACTACTGGGGCGACATCATTGAAGGGCGAGAGTTGCTCAAGTCGCAGCGCCGCCGCCAAGGCTTGCGCAACAAGACCGAATTGTCTTCAGTGGCGCTGGAGGACATGCACCAGCACGCCCATCCCTTGCTGGCGGCCTGGGGCCGACAAGGGCGGGACTTTATCCGCCAGCTTGATGCATATGACGACCCTGAAGCCACGCGAAGGAACTTCAGCCTGCCACGCATCGACATCTTTGACGAGGTGCCTGAGGATGGCCAGACCCCGCTCTTGAACCGGGTGCAAAACCGGATTCGCGATCTGGAGCCCCTGCATGACGAATCGGCTGAAATCACCATCTCGCCAGATGATCGTTCCATCATTTTTCAGATCGCCCACAGCAAGGTGCGCGAATTGGAGGTTTTACAAGATCACCTGCTGCACTTGCTGGATCAGGAGAGTACGCAGGGCAAACCATTGCATCCGCGCGACATCGTGGTCATGGTGCCCGATATCGAGGTCATGGCGCCTGCGATCCGGGCGGTATTCGGACAGTACCAGCGCCACGACAAGCGCTACATCCCGTTTGACATCGCCGACTTGAGCGCCAAATCAAGCAACCCCATCATCACGTCCGTGGAGTGGTTGTTGCGCTTGCCCTCTCAGCGTTGCCGCATGAGTGAGTTACTGGATATTCTGGAAGTCCCCGCACTGGCCAAGCGTTTCGACCTGGAAGCTGAGCAGCTGACCCGGTTGACGCAATGGATGGCCGGCGCTGGTATTCGCTGGGGACTGAACCTTGAGCACCGGCAGACCTTGGGGCTGGCGGCCTGTGGAGAGCAAAACAGCGCCTGGTTCGGACTGCAGCGCATGCTGCTGGGTTACGCCTGCGGCACCCTGACTGACCTGAGCGACCCGCAGGGCTGGGATGACATTGAGCCTTATGCCGAAATAGGCGGGCTGGATGCCGAGTTGGCCGGCACTCTCGCCCATTTGATCAAGGCGCTGACCGACTGGTGGAGCCTGGCCGTTCAAGAGGCAACGCCCGCAGAGTGGGTTCAACGGGGCCGTGACCTGATCGTGTCCATGTTTAAGGCGGTCGACGAACTGGACCAAAAGTCCCTCAGCGCCCTGGATGACGCGCTCACCAGTTGGGCATCGGCCTGCGAGCAAGCCGGGTTCGACGAGCCGCTGGATGTGTCGGCTTTGCGTCAAGCCTGGATACAAGCGCTGAACGTGCCGAGCCTGGAGCGGCGCTTTCGCGCCGGTGGCATCACGTTTTGCACCTTGATGCCCATGCGGGCAGTCCCGTTTGAGGTGGTTTGTCTGTTGGGCATGAACGACGGTGATTACCCGCGCCGAACCATGAATAGCGACTTCGATTTGATGACCATGGCAGGGCAGCTGCGTCCTGGGGACCGATCCCGCCGCCAGGATGATCGCCAACTGATGTTGGAGGCCCTGTTATCGGCCCGGCGTCTGCTCTATGTGAGCTGGACCGGACGCAGCGTGCGCGACAACAGTGAGCAGCCGCCTTCCGTGCTGGTATCGCAATTACGGGATTACCTGTCTGCCGTTTGGGGTGAAGATGTGGTCAAGCAGCGCACCACCTCGCACCCACTGCAGCCTTTTAGCCGCCGCTATTTTGAAGACGGCGCTGCGCTACAGACCTTCGCCCGAGAATGGGGCACGTTGCATGAAAAAGACGGGAAGGCAGACAAAGCCGCCATCCCATCACTGTCCGTTTTCGCCCAAGACCCGGCGGTGCCATTGACGCTACAGCGCCTGACCACTTTTTTCCGCAACCCAGTGAAGGTGTTTTTCCGGGAGCGTTTGGGTGTGGCTTTTGAAGATCCGGATGAGGACGCACCCGACGAAGAACCTTTTGAAGTCAAGGGCCTGGAGAACTACCAACTTATCAAGGACCAGGTGCAGAGCTGGCCAGACGCCACGCAATGTGCCGACTTGCCAGAGAAAATTCCGACCGCCTTGCAGCAACTGCGGCGGTCCGGTGCCTTGCCGATGGAGGGTTTTGGCGACTTGAAAGAAAACGAGTTGGCGCAGTCACTTGGAGCCATGGCCTTGGCCTGGCGAACAGCCGGGGCGCAATTCCCCTATCTGGCAGCCCGCATTCCCATTGAAGTGGTGCATTGCGGCGTGGTTCTGCGTGACTGGATTGACCAGCTGCATCAGGACAGCCCGGAGGGTGGCACCACAGCATGGATGCAACTGGAGCCTGCCAAGGTGCTGGACAAGGAGGGCAAGGCTCGCCCAGAGAAGCTGCTCGCTGCCTGGCTGCGCTCTCTGTCAGCCGCTGCCTGTGGCCACCCGGTGCACGGGGTTTTGGTGGGGCAGGATGGCACCCTGCGGATCACGCCCATGCTGCAAGAGGAGGCGACCGAGCAGTTGCATCTGCTGCTGCTGACCTGGTTGGAAGGCATGCAAGGCCCATTGCCCTTGCCGCTCAAGACGGGGTTGACGGTTGCCTTGGGAATCACAACGGGGAAAGACCAAAACCCTGATGGCGTGTACGAAGGCGACGACTTTGATGCCAGCATGGCGGAGGTCAATGACGCTTGCCTGGCCCGCATGTTCCCGGACTTTGAGACGCTGACCACCGAGCTGAGCCCGGACAAAACGGTGTCGCGTCTGCAAGCCTTGTCAGAAGATGTTTATGTGCCGATGCTGCGTTGGGTTCAACAACACGTTACCCAGGAAATGGCACCATGACTGATCCATCACGTCAAATGCACCATGAGTTGGTCGCGTCCCAGTTCCCCCTGTGGGGCAGTCGGCTGATCGAAGCCAGCGCCGGCACCGGCAAAACCTGGACGATTGCTGCCCTGTACCTGCGCCTGGTGCTCGGTCATGGCGGTGAAGAGAATGGCTTTGCCCGGCCTTTGAATCCTTCCGAGATTTTGGTGATGACCTTCACCAAGGCCGCCACCCGCGAGCTCTCAGACCGGATTCGCGCCCGTTTGATTGAGGCGGCGCGCTGTTTTCGCGGCGATACGCCCGTTGAACCCAACGACGTTTTCCTCTCTGACTTGATGGCCGATTACCCGCCGGGACTTGTCCGCAACCAGGCCGCCTGGCGTTTGGCCATGGCCGCCGAAGGCATGGATGATGCCGGCGTGCACACGATCGATGCCTGGTGCCAGCGCATGCTGCGTGAGCACGCCTTTGACAGCGGCAGTCTCTTTGACGAAGAACTGGTCGCCGATGAGGCCAGCATGTTGACGCTAGCCGCGCAGGATTATTGGCGTCGGGAATGCTACCCGTTGGGTGCCCAGGCGCTCAGTCAGGTACTCGACATCTGGAAAGACATTTCGGCGCTCACCCAGGACGTGTCGCAACTCATGCGCTTCTGCGTGGATGACGCAGCCCACGGCGAAACACTTCACTGCGCGATCGACACCTGGGCGGCCACCATGGAGCCGTATCTGCTGGGCAAGCAGCATCACATTGAGACCATGCGTGCGTGGCTCATGAAGGAAATCACCGAACGGCGGGGGCACTGGAATGGCACCAAGCTGCAAGACAAGAGTGTGCGCAAGTGGTTTGATCTGCTGGCGCAGTGGGTTGCGCTGGATTTGCCTTTTAGCCTGCCCGATCTGGGCACGGGTATGACCCGCATGACCCCATCCGGATTGAACGGCGCACGAACCAAAGCAGCTCCGGCGGATTATTTGTTGCCGGAGTCATTCAGCTGGTTCGAACAACTGGCGCAGCAGTATGAGCAGAACCCCGTGGCCCCCAGGCTCAGGCAGCATGCGGCCGTCCATGTGGCGCGTCGGCTTGCACTGCTCAAGCGCCAGACTAGCACCTTCGGCTTTGCCGACATGCTTGATCGCCTGCACGCAGCGCTGGTGGGCACGCACGGTGCACGCCTTCGCGAGCGCATCCTGACGCAGTACCCGGTCGCCCTGATTGATGAGTTTCAAGACACATCGCCGCTTCAGTACAACATCTTTGACCAGGTCTACAAAACCCAGGCCAACGCCAAGACCAACGCGCTGTTGCTCATCGGTGACCCCAAGCAGTCGATCTATGGGTTTCGGGGTGCCGACATTTACAGCTACATGCAAGCGCGCCAGGCCACCGAGGGTCGGCACTATGTCCTGAAGGTCAATTACCGATCCACCCAAGCACTGGTCGATGCGGTCAATCATTGTTTTGTTCAGGCTGAAGACAGCCGGACGCAGGGCGCATTCATGTTCAAGGGCCTGGGCGACGAATCCAGCAACCCCTTGCCCTTCGTGAAAGTTGATGCAAAAGGGCGTGCGGAGCATCTGGTCACCATGGATGGCCCGGTACCGGCAATGACCATCGTTCATGATGAAGGCTTGATAAATGCGACCGGCGTACGGCACCGCTTCGCCGAGCGGTGCGCAGAAAAAATCGTGACTTGGCTCAACGATGCAAAGGCGGGTTTTCAGGAAACTGACGCGGCTTTTGAGCGCTTGCGTCCGAAAGACATCGCCATTCTGGTTCGCACCGGCAAAGAGGCGGCTGCCATGCGGCGATCTTTGCAGCGACGGGGCGTTGCATCGGTTTATCTGTCCGACAAAGACTCCGTTTTCCAAAGTGCGGAGGCGAAAGACCTGGTGCATTGGCTGCGTGGAGTCGCCAACCCCCAAAATGCACAACTCGTTCGTGCGGCCATGGCCATCCGCACCATGGGCTTGAGTCTGGACAAACTGGGTTTTCTGGCCACTGATGATGAAGCCTTCGATGCCCGTCACCTGCAGTTTCGCGAGCTGCAAGTTGTCTGGCAGGGCCAGGGCGTTCTGGCCATGCTGCGCCAGTCCTTGCATCGTTTTGAACTTGGACAGACATGGCTCGCGCAAGGCGATGGCGAGCGGCGCCTGACCAACTTCTTGCACCTGGCCGAATTACTGCAAGTCGCCAGCAGTGAACTTGATGGCGAGCAAGCCCTGATCCGCTGGCTGTTGAACCAGATCGCCGAGAACGCCGAGCAGAACGAAGAACAGGTGATCCGCTTGGAAAGCGATGCCGATCTGGTCAAAGTCATCACCGTTCACAAGAGCAAGGGCCTGGAATACCCGGTGGTATGTCTGCCGTTTGCGACCAGCTTTCGTGAGGTGTCACGCAAATATGTCAAGTCAGTCAGCCTGCCGGACGAAAAAGGGCAGCGAGAACTTGTTTTGGAGTTAAGCGACGAGCATGTGGCACGGGCTGAACTGGAGCGTCTGCGCGAGGATGTGCGCCTGCTCTATGTGGCCCTGACGCGGCCCCGTCACGCGCTATGGATGGGGTTTGCCAGCATCACGGTGGGCAACAGCAAGGCGTGCCAGAGCCACAAGAGCGCCATTGGCTACCTCTTTGGGGGACAACCCATGGAGCCCGCCGGCTGGTCGCAAACCCTGCAGCAGGTCGTGCAGGGAAGGGCGGACATGGCGCTTCTGCTCGCCAGTGACACCACCCCGAGCACACCGCTGAACCGCAAGGATGATGGCAACAGGTTGCGTGCTCTGTCGCCATACGCAGCGGAGTTCGACAGAGATTGGACCATTGCCA
This sequence comes from Burkholderiales bacterium, assembly GCA_038328055.1. Taxonomy (GTDB): domain Bacteria; phylum Pseudomonadota; class Gammaproteobacteria; order Burkholderiales; family Burkholderiaceae_C; genus Rhodoferax. Next base: position 14,156 of record JBBQLQ010000052.1, read on the forward strand.
GCTACTCCCGCATCACGCGGGATGTCAAAACCCAAGGTTCAGCCTTGGCTCCCATGCAGGCCATGCGAGCGGCGGATGATGAATGGCCAGTCGATGCACCTGGAGACAGTAACGCAGAGCCGCAGCGGGTTCGGATGCAAGCCGTCTTGCAACCACAAATCTGGCACAGCTTCAAGCGTGGACCCATCACTGGCAACTTCCTGCATGACCAACTCGAATGGCTGGCGGCCGATGGGTTCTCACTGGTAGGTAATCCTGACATCGCCAAGCGTCTGCAATTGCGGTGTGAGCGTGCAGGCCATGTGGAACAAGCCCCGGCTCTAGTCCAATGGTTGCAGGCGGTGGTGAGCGTGCCGCTGCCGGGCCCGGGGGCCGCACTCAACTCCTTGGGCGAGGTGCGTGCGGAAATGGAATTCTGGCTGCCAACCGATCAGCTCGACACCAGAAAAGTGGACCATATCTGCCAGGCGCACATCCTGCCGGGGGTGGCACGCCCCGCCTTGCAGGCCAGCGTATTGCACGGCATGCTCATGGGGTTTGCCGATCTGGTGTTTGAACACGAGGGGCGCTATTGGGTGCTGGATTACAAATCCAATCATTTGGGACCTGACGACCAGGCCTATGACCGTCAGGCGCTGGACTGCGCCATGGCAGAGCACCGGTATGACGTTCAGGCGGCCATCTACACAATGGCATTACACCGATTGCTCAGAACTCGTCTGGGCGATGCCTACGATCCAGTGCAGCACCTGGGTGGTGCCATTTACCTCTTCTTGCGTGGTATTCATGGTCCGTGCCAGGGGACTTGCGTCATCGCACCGTCCTTGCAAGGCTTGGCCGAACTCGATGCCATGCTGGGCGCTACCGCGCTGGCCGCTTGAACGCAGCAGTCCTTCCCTACTTAAGAAATCCGCCATGAATGACACCTTGATTGCTGAGCTAGCCTCGAACGACTCACTTGTGAAGACCTTGCACGAATGGTCTGATCTGGGGTGGTTGCGTCGTCTGGACAGCGCCATGGCGACTTTTGTGCAGGAGCGCGATCCAAATGCCTCCGCAGTGCTGATGATGGCCTGCGCCATCCTGACCCACATGGAGGGACGCGGCCACACCTGCCTGCCCTTGGCCGCTTTGGTCATGAGCCCGCTGGAGGTTCTGGCCTGGCCGCAGGCGGCCCATGCGCAAGTTCACTCGCTCTGGGCAACCCTGCCCGGTGATCTGGCGGTTTGGGTTCAGGCGATCCGCAGCAGCCGATTGGTGCGTCACGTCCCCTTGGCCCGAGTGGGATCGTCGGTTGAGCAGGACTTGGGCCAACCCTTTGTGCTCAGTGGTCCGGAGGACGCGCCTTTGTTGTACCTGCGCCGCTATTGGATGTACGAGGAGCACGTGGCCGCGTCCATTGCCGCCTGTACCAGCGTGGCGCTACCGGTGGACATCCCCAAAGCCCGGTTCTGGCTGGACAAGTTGTTTGACGCGAAGCCCGCCACTGGCAATGTGGACTGGCAAAAGACCGCCTGCGCCATGGCCCTCAGGGGGCGGTTGACCGTCATCACAGGCGGCCCTGGTACCGGCAAGACTTATACCGCGGCCCGGTTGCTGGCCCTGTTGTTCGCGATGAACCTGGAGCCCGGCAATTTGAAGGTGGCCTTGGCTGCGCCAACCGGCAAAGCCGCCGCCCGCTTGCGCCAGTCGATTGATCAGTCTTTGCAAGACCTGCAAAAGCGCTTAGGTGGCGATCTGGACCTGGTCGCGCTGACTCAGCGCGTCGGCCAGGCCAAGACGGTCCATTCCCTGCTGGGTGCCAGGCCCGACACCCGGCAATTCAAGTTTGACGCAGCACACCCGCTGGATGTGGACGTTTTGATCGTGGACGAAACATCCATGGTGCATCTGGAGATGATGGCAGCATTGCTTCAGGCGCTGCCGGCTCACGCCAAGCTGGTGTTGTTGGGTGACAAAGACCAACTCGCCTCGGTCGAAGCGGGTGCCGTGCTGGGCGACCTTTGTGCCCAGGCAGACCAAAACCATTACACGCAAGCCACCGTGGACTATGTCCGTGCGGCTTGCGGCGAGGTGCTGCCCCGTGGTGCTGACACGGGTCAGCCACTGGCCCAGCAGACAGTGATGCTGCGTCACAGTGTTCGCTTTGGCAGCACCATAGGGCAGTTTGCGCGTGCGGTAAACGACGGCGATGCCAACCTGGCAGAGTCGCTTTTGCAGCAAGACACCAGCGGTGCCATCTGGCAGGCCCCCCATCAACAGGTGTCGCAGCACACCATCCTGCAGTTAGCGGTGCACGGGCGACCCGAGGCAAGCGCCAGTTATTCGGACTACCTGAAGCAAATCAAGAGCCGTCCCGAGCAGACCAAAACCGATGAGGCCGCCCATGTTGATTGGGTCAAAGGGGTGCTGCGTGCGTTTGATCGATTTCGCATCCTTTGCGCCGTCCATGACGGACCCTGGGGTGACCGGGATTTGAACCGTGCGGTGCAACGCTCACTGGCACAGGCCGGGCTGCTCAATCCTGCTGCAGATTGGTTTGTGGGCAGGCCGGTCATGGTCACGCGAAACGATTCTGCATTGGGTGTTTTTAACGGTGACGTTGGCGTGGTGTTGCCACCACCAACATTGGGCGGCAAGTCTCTTCGCGCCTATTTTCTGGACGGCGATAAGCTGCGGTCCGTTTCCATCAGCCGACTCGCTCATGTGGAAACGGCTTTTGCGATGACAGTTCACAAAGCGCAGGGTTCGGAGTTTGTGCACACGGTTCTGGTGCTGCCCACCGAGGGCGGGGAGGTGGTCACCCGTGAACTGGTGTACACCGGGATAACGCGGGCCAAAACTTACTTTTCTTTTGTTCAGAGCGCGCCGGGCTTGCTGGGTGCAGCAACCTGTCGCAGGGTGATGCGTGCCAGTGGCTTGCAAGCGAAAGTCATGCAGTAAATAACCGCCTTGCAACCCGATACACGTCGATTTACGGCTTGTTGGAGTTGTCGGTGGGGGTGCGCAGACGCATCAATTTGGCGGCCAACGACGCATCCGACAGCCCACCCACGTGGGTGTCGACCATCTGGCCGTTGATATCATAAAACAGGGTGATGGGCAGCGACATTGACCCTATTTCACGGCCCAGGCGAGCACCAGGGTCGAGCAGAACATTGGCAAGATCGAGCTGACTTCCCTGCAGGTAGCGCTGCACCGTCTGTGCATATTCGCCCTGGTTGACAAAGACAAAACTCAGGCCGGTTTCCCGCTTCTGTGCGCTGGCCAGCACCGGCATTTCACGCCGGCAAGGGGGGCACCAGGTGGCCCACAGGTTGACCACCATCGGTTTACCGCCAGCCATGGCGGCAAGAGTTCTCGGTTCGCCTGCGAGCGTCGTCAAGGGGGTGCTGGGAAGTGCCGGATTGTCCAGCATCCGCAAAGCGCCAGACACCAATCCCCAGACCAGCAATCCAGCCGACAAGCCAAGAATCAGCGGTTTGCGCAAGGCCGCTCGTCGCCAGCCATGCCAGACGGCCACCACCAGCGCCGCCACCACACCCGCCCACGGCGTGAAACCGCCATCACGGATATCCAGCGCGGACCACGGCGAATCACTGTATTTGTCGAGCCAGGTGGCGACGAAGACGAGGCGCGCCACCAGCAGCGCAATCAACAGCATGTCTGTCAAGACTGCGCCGATGCCAGCACCACCGGCTTGCCGACGATATCCGGCCAGATAACCTGCTGCCAACACAACAAGGAAAGCCAGCATCAGCACCAATTGGCTGACTGATAGTGCGAAGGGTCCCAGATTCAAGGTCAGCATGGCAAACCATACCGGCTTGTCGACAATCCCGCTCCGTTGACCCGGCCAGGCACGGTCATGCCTTCTTTTTGGTTTTGGCGGGCACCGCAGCGGTGGTGTTGTCACTGACTTGCACCGCAGCGTCCTGCGACAGGACGGCTTCAAACTCAGCCAACTCTTTGCCAATGGCTGCGTATTTTTTGGACTTGGCTTTGTTGTCTATCCATTCGAGTACCGCTACATCCATATCCTCTTTGAAGCGAGCGAGTGCTGATGCTTTCACTGCCTGTGTTGCAGAGCCAGACCAGAGGTCAATCAATTCTGACAGTCCGTTGTCAAATTCTTCGTAAGTTTCGTGGTGAATCCATTGACCGTTTGCATCAAACATTTATGTACTTTCGGTGTGTTGTTTTTGGGGAAGGTTGGTGGCTCGAGTTTGAACAAGACCCGAATAGCCCAAGGATATCTCAGGGGCTGTGCTCAGAGAAGGATGACCCATCCGATGTTCATCAACATCAACATCAGCAGAACGTGAGGGAACACGACGGTTGGCCGCAACATGCTCTTGCCATATTCTGCCAATAGCCCGCTGAATTCTGGACGAACCGCTTTCCATTCGGTATGCAACTGGTAGCCCGTGGAAGTTGGCGCGCAATTTTGCCTGATTAGTTCCTCAACACGCAGGATCCGTTCGCCAAGACGCAATTGGTACGTCCTGAAAATACCTTCCTGCACCCACATGATCAGCAGCAACAAAACGGCTATCACCACATTCAGCCCCAATGCCAGGCTGAACACAAACAAGGCGATGCTGCCGAGCTTGATCAGTAGGCAATTCTTTTCGTACTGCTCGTAGTTGTTTTGCAGGGTGATCCATTCGTGGCCAAAGGCGGACGTTTCCGGAAGAGTCATTTTTTTCCTTTGTTTGAATCCAATAGAAAGTGGCAGTTTTTGCACGTCGGCAGGCAAAGACCTCTAGCATCGCACCTCAGGATTGATGAGCTTGGGGATCCTTGGCTATGCCATATGACTAAATTTCAAGATTTTGTCACCACAACTGACGTTCCCGTTCCTCGGTTTACTCTAATTCCTGAGGTCTTGTAGTCTTCGGTTGCAGACCACACAAAACAAAAAACCCAGCACGATGGCTGGGTCAATCTTGAATGATCTTCAGTTGCAATTTGCAGCCAAAAGCGCCACCGTGCTGAACCGCTTCGATAAAGCGGTCAAGTCAGAGTCAGAGGCAGTGGAATTTTCAGCTTGGGATTAGCGCGATTTTTTAGCAGCGGTCGCGGAAGCCACTGCCGCTGTACCGGATTTGACTGCTGATTCCAACGCATTTTCCATCGTCGTTGCAGCTTCTTTCATGCCCTTGGCAACGCTGGCAAAAGCGTCAGGTGCAGGAGAGCTCTTTTCAAGCGAGTCCACGGTGGATTTAAACTGGGAAACGCTCAAAGCGGTAACGTCTTTCAGATTTTTTGTGGCCATAGCCATGTTGCTCTCAGCAGAAGCTTTCATGATTTCAAAAGCGGCTTGTGGCTCTTTGATGCTTTTGAATGACTCGACGGTTTCGGTCATGGCTGCTTGCGCAGCTTGAACTTGCTTCTGAGCCAGGTCGCCCCATGCCTTCAGGTTGTCTTGAAGGGGCGCGATGGCATCTTGCATTGCGGTAGCGTTGAATTTTGGAGCGCCGTCCGTCATGGTTTTGGCGATGGCTTCGAAAGGAGTGTTTTTGAACATGGGTTACCTTTAATAAAAATGTTGCAGTGCAGCAATTATCAGGCAATACCACCCCTTTGTGTGACTTTTTTAGTGCTCTTGACGTGATTAGGGGTGATCGCCTATATCCCGGCTTGAATCGATGCCTTGCACTGTGCACTTTGCACGTCCAAAAATAGCGCGCTGCTCCAACAGAAAAACTTTCGCCACCACCCGGCGCTGGTGTCGGGTTCGTCAAGTACGTCGAGTTCGCTGAATAGTTTTCACCCCAATCCTCAGCGAAAATCCGACCCATGAGAATTAACCTGACAACCCCGTTCGCAGAAAAAGACCAGGTCAAGGCGCTTGGCGCACGCTGGGATGCTGCTAAAAAGCTTTGGTACATCCAGGATATTGCCGATCTTGAGCCATTCCGGCGCTGGATTCCGAAGGGAATCTCAAAAGAATCCGTGCC
>JBBQLQ010000053.1:0-19863 GCA_038328055.1 Burkholderiales bacterium
GATTCAAACTGGTGTGCTGCAACGGCTTTGGGGTCGGATCACGATTTTGGCTGCTGGCCGGTGAGCTTGCCAACAGTCGCCCCCCAAAACTCGTGCTCTGACCCCAATGCTTTGACTCTGCTGCACATCACTTTGAATCGCACCCGGGCGAAAGGGGCTGGGGGACAGTGGGGGGGGACTAACATTGAAGACCACCTTCCAGCCAAACAATGCAGCGTTCAGCATCCAAACCAGGAACCTGAAGTTGTTCCACGTGAAACACATGGACAGACGAGGGCAAGGCGGCAATTTCTTCAGCCGGATCCTTGCCCTTCAAGGCCATCCAGATGCCCGGCTCTGCCAGTGCATTGATAGACCAGGTGGTGAAATCCAGCAAGGAGGCAAAGGCGCGGCTACTGATCACCTGGTATCTGTCGGTCAGGTTTTCTACACGCGCATGAATGCCACGCAGGTTAAACAACTTCAGGGTCACCGCCACTTGCTGAATGAACGCCGCTTTCTTGCCCACCGTGTCAACACAGTGCACGGTGATGTCGGGGCAGCAAATGGCAATGACCACACCCGGCAAGCCCGCGCCAGAACCCACATCAAGCAAACGAGTCGTTGGCAATAACTTGGTGCGATCCTGGATTGCCGAGTCGCTGCCCACCACGTCGCAAGGCTCATCGCGCCCACAGGCGTTTTCCTTTTCGTGAACGCTTGCGATCAAACCCGTCATTGCGAGCGCAGCGCGGCAATCCATGACCCCGGAAGTCCCAGAATCCGTGGATTGCCGCGTCGCTGACGCTCCTCGCAATGACGGGTGTTTAGGTTCATGGTCCGTGTGCAGTGTTGGCGGCACAACCAGGGACTCGCCATGACACGTTGGCATTAAGCCGTCCAGCCGTCGCCCCTTCAGTTGTGCCCGCAAAGGCTTGATGACCGCCAGGCTGTCCAGCAGATGGTGCGTCAACATCTCCGCCGGATCGCGAATCGCAGTCAGGTTGTAGACCTTGGTCCATTTTTCGATCAATGCAAGGTAGATCAGCAGACTGGCGACCTGGGCATCACTCAATGCCAAATCCAGTTCTGACATGCCCTGACGCAGGGCTCGTTCCAGCGCCTGCATCATGCCACCACGTCGTCGCTATTGGCCTGATTGAGCAGCGTCGCCTGCGCATCACGCGGCGAAGCAAAGCCCTTGAACTTGGTCTTTTTCAGGTGCACCATCAACAGCGAAATCGTCGCTGGCGTGATGCCCGAGATACGCGATGCCATGCCCAGCGTCTCCGGCTTGTGGCGATTGAGGTTTTGCCGGGCTTCAATACTCAAGGCCGATACTTGCATGTAGTCCAGGTCTTGCGGCAACTTCAACCTCTCAAAGTGAGACGCTCGAACCACGTCGTCTTTTTGGCGGTCGATGTAGCCCGAGTATTTGGCGGCAATTTCGACCTGCTCCATCACCGATGTCGCCAATACCGAATCCTCAGCCAAGTCTGTTTCACGTGGAACATCCACCGGCAACACCGGCACAGCGTACTTGCCACCGTCCAGCGACATCAATGAAGCGTAGCTCACATCGGGGCGGCGCAACAATTCGGCCAGGCTATATTCATGCTCGATGGCTTTGCCCAAGACCCGCTCTGACTCCGTTGCTGCCAGGTTTTTGGGACTGATCCAGACCGAGCGCAGTCGCTCTGTTTCACGTGAAACAGCATCGCGCTTGCGGCTAAACGCGACCCAGCGGGCATCGTCCACCAGCCCCAATTGCCGGCCAGTTTCTGTCAAACGCGCGTCGGCATTGTCTTCGCGCAACTGCAGCCTGAACTCGGCCCGGCTGGTGAACATGCGGTAAGGCTCGGTCACACCCTTGGTGATCAGGTCATCCACCAGCACGCCCAGGTAAGCCTCATCACGCGCAGGAACCCACGCATCCCGCGCCCAGGCATTTTTGGCACCCGCCTGCAGCGCGGCATTCACCCCTGCAAACAAGCCCTGTGCCGCAGCCTCCTCATAACCCGTAGTGCCGTTGATTTGTCCCGCAAAAAACAGCCCGCCAATGGCGCGGGTTTCAAAGGTACGCTTGAGCTGCTGCGGATCAAAGTAATCGTATTCAATGGCATAGCCGGGGCGCAATATGTGTGCATTTTCCAGTCCCGCCATGCTGCGCACCAACTCATACTGAATGTCAAACGGCAAGCTGGTGCTGATGCCATTGGGGTAATACTCATGCGTGCTCAGGCCCTCGGGTTCGAGAAAAATCTGGTGGCTGTCCTTGTCGGCAAAGCGGTTGATCTTGTCTTCCACACTGGGGCAATAGCGTGGCCCTACCCCTTCAATCTTGCCGGTGAACATCGGGCTGCGATCAAAGCCGCTGCGGATGATGTCATGGGTGCGCTGGTTGGTGTGCGTAATCCAGCAAGCCATTTGCCGTGGATGCTGCGCCACCCGCCCCATGAAGCTGAACACCGGCACAGTGGGGCCGCAGGGTGCGCCGCCCGTCACCGCCGACAAGCCCTGCACGGTCATGCCATCGCCGGGCTGCTCCTGACATTTGCTGAAATCAATCGTGCGTCCATCCAGCCGCGGTGGCGTGCCGGTTTTCAGGCGGCCTTGTGGCAGCTTGAGTTCTTTGAGCCGCGCACTCAAGGACACCGCCGGCGGGTCGCCCGCACGACCAGCGGCGTAATTGTTCATGCCCACATGAATTTTGCCGTCGAGAAAGGTGCCCGCCGTCAGCACCACGGTGGTCGATCTGAACTTGATACCGACCTGCGTCACCGCGCCCACGACCCGATCACCCTCGACCATCAGGTCATCAACCGCCTGCTGAAACAACCACATATTGGGCTGGTTTTCCAGCCGGCGACGAATCGCCGCTTTGTACAAAATACGGTCAGCCTGGGCGCGGGTCGCGCGCACAGCCGGGCCTTTGCTGGAATTGAGAATGCGAAACTGCACGCCGCTCTCATCGGCGGCCAGCGCCATGGCACCGCCCAGCGCATCCACCTCTTTGACCAGGTGACCCTTGCCAATGCCGCCAATCGAAGGGTTGCAGCTCATCTGCCCGAGGGTTTCAATGTTGTGCGACAGCAGCAAGGTCTTGCAACCCATGCGGGCGGCTGCCAGCGCGGCTTCGGTGCCGGCATGGCCACCGCCGACGACGATCACGTCGAAATGTTGTGGATAAAGCATGGTGGTCCATCGAAAGGGGGCGAAAAGAAGAAACAGCGCTCGCCCGGTGCTGCAGAAAGAAGGGGATGATTTTAACGAAGCAAGATAATTTTTGTTGCGGCGGCACGTGGGGCATTGGGACCCGCCGATTTCTGGGCCTTTGACAGTAGGAGGCGGGGCCCAATGCCCCACATGCCGCTGGTGCCAAAGAACGCCAACGCTGACTTCATGGCCCAAAAACACCTGTCAAAGCAGGCACAATCATGTCCACTGTTTTCATTCAAGAACCACTCAGGACACTACCCATGGCATCCGGAAAAATTCTCGTCGCCCAAGGTGGCGGCCCCACTGCCGTCATCAACCAATCGCTCGTTGGTGTCGCCCTTGAAGCGCGTCGCTTCGGCCAGATTGGCCACATCTACGGTGCCTTGCACGGCGTGCGCGGCATCGTTGATGAAAACTTTGTCGACCTCACGCAGGAGACCAGCCATAACCTGGAGCTGGTCGCGAACACGCCTTCCAGCGCGCTGGGCTCGACACGCGACAAGCCCGACGCCAAGTATTGCCACGAGATTTTCAGGGTGCTGCAAGCGCACCAGATCGGCCATTTTTTCTACATTGGCGGCAACGATTCCAGCGACACCGTGCGCATCGTCAGTGAAGAAGCACGCGCCGCCAACTACGATTTGCGCTGCATCCACATCCCCAAAACCATCGACAACGACCTGGTTGGCAACGACCACACCCCAGGTTTTCCTTCGGCGGCTCGCTTTGTGGCGCAGGCTTTTGCCGGGGCCAATCTTGACAACGCCGCCCTGCCCGGCGTTTACGTCGGTGTGGTGATGGGTCGCCACGCGGGCTTTTTGACCGCCGCTTCAGCCTTGGGGAAAAAGTTTCCGGATGACGGCCCGCATCTGATCTATCTGCCTGAACGCACTTTTGTGCTGGAAAAGTTCCTGTCCGATGTCAAAGCCACCTACGAACGCTACGGTCGCTGCGTGATTGCCGTCTCCGAAGGCATTCACGATGCCTCCGGCACACCGATTGCGGCCCTGCTGGCCAAAGAGATGGAACACGACGCCCATGGCAACGTGCAGCTCTCGGGCAATGGCGCGCTGGCTGATTTGTTGTGCGAAGAGATCAAGTCCAAGCTCAAGATCAGCCGCGTGCGGGGTGACACCTTTGGCTATATGCAGCGCTCTTTCATTGGCTGCGTCAGCGATGTGGACCAGCGCGAGGCCCGCGAAGTCGGTGAAAAAGCCGTTCAATTTGCCATGTGGGGCAGACGTGATGGTTCAGTGGCCATCAAGCGCACCGGCTTTTATTCGGTCGACTACGAGCTCATGGAACTCGATGCGGTGGCCGGCAAAACCCGCACCATGGAGGATGAATTCATCACCGCCAGCGGCACCGATGTAACCGACGCTTTTCGCATGTACCTGCGCCCCCTGTTGGGCTCAGGCATGCCCGATGCCTTCCGGCTGCGCCACAACCCGGTGGCCAAAGTTCTGCACAAATAGCCCATCGGCAAATCACCCCATGAAACTACTTGTCTTTGCGGGCAGCACCCGGCAACAGTCCTACAACCGCCAATTGGCACACACTGCCGCGGACATGGCTCGGGCAGCCGGTGCCCAGGTGACCCATCTGGAGCTTGGTAGCCTGGACATCCCGCTGTACAACGCCGACTTGGAAGCGCAGGGCACACCGCCCGATGTGATTCGCCTCAAGCAACTCATGTTCGAGCACCCCGCCTGGATCATCTGCTCACCTGAGTACAACGGCAGCTACACCGCGCTGCTCAAAAATACCATCGACTGGGCATCGAGCCCGGTCAAGACAAGTCCAGACTGGACTGATGGCCAGAAGCCCTTTGCCGGCAAAGTAGTCGGCCTGATGGCGGCGTCCCCCGGCGCGCTGGGTGGCCTGCGCTCGCTGGGTCAGCTGACCCCCCTGCTGCTCAACCTGCAATGCTGGGTGGCACCACAACAGTTTGCACTTGGCCAGGCGGCACAGGCGTTTGATACCCAGGGCCAGCTGCCATCGGCAGATCAGCGCGACCGGGTGCAGTCCGTCGTTACCCAGGTGTTATGGGCCGCCGGGCGGTTCGACAGCTGACCGTACGAATGGACATCAGCACCACCATGCTACACTATTGATAGCTATAACCGCTTATCAAATAAGGGCTACAAGCCTAAATTGCTTATAAAATTACCTGCAGTACTAGCGCTGGCCAGAAACTCTGTTTAAGCCTGCAATTCGGCCGGTTGGCAATTGGGTCTAAAGTGATGGACATTCATTTCAGTTAGCATCAGTGCCTGTCAATTTTTGTCTACGGTCACCCAAGTTGGATTACTGGTGCGCGTCCCAAACAAGGTCTTTTCATGATTTTCGAAAAAACAGGCATCGCTGGTCGCGAAGTCTCACTGGCCGCCAGCGGAACTGGCCCTCAACCCCCTGTCATCGTCCCCGAATACCTCGAGAAAACCTACTGGTGGGCTTACACCCACCCCAATGCCGTGCGCGTGTTTGAACGCCAGTGGCTGGTCAATCTGATTTTGTGGGGTAACTTTTCCCGTCTGCGCGACCTGGCCCTGCAGGAAATGGGCGAGGTCGTTGATGGGAACGTGCTGCAGGTCGCCTGCGTGTACGGCAATTTCACCCAGCACCTGGTGCGCCGCTTGGGCCCCAAAGGTCATTTGAACGTGATTGATGTTGCGCCTGTGCAAATCAAAAACATGCACGCGAAGCTCAAAGACCAGCGCCAGGTCACTATCTTGCAGCAAGATGCCTCCAACATGCACTTCGCTGATGCCAGCCATGACACGGTGGTGGTGTTTTTCCTGCTGCATGAAATGCCAGTTGATGTCCGGCGTAAAACCGTTGCCGAGGCCCTGCGCGTGACCAAACCAGGCGGCAAAGTGGTGTTTGTGGACTACCACCGCCCGGTGGCCCGCAGCCCTTTTCGCTACATCATGGTGCCTATCCTGACCACCCTGGAGCCGTTCGCCATGGATTTGTGGCATCACGAAATCAGCGAGTGGTTGCCCCAAGACTGCCACTACACCCACATCGACAAGCAAACCTACTTTGGCGGCCTGTACCAAAAGGTCGTCATTACACGTTAAGCCGAGCTTACGCAGGTGTGCCTGCGCGGCATAAGATAATCGCGGCTCAGATTTTCCGAAATACGCCTCTTGAACACTGCTCCATCACTGACCTTTTCCAAGCTTGGCTGCATCAAAGGCGGGCGACAACTGTTCAAGGATGTCGATTGCACACTGAGTGCGGGCCACTGGCTGTACGTCACCGGTGCCAACGGCGTTGGCAAGACCAGCTTACTGCGCATGCTGTGCGGTTTGGCCAGCATTGACTCTGGTGACATCCTCTGGAATGGCATTCCGATACACAAAGAACGTGAAAATTTTCAACAAGACCTGTGTTACCTGGGGCACCTGAATGCGCTGCAGGAATCCATGACGGTGGACGAAAACCTGACATTCACGTCCGCCTTGGCTGGTATTGCACCGGATATGCATCAAAAGAAAGAAGTTTTGGGGCGTTTCGGACTGCCCGGCCGGTCACAACACCTGGTTCGCCATTTGTCTCAGGGGCAAAAACGGCGGGTGGCTTTGTCGCGCCTGGCGCTGAGTCCGGCGCGCTTGTGGGTGCTCGACGAACCCTATGTCGCCATGGATGAGGCCGGTATTCACATGTTGGCCAATCTGATCGCCCATCACCTGGCCAAAGGCGGCCTTGCTGTTGTGACCAGCCACCAGCGCGTGCCCATTGGGGATGTGCCGGCGCAGCTTCTTGAATTGCAGGCCTCATGAGCGCTTCTCCCGCCACCATCGGCCTAGGCCGCGTCACACTGGCCGTCCTCAAGCGGGAGATTGCGCTGGGCATGCATCAAAAAGGCGAAGTGCTGACACCGCTGGTTTTTTTCGCGGTCATTGCCAGCCTGTTTCCACTGGGTGTTGGTGCCGAATCCAATTTGTTGCTGCGCATGGCACCCGGGGTGTTGTGGGTCAGCGCTTTGCTGGCTGCCATGTTGTCGCTGCAGCGCATGTTTGCCACCGACTATGCCGATGGCTCGCTGGAACAAATGGTGTTGTCAGGCACGCCCCTGGGCCTGTTGGTATTGGCCAAGGCCCTGGCGCATTTCATCCTTTCAGGCTTGCCGCTGGTGTTGATGGCCCCAGTTCTTGGCTTGCAATTCGGGCTTGACGGTCGGGCCTTGGGCATCCTGATGCTGTCCTTGCTGCTGGGAACACCCACGCTGAGTCTGATTGGCAGTATTGGCGCAGCGCTAACCCTAGGCGTACGCGGGGCAGGGGTATTGCTGTCCCTGTTGATCTTGCCGCTGTACATTCCGGTACTGATATTTGGTGCCGGGGCCGTTGAGGCGGATGCTGCCGGCCTTGGTATCGGCGGCCATTTTTCCTTGCTGGGTGCCCTGCTGGTACTGTCTTTGTTTTTTTCACCCATCGCTACATCTGCCGCTCTGAGGATTTCGCTCGAATGACAACACGTGACATTCATTGGTTCAAATTTGCTTCGCCGCAAAATTTCTATTACCTGGCCGGGCGCATGTGGCCCTGGTTTGCTGCACTGGCGGCCGTGCTGACCGTGGTCGGCTTGTGGGTTTCTTTCTTTGTCGCGCCCGTTGATGCGCAACAAGGTCAGGGCTATCGCATCATCTTTGTGCATGTACCGGCCTCACAGATGTCAATGTTCATTTACCTGGTAATGGCGGGCTGGGCCGGTTTTGGGCTGGCCTTTAATACCCGCCTGTCGGGCATGATGGCCTCGGCTTTGGCACCCACGGGCGCGCTGTTCGCATTTTTGTCGCTGATCACTGGTGCACTTTGGGGCAAACCCATGTGGGGTGCCTGGTGGGTGTGGGACGCGCGCTTGACTTCCGAATTGATCCTGCTGTTTCTCTACCTGGGTTTTTTGGCCCTTCAATCCAGCATTGACGATCCACGTCGTGCCGACAAAGCTTGCGCCGTGCTGGCCTTGGTTGGCGCGGTCAATGTGCCTATCATTTATTTTTCGGTCATTTGGTGGAACACCCTGCATCAAGGTGCCTCGGTGTCGATGAAAGGCTCTTCCATGGCCTCCACCATGCTCACGGGCATGTTGGTCATGGTCGTGGCGTTCTGGATGTACGCCATCGCCATCGCCTTGCTGCGGGTGCGCAACATTATTCTTGAACGCGAACGACATACAGAATGGGTGAAACATGCAGTGGCATAGTCTGGCAGATTTTTTGCATATGGGCGGCTACGCCTTTTATGTCTGGGGCAGCTTTGGCATCACGGCGTTGGTCGTCGTCGCTGAAATCTGGCAGGTGCGGGCACAGCGCCGCAAAATCCTACGAAACCTTTTGAACGAATTTGAATCACAAAGCGATTCAACTCAACAAGCATCATGAAACCTCGTCACAAACGTGCTGCCATCATTGGCGGTGGCGTTGCCGCCATCGCGGTTGCCGCCTATTTCGTCCTGAATGCTTTCGAGAGCAATCTGGTGTTTTTCTTCTCCCCCAGCCAGATCGAATCCGGCGAAGCCCCAAAAAATCGCATCTTCCGGGTCGGTGGGTTGGTCAAGGAAGGCAGTGTCTCTCGCAACAACCTGACTGCCAACTTCATCGTGACCGACACCGTCAAAGAAGTCAAAGTGTCTTACACCGGCATCTTGCCCGACCTGTTCAAGGAAGGCAAAGGGGTCGTCGCGCAAGGCAAGCTTGATGAAACAGGCCATTTCACCGCCTCTGAAGTGCTGGCCAAACACGACGAAAACTACATGCCACCAGAAGCCAAGCATGCCGTCGACCAAGCCCAAAACACCATTAAAACCCTGAAATAAGGACCTGACCATGATTCCTGAACTTGGCCACTTTGCGCTGATCCTCGCCCTGGTGGTGTCCTTGAGTCTGGGTGTGCTGGGCGTTGCCGGCGGCCAACAAAACCGCGCCGACTGGATGTCTTTTGCGCGCCCTGGCGCACAAGCCTTGTGGCTGTTGACAGCCTTTTCCTTTGGCTGCCTGACCTATGCTTTTTACACCAATGATTTTTCGGTGCTGTATGTCGCGCAGCACTCCAACTCCAAGCTGCCTGACATGTACCGTATTTCCGGTGTTTGGGGTGGGCACGAAGGCTCGCTGTTGTTGTGGATGATGATGCTCAGTAGCTGGATGCTGGCCGTGTCCATTTTTTCACGTCAATTGCCCGATGTCATGGTGTCACGGGTACTGGGTGTACTGGGCCTGGTGGGCGTGGGCTTCCTGCTGTTCATGCTGATCACCTCGAATCCGTTCCTGCGCTTGAGCGACATTCCGCAAGACGGTCGCGACCTCAATCCGCTGCTGCAAGACCCGGGCCTGGTGTTTCACCCGCCCATGCTCTACATGGGCTATGTCGGCTTGGCGGTGCCCTTTGCGTTTGCCATCGCCGCCCTGCTCAATGGGCGGCTTGACGCGGCGTGGGCGCGCTGGTCGCGCCCCTGGGCCACGGCTGCCTGGATCTTTCTGACCATGGGCATTGCACTGGGCTCTTGGTGGGCTTACTACGAATTGGGCTGGGGCGGCTGGTGGTTCTGGGACCCGGTTGAAAACGCGTCTTTCCTGCCCTGGCTGGTGGGCACCGCCTTGATCCACTCTCTGGCCGTGACTGAAAAACGAGGCCTGTTCAGAAACTGGACCATCATTCTGGCCATCACCGCGTTTTCATTGAGCCTGCTCGGCACCTTCCTGGTGCGCTCGGGCGTCTTGACTTCGGTTCACGCTTTTGCCACGGACCCCAAGCGCGGCGTGTTCATCCTGTTGTTTTTAGCCGTTGTCGTCGGTGGCTCGCTCGTCCTTTTCGCGGCCCGGGCCAGCAAGGTCCGAGCCGGTGGCAATTTCGCCCTGGTTTCGCGTGAAACCTTTTTGCTGATCAACAACGTCTTGCTGACAACGGCGGCTGCCAGCGTGATGCTTGGCACGCTCTACCCTCTGATCGTTGATTCACTCAACCTGGGAAAATTGTCGGTCGGCCCGCCCTATTTCAATGCCGTCTTTGCGCCAATCATGGCCCCCGTGCTGTTTTTCATGGTGGTGGGCTCCTTCGCCCGCTGGAAAAATGACAGTGTTGCCGAACTGGTCAAAAAACTGCGCCCCGTTGCCATTGCGTCGGTGCTGATGGGCTGCACCCTGCCCTTGCTGGCGGGTGCCTGGTCGTGGATTGTTGCAGTGGGCTTGACGCTGTCGGTCTGGATTGTGCTGGGATCCATCGTGCAGATTTATCGCCACCTCAAGAACATCGGCCCGGGTCAATCCACCCCGCTGTCATACTGGGGTATGCATGTGGCGCACATCGGTATTGCAGTATGTGTCATCGGCATCACCATGGTGAAGGGTTACGAAACCGAAAAAGATGTCCGCATGGCCATAGGGGACACCGTGTCCGTGGGCGGTTACACCTTCCAACTGACCGGCATGGGCGAAAAATCAGGCCCCAATTACAACGCCAATGTGGGCACGGTTGATCTGATGCGCGATGGCAAGGTTCTGAAAACCCTGCATCCTGAAAAACGCACCTATTTTTCATCCACCATGCCGATGACTGAAGCCGCTATTGACTCTGGCTTGACTCGAGACGTGTATGTGTCGCTGGGTGAAAAACTCGAAGATGGACCAAGCCCGGCGTGGGCCATGCGCGTCTATCACAAACCATTTGTCACCTGGATTTGGGTTGGCTGCCTGATCATGGCGCTGGGTGGTGGTATGGCTGCACTGGACCGGCGTTACCGCAAAAAACTGGCCAAGCGCACTGATTCCGTCACCCAAACAGACGCACCCGTGGGCAGTTCATCTTCCATGGGCAAGCCGTTAGCCACATGAAAAAAACACTTATTCCACTGGTCGTCTTTGTTGTCTTGCTGGTTTTTTTGGCCATTGGACTGACGCGTGATCCGCACGAAATTCCGTCGCCGCTCATCGGCAAGCCGGCACCCGACTTTGTCGCGCCTGTGCTGAATGGCGGGGGCACGACGTTTTCCAATAAAGACATGCTGGGCAAAGTGTGGCTTTTGAATGCCTGGGCATCCTGGTGTGCGGCTTGTCGGGACGAGCACCCTATTTTGGTCGAGTATGCCAAAACCAAAACCATCACCGTCGTTGGTCTGGACTACAAGGACAAAGACAGCGACGGCATCAGATGGCTCGCCCGCTACGGCAACCCCTATGACATCGCCATTACCGACAAAGATGCCCGCATCGGCATTGATTTCGGTATCTATGGCGTGCCGGAAAGTTTTCTTATCGACAAGGCTGGCGTGATCCGCTACAAACAAATTGGCCCCATCACTGAAGAAGCCATGAAAAACAAAATTCTGCCTTTGATCAAAGAGCTGCAAAAATGAAATACTGGTTGGCACTTTTTTTTGCACTTCAATGCGCTTTTTCAGCTTACGCCGGTGAGGCCGCTGACCTTGCTGAAGACCCGGTCGTCGAGCAGCGGCTGATCGTCATTGCCGAAGAGTTGCGATGCCTGGTTTGCCAAAACGAGTCGCTCGCCGGTTCACGCGCCGACCTGGCCAATGACTTGCGCCGGGAAGTCCGTATCTTGATCAAATCAGGCAAGACCGACGCCCAAATCACAGACTACCTGGTCAGCCGCTATGGTGACTTCGTGCTGTACCGCCCGCCCGTAAAGCCGGTCACCTGGCTGCTCTGGTTTGGACCAGTGATATTGCTCATTGGAGCCATGTGGATATTGGTCAGCATCATTCGCCGCAATCAGCGTCAAAAAGACATGCCCGTGTTTGATGCTGCACAACGCGCCAAAGCCCAAGCCCTTCTTCAAGAAACTGATTTGCCAAAATGAATGTATTTATTGGAATAGCAACGCTGTTGACGTTGCTGGTTATTGCCTGGCTGGTTCGCCCGCTGCTTCGCACCTCAACACCTTGTGGCATTTCGAGCAACCGCCTCAATGCAGCCATTCACCGTGACCAGTTGGTAGCCCTCGAAGCCGATCTGGCGCGCGGTGCCATCAGCCAACAAGACTTTGAAGCAACCCGCGACGAGTTGCAATTGCGTCTGCTCGATGACACCCAAAGCTTCGAGGCCGTTCACAACACGCCGGTCAAGCGCTTCTGGACCGGTCAGCGCACGGCCCTTGTCATTGCTCTTAGCACTCCTGTCATCGCTGTTGGTTTCTACCTGCAGCTGGGTGCACCCTCAGCCATTAACCCGCCGCCCATGGTCTCCCAGGTCACTGACCCGCAAATCCTGAAAATGGTGACGGCGCTGGAAACCCGTATGAAAGACGACCCAGGCAACCTTAAAGGCTGGGTCATGCTGGCCCGCACTTACAAAGCGATCGGGCGTCTGGACGAATCAGTTCAGGCCTACGAAAAAGCTGGCAAAGAGGTCAGCAGCAATCCTGATCTGCTGATCGACTATGCCGAAGTGTTGGGCATGCAGGCGGGCAACCAGCTCAGCGGCAAACCCAGCGAGTTGATCAATGCGGCGCTGAAACTCAACCCGCTGCATCCCATGGGCTTGATGATGGCTGGGGTGGTTTCTTTTGAGCAATCCGACTTTGCCGGGGCGGTGGCGCAATGGCAAAAACTACTGACCCTGGTCGAACCCAATTCAGAGGATGCGCAGCAAATTAACGCCAACATTGAACAGGCGCGCAGCAAAGGCGGCATGGCGCAAAGCAGCCCTGCCGCCCCTTCCACCAGCAACAGCTCCAATAACAACTCCAGTAACAGCTTGCCACCCGTACCCGCTGGTGCGGCTGCCGGGATGACACCAGAAAAAATCAACGAAATGGTGGACCGGCTGGCTGCCCGCCTGAAAAATAACCCTGACGATCTTGCAGGCTGGGCACGCCTGGCCAGAGCCTACAAGGTTCAAGGCCGGCTGGACGAAGCCGAACAGGCTTACAAGAAAACTGGCAAATTACTCGACACGGACCCGGATCTGTTGACCCAATACGCTGACCTGCTGGCCACGCGAAACAGCGGCTTCAAAGGTAAGGCCACCGAGCTTATTGACAAAGCCCTGACGATCGCTCCCAACCACCCCATGGCACTCATGATGGCCGGCCAGGCGGCTTTCCAGGCCGCTCAGTACCCCAAGGCAGTTGCTTACTGGGAACGCGTGCTAGCGGTGCTGCCAGCAGGCTCTTCCGATGCCACAATGGTCAAGTCAGAAATTACCGATGCGAAAGCCAAGATGGCTGCTAAATGAGCACTTGATGCCTGTTGAAAGCTAGGCACGTGCAAACTTTTGCACGGCGACCAAGTTTCCCACCAAAAAAGCCAGATTCGAAGCCATTTCGAAGCTGGCTTTTTTTACGTCTTTCCATCAAGTTAACGCCAGTTCGATGAAATACAGCGCTGAATAAACTTGTGCATAAGTAAGCTGTAAAAGTAAGGTTATCCACAAAAATTTTAAATTTCTAAAACTTATCCAAGATTCAGGTACACCACCGGACACCAGTCACACACAGGAAGTTAAATCATCCAAGCTTATGATTTATAACAAAAAAAATGACTTATACAAGCTATTGCGCGTTCCTTATCTACTACTACTAATTTAAAAAATTAGAAAGACAAGAAGATAGATAGAACAAACCAAACTAAATTTTCAAAAAATTTACACGCCAATTAATCCTGTGCATAAATACAAAGAAGCTAAGACTTTGCGGGTTTTCGCAGACGTAATCAAGTAAGATCAAGCCATCGATTTGTAGTCGCCTGGCATATCCTCGGGTCAAGCAGCAGCGCTACACCTTCCTCTTCTGTTTATCAATCGTTTCACCCTCAGGTCGCGTGGCTAATTTATTTGAAATCAAAAGTGCGCAGTTACCCATGGTGGCGCTGTTTCTCAAGACACCCAAACTGCAACCAGTGGGACTTGAATTGGTTCAGCAATTTGGTCCCCAGGGGGAAAGTCCTGATTTTTTTGACAATGATCCTTTGGTCATTGATTTTGCGCACCACAGTGGCGACAGCTCCACCGAAGACCTGTCGGCATTGATCCAGACACTGCAAAGTTGCCACCTCAAGCCGCTGGCCTTCCGCAATGCTGATTTCGTCCAGGCCATTGCGGCAAACGCTTTGGGATTGGTTGAAGCGCCTGCGGAGGTGTTGCGAAACAAATCGGCCACCGCCGAAAAAATTGCCTCAGCCAATGCCACAGAGACCGTGAAAGAGGTCATTAAAGAAGTGGTGATCGAAGTTGTCAGGGAAGTGGTGCGTGAAGTCCCTGCGTTAGCCACGCTGGTGATCGACAAACCGCTTCGATCCGGCCAAAAAATTTACGCACGCGGTGCTGATCTGGTGGTGCTGGCCATGGTCAACCAGGGTGCTGAGGTAGTCGCAGATGGCAATATTCACGTGTATGCCCCGCTGCGTGGCAAAGCCATGGCGGGAGCCAGCGGCAACACACAAGCACGTATTTTTTCACTTTGCCTGGAGCCTGAGCTGATTTCGATCGCCGGGGTGTACCGCACCAGCGAACACCCGCTGGCCGCCGATGTACAAGGCAAACCAGCGCAAGTGCGTTTAAGCAATGATGGACAAGACAAGCTTCTGTTTGAAGCCTTGAATCCGTGAATTTTTAATTTGAAAGAGTTGACTGATATGGCAAAAATTATTGTGGTGACCTCTGGCAAAGGCGGTGTTGGCAAGACAACCACCAGCGCTAGTTTTTCTACCGGACTGGCCATGCGTGGGCACAAGACAGCAGTGATTGACTTTGACGTGGGTTTGCGCAATCTGGACCTGATCATGGGGTGCGAACGTCGCGTGGTGTACGACCTGATCAATGTGATTCACGGTGAAGCCAATCTGAACCAGGCCCTGATCAAAGACAAACAATGTGACAACCTGTACGTGCTGGCGGCCTCGCAAACCCGCGACAAGGATGCCCTTACCCAAGACGGCGTTGAAAAAGTGCTGAGCGACCTGGTCGCCATGGGCTTTGAGTACATCGTCTGTGATTCCCCAGCCGGTATTGAAACCGGAGCTTTGATGGCCATGCATTTTGCCGACGAAGCCCTGGTGGTGACCAACCCGGAAGTGTCCTCGGTGCGCGATTCGGACCGTATTTTGGGCATGCTGTCGAGCAAAACCCGCCGTGCCATGCAAGGCCAGGACCCGATTAAAGAGCATTTATTGATCACCCGCTACAACCCGGCGCGGGTCAACCAGGGGCAAATGCTGTCGCTGCAGGATATTCAGGACATCTTGCGCATCAAGCTTATTGGCGTGATTCCCGAAAGCGAATCGGTGCTGCAGGCTTCCAACCAAGGCGTGCCGGCTGTGCACATGCAAGGCAGCGATGTGTCTGAAGCCTACAAAGATGTGATTGACCGGTTTTTAGGCGAAGACAAGCCAATGCGCTTTACCGAGCCACCCAAGCAAGGCCTGCTCAAACGCTTGTTCGGAGGAAAGTAAAGCCATGTCTTTTTTCTCATTTTTTCTGGGCGAGAAGAAAAAAACCGCCAATGTGGCCAAAGAGCGCCTGCAAATCATTCTGGCGCATGAACGCAGTGGCCGCAACCCTGCCACACCAGACTACCTGCCTGACCTGCAACGCGAACTGATTGCTGTCATCAGCAAGTACATCAAAATCAATCCAGAAGACATCAAGGTCAATTTGGAGCGACAAGACAACCTCGAAGTGCTGGAAGTCAAGATCGAACTCCCTGATAAGCGTTAGTTACCCAAATTTCCGACACCGGGTTTCCAGCGCTTCAGCAGCAAGGCATTTCCCATCACGCTGACCGAACTCAGCGCCATGGCCGCACCGGCTATCACCGGGTTCAGATAACCAAAGGCTGCCAGCGGGATACCGGCCACGTTGTAGACAAAGGCCCAAAACAGGTTTTGCCGTATCTTGGCTACTGTGCGGCTTGAAATGTCCAGTGCCGCTGCCACAAGTGCCAGGTCGCCGCGCATCAGCGTGATACCAGCGGCATGCATGGCCACATCGGTGCCGCCCTCGGCATTGGCCATAGCCATACCCACGTCGGCAGCAGCCAGGGCGGGCGCATCATTCACCCCATCACCGACCATCACCACGATTTGACCGTTCTTCTTGAGCGCCATCACGTGCGCTGCCTTGTCGGCGGGCAATACCTCGCTGATGACTTCACCGTCTTCAGGCTTCAAACCCACCCGCTGCGCCATCACCTTGGCCGCTGCCTGGTTGTCACCAGAGAGCATTAATACACGGATACCCAGCGCCCGCAAACCCGCAATCGCTGGCGCAGCGCTGGGTTTGGGCTCATCACCAAAGGCCAACAGGGCCAGCACGTTGACACCCTCAGGTGTGCGCTGGGCCATCGCTGCTAGGCTGGCACCTTGCAGTACCCGTGTTTTCAAAGGCACTGTGAGTTCATTCATGTGGCCCCCGAGTTCTTCCATCCAGCGCAGGCTGCCGATGAAGTAATCGCTAACATCGACCTGACCTTGCAGCCCTTTCCCGGGCACCGACTGCACGTTGCTGACGGCTGACAGCGGCAGATTTTTTGCAAGCGCAGCAGCCACCACGGCGCGTGCCAAGGGATGGCTGCTGCCACTTTGCAATGAGGCTGCAATGCCCAGAAGCTGGTTTTCGTCCTGTCCTGAAACCACCACTAAACCCGTCAAGCGTGCCTGACCCACCGTCAGCGTGCCAGTCTTGTCAAACACCACCACCTGTGCTTTGTGGGCCATTTCCAGCGCCTGCGCATCCTTGATCAAAATGCCATGCTGCGCGGCAACACCAGTGCCTGCCATGATGGCCGCTGGCGTTGCCAAGCCCAGCGCACACGGGCAGGCAATCACCAGCACGGTGACCGCATTGATCACGGCCAGCTCAAGCACATGGCCACTGAGCCACCAGCCCAGCAGCGTGAGGAGTGCCAATACCAGCACCACCGGCACAAACACAGCGCTGACTTTGTCCACCAACCGCTGAATCGGTGCCTTGGCGGCCTGGGCATCTTCCACCAGGCGGATGATGTTGGCCAGCACCGTGTCAACGCCGACCGCCCTGACTTGCAAAACGACTCGGCCATCGCCATTGAGGGTGCCACCCGTGACCAGATCACCCGCTGCCTTGCTGACGGGCAAGGGCTCGCCGGTCAGCATGGATTCATCCACCTGGGTTTGGCCTTCGAGCAACAGGCCATCCACCGCAAAGCGCTCGCCCGGGCGAACCACCAGTTCATCGCCTGCCAGAATTTCGTCAATCGGCACGTCCACCTCACCGTCAAGTCCCAGCAAATGTGCGGTGTCCGGGCGCAAGTCGTGCAATGCGCGGATCGCCGAGGTGGTTTGCCGCTTGGCCCTGGCTTCGAGCCATTTGCCCAGCAACACCAGCGTGATCACCACCGCCGAGGCCTCAAAATACAAATGCGGCATGGTGGCTGGTGATGTGGTCAGCCAGAGCCAGACCGACAGCGCCCAAGCGGCCGTGGTGCCGATCGACACCAGCAAGTCCATGTTGCCGCTGAGTGCTTTCATGGCGTGCCAGCCGGCCTTGTAAAAGCGCGCACCCAAAACAAACTGCACCGGCGTTGCCAAGACAAACTGCAACCAGGCCGGCAGCATCCAGTGCTGGCCAAACAGCTCACCCAACATCGGCAGCATGAGCGGCAAGGACAAAGCCAAGCCCAGCGCAACCGGGCCAAAACCAGCCCAACCGGAGTCAGGTTTGGCATCAATGGCCGCATTGGCAGCCACCGGCTCGTAGCCCGCATCGCGCACCGCGCGGCGCAGGCGCGCCTCAATCTGATCACTGGGGGTCACCAGCACGCGGGCCGACTCGGTGGCCAGATTCACGGCCACCTCTTGCACGCCGGGTACTTTCTTTAACGCGCGTTCGGCGCGCCCCACGCATGAGGCGCAGGTCATGCCATGAATGCCCAGGTCAACACGGACAGGCGAGGGAGCAGGGTTTAAGGATGTCATAGGTATAGGATAGCCGCAAGCGGCGTAGCGTTCACAATACACATTTTCCGCCCGCCGGGCTTTTTATGAGGATTTTGGAATGAAATACGTTTTTGACGTACGGGTCATGACCTGTGAGCACTGCGAAAAAACGGTGACCCGCGCCATCCGGCAGCTTGACCGTGCCGCCGTGGTGCAGATTGACCGCGCCGCCAACCGGGTCGAAATCGAGTCGAGCCAGCCGGCGCAAGCCTTAGCCGCCGCGATCGTGGAAGAAGGCTTCACGGTGACGGTATGAATTTTGCAACGCGCAATGCAAACTGATTTAATCATCGATCTGTACCCGGCGCTGGCACGAGTTCAGCCGTCCCTGGCCGATCTCAGCTCCACCTTGTCGCCATTTCAGGTACCTGCAGATACGGTGCTGTTCAACGAAAACGCGGCTTGCCAGGGTTTCCCGATGGTGCTCGAAGGTGAAATCAAGGTGTCGCGCCATTCCGGTGACGGCCGCTCGCTGGAGTTGTACCGGGTGGTGCCGGGCGAGTTGTGCCTGGTGTCGTCAGCCTGCCTGTTTCGGGCCCAGCCATTGTCTGCCTTGGGCATCACCACCAAACCCAGCTTGCTGTTGCTGATTCCGCCAGACTTGTTCAAGCGCTGGCTTGAAACCCCCGCGTTTCGCAATGATGTGCTGGGCCTGTTTGCCGAGCGCATGGCTGACCTGACCTGCTTGATTGACGCGGTGGCGTTTCACAAGCTCGATCGCCGCCTGGCCGCGGCCCTGCTGGGGCGTGGCCAACAGCTCAATGTGACCCACCAGACTTTGGCCAACGAACTGGGCACGGTGCGTGAAATCATCACCCGCTTGCTGCGCCGCTTTGAGCGCGAGGGCTGGGTGGTGCTGGGGCGCGAACAGATTCAGATCAGCAACAGTGCAGCGTTGCGCGCAATAGTCAGCAGCCATTTGAATTGAAACACGGCGTTGGGTGACTTGAGTCACCAATCAAGTGCGGGTGCGGCGGGTTTAATTGCCGCATCAGTGTTGTGCTGACGGTTTATTCATTTTCAACAAGGAGTTTTCATGAATTCAAATTCTGGCGGTATCGACCGCATTTTGCGCATTGTTGTCGGCCTGGTACTGGTGGGCCTGACGTTGGCGGGCACCCTTCCCGTTTGGGGCTGGATTGGCATTGTGCCCCTGGCTACCGGCTTGCTCGGCTGGTGTCCGCTCTACGCCATGTTGGGCATCAACACCTGCCCCATGAAAAAGTAGACGGCAGTCACTTTGATGCTCTGGCGCTTTGCGCTCCAGAGCATCAAACCCTTCTGAAAGCAGCGTGTGTAAAATGCTATTTAATCAATAGCAGATTACGCTTATTCCATAAGGGCTAGAAGCCAGTTTCTTATAAATTATCCAGCCACTCAGGCCACGGGCATTTCGCCGCCAAGCGCTTCCAGCACATCGGGCAGCAGCTTGCGCAATTCACCGGTGGCAATGGCGACATCGGCATCAAAGTTGTCATCCTTGCTGCTGTTGTTGCTGCCTTCAAACACCACATCCAGAAACGCCAGCTTTTTCAGTTGCAGCCCTTCGGTCAGCATGAAAGACACCCGCTCGGTCCAGGTCAGGGCCAGGCGGGTCGGCATTTTTCCTTCCCGGATGTGCTGTTGCACCTCTTCCATGTCGAGCCGGTGGCGGGCGTAGCGCACCACGGCCTTGGATTCATCAGCGGCCTTGAGTTCGCATTCGCGGTCAACGCTGAATCCCGCCGG
>JBBQLQ010000054.1:0-19861 GCA_038328055.1 Burkholderiales bacterium
ATATATTACTCACCCGTTCGCCACTCGCCACCAGGATTGCTCCCGTGCTGCCGTTCGACTTGCATGTGTAAGGCATGCCGCCAGCGTTCAATCTGAGCCAGGATCAAACTCTATAGTTCGATCTTGATTTTTTTCGCACATTTCTGTGCAACTCATAAACTGGAATTAACATGAACTCCATCTCTGAAGTTCGCATTTCTTTTCATTCATGAGCGTTTGTTAGCCAATTAAGACTAAGTTCTAAAGAACTTGGCAATTCGCTTCAAACGCCCACGCTTATCGGCTGTATGTTTTTAATGATCCTCAACATTCCACCTCTTCAGGCTTCCTGCTTCTTTCGCTTCACTGTGATCAGCGAAGCCTTGAATTATGGCACAGTTTTTAAGATCTGCGCAACCTTTTCCAAAAACATGACCAAATGATGACATTTATTTAATTTGTTTTCAAACAGCCCCGAATCCATCCCCAAGCATGTCTTGCACGCCTGCCAAGGCAAGCCGCGTGGGGTATTCGTCATCCGCTAGCATATCTATCGTCTGAGTTTGGCGCGTCAGCACACTCAAGGTTGCTTCAGAAGCATCGCCGCCCTGCTCTTCCCGCGCCACGATCCGCTGCCGCAATAGCGCAGGCGTGGCCTGCGGCGCAAGTATCGCGAACGCCACATTTGCATTTCTGGCGAGCGTGCGAAAAGTATCCCTGTCGGTCCGCTTCAGAAAACTTGCATCCACGATGACCGACCAGCCTGCGCTGATCAGCATCATGGCCAGATCGCGCAGGTGGGCGTAGGTTCGGGCATGCGCATCGGGTGCGTAAATACCGCCATCGATCGGCGACCGACTACGCTCTGTGTTGGCCAACCCGAACAAACGCTTGCGCTCAACATCCGAGCGCAGTCGCAACGTGTTGGCATCCTGGTCGCTTTGAAGCAGTTGCCCAGATGCCACCGTCTTTCCACATCCCGACAAACCATGCGTAATGACCAGCCGCAAAACATGCACTGCAATAAGGCGCTCTGCTAACCCGATGTACTCGGCAGCAGTCTGATCGCGGCCGGTGGGCTGTGTCAACACCGGCTCTTGCATTGAAACCCCGATTTGCAGATGGCGGATCGCAGCTACTTTGGCGCGCACCAGCGCGCGATAGACTGCATAGAACCGAAGTACCTGTGCCGCCTGGTAGTCACCACTTCGGCTCAACACCTCATCGACGAACCAATCGGCCAAAGCGGGCTGTTCATGCGCAAGCAGATCAGCATAAACAAAGGCAATTTCGCTGGCCACATCAATCCAGCGCAAACCCTCGTTGAACTCGATGCAATCAAACATGCGCACCTGACCCTTGATCAGCGCCAGGTTGGCCAGATGGAGGTCGCCGTGGCATTCACGCACCCGGCCAGAGCGCTTGCGCGACTCCATCACCGGGGCAAGCCGTTGGAATTGGGTCTGCATCCATAGCTGGAGCGTCGCCAGTCGCGCCTGCAAATTAGCATTGGGCAATAGCCGCAACAGATCAGCAAAGTTCTCTTGTACAGATGCCATGACAACTTCAGCGGCGCCAAAATCCGATGCCGCCGGTGCCACAGCTGCAGCAGTATGAAAAGCGGCCAATGAGTCAGCCAGATCAGACATGTGTGTGCTGTGGAGTTCGCCGCGCGCGCAGACATGGTCGAGCCGCCCGGCTTCATCAAAACGGCGCATACGTACCGCGTACTCAATTGGCGCACCCGCAACGCCAAACCGCGGGTCTTGCGGGGTGTTGCCAATGGCCACAACATCCAGATAGATGTCTGGCGCAAAGCGACGATTCAGACGCAATTCTTCATCACAGTAAATTTTGCGTTGTGCCAGTGTGCTGAAGTCCAAAAACTGCAACTTGACCGGTTTTTTAATTTTGTAGGCAAAATCGCCTGCCAGCAGTACCCACGAGATATGCGTCTGCACCAACTCAACTTGCTGTGCGTCATGCGGATAACGCGCCGACTCAAGCAAGGCCGCAAGGAGTGGCGGCAAATCCGATGGGACAGGTGACATCATTGGGGACAGATACGGGTGTGATTCAAAGTGATGTGTAGCAGACGTCGGTCTGCACGTGCGCAGAATCGGCTTTCGCCAATACAGCGTTGACGCGGAAGTCAGCCGATTTTATGTGCAAATTTAACCATCTAGCCCTTATTGGATAAGCGTTGGTAGCTATTTTTATCATAGTACCGCAACAATGTTTTCACGACGGCTCCCAGACAAATTTTGTGGCGCTGGCTAAAGCATGGGGTCAGAGCACGAGCTTTGGGGGACGACATTGGCAAGCTCAGCGGCCAGCAGCCAAAATCGTGATCCGACCCCAAAGCCGATACAGCACACCCGTTTGAATCGCACCCCATCCTGGAGGACTGCTCTGAGGCTGGTATTCACCCAGAGCAAGACTGTGCACGCTTTCACGTCAGCGCAGGCGGCGTGACGCTCACTACCGCCGACATGCTGGGCCAGCAAAACCACCACATTGGCTGAAGCGGCACAGTGGCACAACCCTGTTTGATGGCATGCACTGACGGCAAAAATATAACAAATAGGCCTGTAGCCCTTATATTAGCTGCTTAAACAGCTACTTTTTTAATAGCAACAAACTCAAGCAGAACGTTTGAACAGCGCTAGTAGCGAGCCCGCAATGACAAACAGGCTACCAAACGTCCGGTTCATGGCGCGAATGTGCGATGGCTCCTTCAGGGCACCCAGCACGCGCGAGGCCAATGCGGTGTAGCCGGTCATCACCACCATGTCGGTAAATGCCAGCGTGGCACCAATGATCAGGTATTGCGGCAGCAAAGGCTGGCTCAGGCTAATGAACTGTGGCACCACCGCCAACAAAAACACGGTGCCCTTGGGATTGACCACATTGATCATCCAGGCGCGCAGAATCAACGATTTCTGGCTGACAACTTCACCCGAATCAGAGGCCGCCACCATAGGACGCGCCGGGGCCCGCCACTGCGCGATACCCAGCCACACCAGGTAGCCCACGCCAAACCACTTGACCACGGTAAAGGCCGTAGCCGAGGTGGCCACCAGTGCGCCCAGGCCGACACCGACGATCAACAGCTGCGTCCAGATGCCCAGCACCAAGCCGAAAATGGTGACATAGCCGTACCTGAAACCGTGGTTGAGCCCTGCGCTCATGGAGGCAATGGCACCCGGGCCGGGCGAGATGCTGATGGCCCAGGATGCAGCAAAAAAAGTCAGCCAGGTAGAAAATTCCATCTTTTTAAATCGGTTGCGGACAGCGCTGGCTCACGGTGTGTAGCGGCAGTCTGCCCAACAAGGTCTCAAGAATTCTGCAGCGCCGCAATGCGTTCTTCAATCGGCGGATGCGTCGAAAACAGTTGCCCGATACCGCCTGCAATACCAAACGCCGCCACGCTCTTGGGCAACTCGCCGGTGGACAAGCCACCCAAACGGGCCAGGGCGTTGATCATCGGCTGCTTGCGGTTCATCAACTGCGCGGCACCGGCATCGGCCCGGAACTCGCGATGGCGGCTGAACCAGGCCACGACGATGGCCGCGGCAAAACCCAGCACGATGTCCAGCACGATGGTGGTGACCATGTAGCCAATACCGGGGCCGGAGCTGCGGTCGTCACCCTTGCGCAGAAAACTGTCGACCGCGTAGCCGATCACGCGGCTCAGGAACACCACAAAAGTGTTCATAACCCCTTGAATCAGCGTCATGGTGACCATGTCACCATTGGCCACGTGGGCTACTTCGTGGGCCATCACCGCCTCGATCTCTTCGTGCGTCATGCCGGACAGCAAGCCGGTACTGACCGCCACCAGCGCCGAATTTTTAAATGCACCGGTAGCAAAAGCATTCGGCGCACCTTCAAAAATGCCCACTTCTGGCATGCCGATGCCAGCGCGCTCAGACAGCTTGCGCACGGTCTCGACAATCCAGGCTTCATCAGCGTTGGACGGTTGGTTGATGATGCGCACACCCGCCGTCCACTTGGCCATTGGCTTGCTGATGAGCAAGGAGATGATGGCCCCGCCAAAACCCATCACCAGGGCAAAGCCCAGCAGCGAGCCCAGGTCCAGGCCGTTCGGTGTCAGGTAGCGGTTCACTCCCAACAAGCTCGCCACAATGCCCAGCACGGCCACAACCATGACGTTGGTCAGTACAAATAACAGGATGCGTTTCATGATTTCCTTTGTTTCAAATCAACAGGTTTACACCTCAATGGCGGCAATGGTAGTGGCGAACTGCCCCAAATCAAGGCCAGCCCGGCCCAATTCCCCACAGCGCTGGCCTATTTGAGGGGCGCTGGCACCGCCGCCCTGGCCGCCCGAAACACGGTCGAATCGTCATAGTAGCCAGGCACCTCATTGCCCGGCCACCATCCGGGCACCCCCAGCACGGGCAGGTGGACGAAGGGCTTGGCCGCCAGCTTTTCGACGGTCAGATCAGCGGCCAACCAGGCATCCATATTTGCTATCGAATCAGTAGCTTGATGCGCACGGTACACGTGGGCTGTGATCGGTTTTCTTGGGTAAACCAGTTTTTCCAGCAAGGCGTGGCCAAACAGCACCAGGTGGGATTGAGCCCACAGGGGCCGCAGGTCGCCAAACACTTTTCCCCAGTCTTTTGTCGCCAGTGCGTCCCATAACGCATCCGGCGCACGCAACAGGGCAGCATTTTCGTCAAACAGTGTCAAGCCATCGCGTGCCGGGCCACGCACTGGCGCAATGCCGGTTTGGGCGATTTGCGCGACATGCAACTGGTTCAGCCGCTTTTTGACCAAAGGAAAGCGCAGCCACGCGAGTGCGTTGAAAAAATCGTGTAAACCCTCACGGGTTGGGCATTGTTCACTATTAAAAATATAGCTTTCGTAGGCCATGTCAACTGGCAGATCAGCTTGCGGCACAAATAGCACCGGGGGCTGGAACAGACCGGTGCGGTCGTCGCTTGCCTCACCGCTGCCAGGCCAAATCTGTTGTGCCACCGCATTCAGCGCATCTGGCTGTGGCTCGCCCGCAGCCACCCGCTGCGCCACCACCTCGCCCACCCCGCGCCACGGAGCCAGCCAGGGCGCCACCCAATTGATGTCGGCTAAACCACCCGCCACGCCAGCGCTTCCCCACTGCACAGGGGCTTGAGTTCGGCCTGACCAAAGGCAAAGCTGGCCGGCGGGGTCCAACTCTCGCGTCTCAACGTGAGGGTGCCCGTGTTACGCGGCAGCCCGTAAAAGTCAGCCCCGTTGAAACTTGCAAAGGCTTCGAGCTGGTCGAGCGCACCGACCGAGTCAAACGCTTGGGCATAAAACTCCATGGCGGCGTGCGCGGTGTAACAACCAGCGCACCCAGTGGCGTGTTCTTTGAGGTGCACCGGGTGCGGCGCGCTGTCGGTGCCCAAAAAAAACTTCGGGTTACCACTGGTGGCTGCTGCCAGCAAGGCCAGGCGGTGCGTTTCGCGCTTGAGCACTGGCAGGCAGTAGTAATGCGGACGGATGCCACCGGCAAAGATGGCATTGCGGTTGAACAACAGGTGGTGCGCGGTAAGTGTGGCTGCCGTGAAACGATCGGCTGCCTGCACATACTGCGCGGCTTCCCGCGTGGTGATGTGTTCAAAAACGATCTTCAGCTCGGGAAAATCGCGGCGCAGCGGTATCAACTGGGTGTCAATGAACACGGCTTCGCGGTCAAACAGGTCAATCTCGGGGGAGGTGACTTCGCCATGTACCAGCAGCAGCAAGCCGGCGCGCTGCAGGGCTTCCAGCGTCTTGTAAGTTTTGCGCAGGTCCGTCACGCCAGCATCGCTGTTGGTGGTGGCACCCGCGGGGTACAGCTTGACAGCCACCACACCCGCATCGCGAGCCCGTGCGATCTCATCGGCGGGCAGGTTGTCGGTGAGGTAAAGCGTCATCAGCGGCTCGAAAGCCAGGCCCTCTGGCACCGCAGCCTTGATGCGATCCCGGTAGGCCAGCGCCTGCGCAGCGGTCGTCACCGGTGGGCGCAGGTTGGGCATGATGATGGCACGGCCAAACTGGGCGGCGGTGTGCGGCACCACGGTGGCCAGTGCATCGCCATCGCGCACATGCAGGTGCCAGTCATCAGGGCGGATCAGGGTAAGGGTGTTGGTCATGGCCGGTATTGTCCCAAAAGCAGATGTGGCGCGGGCAGCGTCAAATCACAAGTTTTTAAGAATGCCACGCTGATTGGTCAAATAGTCCCACAGCGCGCGTGCATCGTGCTTGGTGCCGTTGATGCGCGCGTGGCCACCGGTTGGTTTGAGTGTGTCCAGATGCACAGGCCGCTCCCGGTAGGCACGAATTTCCATCGTGATGTGCAGGTCTTTGAGTTCTGGCGGCGCGGCACTCACCAGTTTTTTGGCTCGCAGCTCTTTTTGCACTGCACTTCGGGGCAAGAACGCGATGCCATGGCCTTCCAGCGCCATGGCCTTGAGGCCTTCAGCCATGTCGGTTTCGTAGACACGGTCAAAGTGAATGGGTGCACTGCAACGCTTCAGAATCAACTCGACCATCTGCCCCAGATAGGCACCTTGGGCATAACCCAGATAGGGCAGCGGTCGCCCCGCCTTGCCGGGCAACTCAAAGAGCGGGTTGCCCTGCGCATCCGGCTTGGCGTAGGGCGCGACCAGTTCTTCGCCCAAGCTCACCATTTCATACCGGTTCGGATCCAACTGATAAGGCTGGGACGGGTGGTGGTAGGCAATCAGCAGATCACAACTGCCTTCCACCAGGCGCATCACGGCATCATGCACGTTGAGCGCAATCAAACGGCTCTTGATGGGCCCGAATTTCTCACGCAAGCCGGTTACCCAAGCCGGAAAAAAGGTGAAGGCCAGCGTGTGCGGCACGGCAAATTCGATCACATCTTTGGCCGAGGTGGCATGGCCGCGCAGCATGGCACGGGTGGTTTGCAGCGCCTGCAGCATTTCCAGCGCCTGGGCATACAGCGTTTCTCCGGCCGGCGTTAGTCGGGTTGGGTAACTGCTGCGATCCACCAGATCAGCGCCCGCCCAGGCTTCAAGCGCCTGAATGCGCCGCGAAAAAGCCGGCTGCGTCACATGGTGCAACTGCGCCGAGCGGCTGAAACTGCGGGTTTCAGCCAGACTGACAAAATCTTCAAGCCATTTGGTTTCCATGGGCCGCGATTGTCACTCAGGCTGCGCACCCCACCAGCGTGCAATAGGCGCGCCGGGTCGGTACAGCCACCGAGGACAGTACCTGGGCGTAAGGCGTTTTGTGGCGCGCCAACAAGCGCGCCGAGGCGGTCAACTTGGAGCGGCAAAACCAATGGCAGGTGTGCTGCATCAAGAACAACTCGGCCATCAACCTGAAAGCTTTGTCTTTGGGTGCCTGCTTCTCGCTGTCGCTGGCCGCCTGATTGATCGCGTGGGCATGAATGCTCAACGCTTTGCGCAGGTCAAAGGTGCTGCCCGCCAGCCACTGGGCTGCATAGGGCAAGGCAAGGGGCAAGGTGCTGACACGCGTCTGCGGCTCACTGACCTTGGAAAACTCCAGCACAAAGGTGTTGAACTGTTCGCACAACTCAGTCTCGGCCGTCGTCAACAGGTGCCAGATGGCGGCTTGCCGATCCAGGTCGGGTTCGCCCAGCGCCCGCAGGTAGCCTTGGGTCAGGTCTTCCATCAGTTTTTCGATGCGGTATTTGCCCAGATAACGGCCCAACAAGGCAATGCGAACCCGCTGGTCGCGC
Organism: Burkholderiales bacterium; assembly: GCA_038328055.1. Lineage (GTDB taxonomy): Bacteria > Pseudomonadota > Gammaproteobacteria > Burkholderiales > Burkholderiaceae_C > Rhodoferax. The sequence goes on from JBBQLQ010000054.1 coordinate 7,721, forward strand.
GCGTTGAGCGTGTAGAGCCCGAAGGCGAACAGGGTGAAAAAAAGAAGTAAATCCATGAATGCGTGGGCTGGTGCGTTTTGGGGCGGCTTGAGTGTAGTGGGCACCGGCATAAGAGCAGCGCCAGCACGACAACGCAACCGTTAGACTGGTGCACTTGTTTAAAAAGAGGAGCCCCAATCATGAGCGAACTGGTTATTTACAGCCTGACAGACGGCGTTGCCACCCTGACCCTGAACAACGGCAAAGTGAATGCCGTTTCACCGGATTTGATTGCGCAATTCAACCAGGCACTGGATCAGGCCGAACAAGCCGGTGCCGTGGTCATCGTCACTGGCCAGCCCGGTATTTTGAGTGGCGGCTACGACCTCAAGGTGATGATGTCGGGCCCGCAGGCGGCGCTTGATCTGGTCGCTGCAGGCTCGGCCCTGGCGCGGCGCATGCTGGCGCACCCGCAGCCGATCATCGTGGCCTGCCCAGGACACGCAGTGGCCAAAGGTGCGTTCATGCTGCTGTCAGCCGACTACCGCATTGGCGTTGAAGGGCCGTTCAACATTGGCCTCAATGAAGTCAAAATTGGCATGACCATGCACCAGGTCGGTATTGCCCTGGCGCGCGACCGCCTGACACCCGCAGCTTTTCAGCGCGCCGTGATCGGTGCCGAAATGTTCACGCCGCAGGGTGCAGTAGAGGCGGGGTTTCTGGACTTGGTGGTGGGCACCGAGCAGCTCATGCCGAGCGCAGGGGAAGTGGCCCAACGGCTCAAGAGTCTGAACCCGAAGGCGCATGCCAAGACCAAGCTCAAGGCGCGCCAGCGGTTGCTGGAGACGCTGGACGCGGCCATTGAGACTGACCGGGTCACCGGGCTGAACTAGGAAATTCGAGGCACTGGATTGCCGCGTCGCTGCGCTGCTCGCAACGACAAATGCTGCGGCGCTACTCCACGCTCTGCTGCAGCGCCCACATTTCGGCATAGCGCCCGCCGCAAGCCAGTAGTTCTGCGTGGGTGCCACGCTCCAGAATGCGGCCCGCCTCCATCACCAGAATCTCATGCGCATCCACCACGGTGGACAGGCGGTGGGCGATGACCAGCGTGGTCTTGTTTTGCGCCACGCTTTGCAGTTCGGCTTGAATGGCGCGCTCGTTGGCACTGTCCAGCGCCGAGGTAGCTTCGTCAAAAATCAGGATTGGCGGGTTTTTCAGCAGGGTGCGAGCAATCGCCACGCGCTGTTTTTCGCCGCCCGAGAGTTTCAAGCCGCGCTCGCCCACCATGGTGTCGTAGCCTTTGGGGGTGGCGCTGATGAAATTGTGGATGTGCGCTGACGAGGCGGCTTCAACCACCTGCGCGCGACTGGCACCGGGCTTGCCGTAGGCAATGTTGTATTCCACCGTGTCATTGAACAGCACCGTGTCTTGCGGCACGATGCCAATGGCTTGGCGCACAGAGGCCTGGGTGACTTGTTTGATATCTTGCCCGGCAATCAAAATCTGCCCTTGCTGTACGTCGTAAAACCGGAACAACAAGCGCGCCAAGGTGGACTTGCCGGAGCCCGATGGCCCAACCACCGCGACGGTTTTGCCCGCCGGTATCTCAAAGCTGATGTCGTGCAGAATCGGGCGCGCTGGGTCGTAGGCAAAGTTGACGTGGCTGAACGTCACATTGGCACTGCCAGCCAGCGCCAGCGGTAGCGCCCCGGGCACATCGGCCACCTCGCGCTCACGTTCGATCAGGGTGAACATCTTGTCCAGATCGGTCAGGCTTTGCTTGATCTCGCGGTACAGCACGCCCAAAAAGCCCAGCGGAATATAAAGCTGGATCATGAAAGCGTTGACCATCACCAGGTCGCCCAGCGTCATGCGGCCGTCCACCACCCCTTGCGTGGCGCGCCACAGCATGGCCACCAGGCCGGCGGCGATGATGAGTTGCTGGCCGGTGTTCAGGATGCTCAAGGTGGTTTGGCTTTTGAGGGCCGCCTTGCGGTAGCGTTCCAGATTTTCGTCATAGCGGCTTGCTTCGAACTCTTCGTTGTTGAAGTATTTGACGGTCTCATAATTCAGCAGCGAGTCAATGGCCCGGCTGTGCGCGCTGGAGTCCAGGTCGTTCATCTGCTTTCTGAACTGGGTGCGCCATTCGGTCACGATGATGGTGAAGGTGATGTAAAAAATCAGCGCAATGATGGTGATCCAGGCAAACCACACATCAAATTTGACGGCCAGCAGCGTCAGCACCATCGCCACCTCGATCAGCGTGGGGAAGATGCTGTAGAGCGAATAGCTGATGAGCGAGTGCACCGCGCGCGTGCCGCGTTCGATGTCGCGCGTCATGCCACCGGTCTGGCGCTCCAGGTGAAAGCGCAGGCTTAACGCGTGCAGATGGCGAAACACCTGCACGGTGATGGTGCGCGACGCGCCCTCGGTGGCCTTGGCAAAAATCAGTTCGCGCAGTTCGGCAAACAGCGTGGTAGACAGGCGCAGCAGCCCATAGGCCACCAGCAGACCCAGCGGCACCACCAGCAAGGTTTGCGCAGTGATTGCCCCTTTGGGATTCATGGTGTCGACCAACTCTTTGAGCAGCAGCGGCACGCCCACATTGGCCATCTTGGCCCCAATCATGAAAGCCAGCGCCGCCATCACGCGCCATTTGTACTCCCACAGATACGGAAACAGACGCTGCAGCGTGGCCCAGTCGGAACGCGAGGTAACTTGGTTTTCAGGGGAAGTGGTGGCCGCAGCTTGACGGTGGCCTGATCTGCCGGAGCGGCTCATAGGTGACAATCTCTCAAAATTAACTACCCGATTGTGCCCATGTCTGACCCCCTTGACCCCAACCCCACTGCAAGTTCCTCGCAAGACGGCATCGCCCACCCGCCCAGCGTGCAACTGCCACTGGACGAGGAACTGGTGCTCAAGGTGATTCCGATGCCGCGCGACTGCAACCAAAATGGCGACATTTTTGGTGGCTGGGTGATGGCCCAGGTGGACCTGGCCGGTGCCGTGATACCCGCGCGCTACGCCGGTGGGCGCATGGCCACGGTGGCGGTGAACCAGTTCATCTTCAAGCAGCCGGTGCGGGTCGGCGACATTCTGAGTTTTTACAGCAAGCTGGTGCGCATCGGGCACACCTCGATCACGGTCAAGGTCGAGGTCTACGCCGAGCACTTTCGCGCCCAAGGAAAATACACCAAGGTGACCGAAGCCTCGCTGACCTATGTGGCAGTCGATGAGAACGGCCGACCCCGGCCAGTGCCCAAGCCTGCGAATCAGGACACGATGTAAGCAGCCGACCCGGTCGACAGCAGTTTGCCGTCAGCGCCCAAAAACTCCATGCGGGTCGAGGCCACGCGCGAGCCCAGCCGCATGACTTCGGCGCGCAGTTCAAAGTGCTCGCCAATGCCGGGGCGCAGGTAATCCACCCGCAGGTCAATGGTGCCCAATTTGGCAAACCGCTGCAGACGCTGCTGCACCGACTCGTCCATGTGGCGCGCGCCGATAGCGGCCATCACCGCCAGCCCGCCGGTCGTATCCAAGCCGGCGCTGATCACACCACCGTGAATGCGGTTGTAGCCGTAGTGCCCAACCAGTTCGTTGCGCATGTCGATGCTGGCGCGCACCTTGTCAGGCGTGACCGAGATGATTTTCAGACCCAGCACGCGATTGAAGACAATCAGCTCTTCAAAGATTTTCTTGAGGCCGTCGAGAAACTCGTCATCGAACACTATGGCTGGCGCATCGGCAATTTTGTGGGGCATTGATGGCGATCTAATTACTATTGAATTTATAGCTACTTACGCAGTATTTACGGGGGCTAGGGGCCAATATTATCATTAAAACCACCTCCAGCCCCGGCTGATCAAACCCGCTCAAAAATACCCGCAGCACCCTGCCCCATGCCGATGCACATGCTGACCATGCCGTACTTTCCCTGCGTGCGCTGCAAGGCATGAATCAAGGTCGCGGCACGAATGGCCCCGGTGGCACCCAGCGGGTGGCCCAGCGCAATGGCACCGCCCATGGGGTTGACGCGGGCCTGATCCAGCCCCAGCGTGTTGATGACTGCCAGCGCCTGGGCCGCAAAGGCTTCGTTGAGCTCGATCCAGTCGATCTGCTCCAGTGTCAGCCCGGCATAGCGCAGCGCCGCCGGAATCGCTTCGATCGGGCCAATGCCCATGATCTCGGGTGGCACGCCTTTGGCGGCAAAACTCACAAACCGCGCCAACGGTGTCAGGCCATATTGCTTGATGGCTTTTTCGCTGGCCAAAATCAGCACGCCCGCGCCGTCCGAGGTTTGCGAGCTGTTGCCAGCCGTGACCGAGCCGCGCGCAGCAAACGGTGTTTTCAGCTTGGCCAGGCCTTCCAGGCTGGTGTCAGCGCGTGCGCCTTCGTCCAGACTCATCAGGCGTCTTTTCTCGATCACTTCTCCCGTGGCCAGATTAGGCGTGCGGTCAATGGTCTCGATCGGGGTCATCTCGGCGCTAAAGTACCCCGCCGCCTGCGCTGCCAGTGCGCGCTGGTGCGACTGCAAACCAAACGCATCCTGCGCCTCACGGCTGATCTTCCACTGGGTGGCAACCTTTTCAGCCGTCAAGCCCATGCCGTAGGCAATGCCGACATCGGCATCGTTTTTGAACATGGCTGGTGAAAACGACGGTGTGTTGCCGCTCATCGGCACCATGCTCATGCTCTCGGTGCCGGCAGCGATCATCACCTCGGCCTCGCCCACGCGAATGCGGTCCGCCGCCATCTGTATAGCCGACAGGCCCGAGGCGCAAAAGCGGTTGATGGTGATGCCACCTACGCTGGTTGGCAAGCCCGCCATCACGACGGCGGCACGGGCGATGTTCAGGCCTTGCGGGCCTTCGGGCATGGCACAGCCGCAGATCAGGTCTTCAATGGCTTTTGTGTCAAGCGACGGCACTTGCGCCAGCGCCGACTGCAGCACCTTGACCAGCAGATCATCCGGGCGCATGTTGCGCAAAGACCCGCGATGCGAACGCCCAATGGGTGAACGCGTGGCGGCGACGATGTAGGCTTCTTGGATTTGTTTCATTTAGGTATCCTTTGATGGGTTGGTCGTCACAAGCGATCGAAGCGTGGCAATCCATGCAATTGGGCCCCTGGATTGCCGCGTCGCTGCGCTCCTCGCAATGACGGCGATTGGCGATTTAGTTGCGAACTGGTTTACCTGTCGACATCATTCCCATGATCCGCTCTTGCGTCTTGGGGTTGGCCAGCAGTTCGCCAAAGGCGTTGCGCTCCAGCGTCATCAGGTAGTCTTCATCGACCAGGCTGCCGGCATCGACATCACCGCCACAGACCACGTTGGCAATCTGGCAGGCAATGAAATAGTCATAGGCGCTAATGAAGCCGCCATCGCGCATGTTCACCAAGGAGCCCTTGATGGTGGCGACGCCGCTGCGCCCGGCCACCGCAAACAGCCGTTTGTGAGGTGCGCGGTAACCGCTATCGAACATGGCACGCGCCTCGTTCAAGGCGACAAACAGCAACTCGTCCTTGTGCGGCACGATCACATCGCTGCTCAGCAAATAACCCAGCTTGCGCGACTCGATAGCGCTGGTTCCAACCTTGGCCATGGCTGCCGCGGTAAAGCCTTCGGTCAGAAACGGCAACAAGTCTTTGCCGGTGGAGCAGGCCGCATTTTCTGCTGCACGGCGGGCAATATAGGTCAGGCCACCACTGCCTGGCACCAGACCGACACCGACTTCGACCAGACCGATGTAGCTTTCCATCGCCACCACGCGCTTGGCCGAATAGACCGCCAGCTCACAGCCACCGCCCAGCGCCAGCCCGCGCACGGCAGACACCACCGGCACATTGGCATAACGCAGTTTCAGCATGGCTTGCTGCATTTCCAGCTCAGCCCCTTGAATGGCTTTGACACCGCCGGTCATGAACGCCGGCAGCATGGCCTGCAGATCAGCGCCGGCAGAAAACACCTCGCCATCGGCCCAAATCACCAGGCCTTTGTAATCGGCTTCGGCCAGCTCAATGCCTTTGACCAGACCCTCGACAACATCCGGGCCAATCGCGTGCATCTTGGTTTTGATGCTGGCAATCAGCACATCGCTGTCAGTTGCAGCGGGCAGCGTCCACAGGCGAATCGACTCGTCTTCAAACAGTGTGGTGCCCGCGCTGGCGGCCGTGGGGGCATTCGATCCCAGCACGCTTTCCGGGAAAAATTGACGCGCATACACCGGCAAGCGGCGCACCGGCACAAACTGCTCAGTGCTTGGGTTCCACGAACCGGCAGGCGTGTGCACACCACCGGCCTCGGCCACCGGGCCGCTAAAGACCCAGTCGGGCAGCGGCACGTTACACAAGGCCTTGCCCGCATCAATGTCTTCTTTGACCATGTTGGCCACCGTTAGCCAACCGGCTTCCTGCCACAACTCAAACGGCCCCTGTTTCATGCCAAAGCCCCAACGCATGCAAAAGTCGACATCACGCGCGTTGTCGGCAATCGTGCCCAGGTGCACGGCCGCGTAGTGAAAAGCATTGCGCAATATCGCCCACAAGAATTGGCCCTGAGCACCTTCGCTATTTTTGAGCAATTGCAGGCGTTCACCGGCGGGCTTTTTCAGCATGCGGGTGTAGACCTCGTCGGCCTTTTCGCCACCGGGCACATAAGTCCTGCTCGTCAGGTCAAAGCGCAAGATGTCGCGCCCGACCTTTTTGAAGAAGCCGGCCTTGGTTTTTTGACCCAGGTTGCCCATTTCCAGCAAGGTCTTGAGCACCTCGGGTGTGGCAAAGCTGGCGTAGAACGGGTCGAACTGGGCGGCCCCTTGGGTAGCGTCAAGACTCAGCGTGTCTTGCAGCGTTTTGATCACATGCGCCATGGTGTCGAGCCCGACCACGTCCGCCGTGCGGAAGGTGCCCGAACTGGCACGGCCGAGCTTTTTGCCGGTCAAATCATCGACCACGTCATAGCTCAGGCCAAAGTTTTCGACCTCTTTCATGGTCGCCAGCATGCCGGCAATACCGACCCGATTGGCAATGAAGTTAGGCGTGTCTTTGGCTCGCACCACGCCTTTGCCCAGGTTGCTGGTGACAAAGGCCTCCAGCTCGTCAAGGATTTGCGGCTGCGTGGTGGGCGTGTTGATCAGCTCGACGAGCTGCATGTAGCGCGGCGGGTTGAAGAAGTGAATACCGCAAAAGCGCGGCTTGATTTCCTCGGGCAGCACCTCGCTGAGTTTGGTGATCGACAGGCCCGACGTGTTGGAGGCAACGATGGCGTGCGGGGCCAAAAATGGTGCGATCTTTTTGTACAGGTCTAGCTTCCAGTCCATGCGCTCGGCAATCGCTTCGATCACCAGGTCGCAGTCTTTGAGCAAGTGCAGGTGTTCTTCGTAATTGGCCTGCCCGATCAAGGCTGCGTCTTCCGGCACACCCAGCGGCGATGGCTTGAGTTTTTTCAGTCCCTCGACGGCACGCGTCACGATGCCGTTCTTGGGGCCCTCTTTGGCGGAAAGGTCAAACAAGATGACCGGCACTTTGACATTGGCCAGGTGCGCAGCGATTTGCGCACCCATCACACCAGCGCCGAGGACGGCGACTTTTTTGACATTGAATCGAGACACGGTTAGTTCCTAAGTAATAAATTTGAGTATCGTCATAGCGAGGCTACGCCTTCGTCACAAGCAAGCGCAGCGTGGCAATCCATGCTGGTATCGTCGTTGCGAGCGAAGCGCGGCAATCCATGCTGGTGTCGTCATTGCGAGCGCAGCGCGGCAATCCATGCACCCGGAAGTCCTGGATTGCCGCGTCGCTGCGCTCCTCGCAATGACGACGGGGAATACTGGCGCTCCTCGCCATGACGACGGGGAAATACTGGCGCTCCTCGCAATGACGGGGGGAATACTGGCGCTCCTCGCAATGACGACGCATGGAGTCACTTGCGGCCTTACTGCACGCGAACCCAGGTCTGGGTGCGGCCGATGCCAAACACGGAGCCGCGCACTTCAAGCTTCTTGCCGCCTTCAATCGGGGTCAGGCGCAAGGTGTAGTTCTTGCCGTTTTCGGGGTCCAGAATCTTGCCGTCTTCCCAGACATCTTTGCCATCGACTTTTTTGGCACCACGAATGATCTCCATGCCCAGCACTGGCTTGTCCTTGCGGTCATCGCTGCACTCGGTGCAGAGCTTTTTCTGATCCGCATCCTTGCGCAACAGCTTCTCAATGCGCCCGGTCAGCACACCGCTGGACTCGGCGACGACGATCTCGCTTTTGATCTCATTGGTCTTCTCGTCAAAACTGTGCCAGGTACCCACCGGGCTCATCTGCGCTGCAGCATGCCCACCAACTGCTACAAATAAAGTAGCTACTGACGCACGTTTTATAAGGGCTAGAGTCGTATTTTTCATATAAAGTCTCCTGTAGGTATAAAGGTCATCAAAAAAAATCACGCCAGCGCCGCGTCGGTGTCCATCAGCACTTTAGAGCCCATGCGCGCGGTGCGCATCAATGTAGCCGTTTCCGGGAACAGCTTGGCAAAGTAAAAGCGCGCCGTCTGCAGCTTGGCCACATAAAACGGATCTGAGTTGCCAGCAGCAATTTGACGCAAGGCCACCTGCGCCATGCGCGCCCAGAAGTAGCCATACACCAGGTGGCCGGCTACGCGCAGGTAATCCACCGCAGCAGCGCCCACTTCGTCGGGGTTCTGGAAACCCTTGAAGCCGAGCTCGGTGGTGAACTTGGTCATCTGCTCGCCCAAAATGGCAATCGGCGTGATGAATTCGGCCATCTTCTCGTTCACACCTTCCTCAGCCACCAGCTGGCCAATCAGTTTGCCAAACTTCTTCAACGTAGCGCCGTTGTTGCCCAAAATCTTGCGGCCCAGCAGGTCAAGCGACTGGATGGTGTTGGTGCCCTCGTAAATCATGTTGATACGGGCATCGCGCACAAACTGCTCCATGCCCCATTCCTTGATGAAACCGTGGCCACCAAACACCTGTAAGCAGGTCGAGGTTGAAGTCCAGCCGTTGTCGGTCACGAAAGCTTTGGCGATCGGTGTCAACATGGCCAGCAGTTCACCCGATTCCTTTTGCACCGCTTCATCGGGGTGGTTGTGCTCTTTTTCAAGCAGCATCGCGCAATAGCACAACAGTGCCCGACCGCCCTCGGCGTAGGCTTTGGCGGTGAGCAGCATCTTGCGCACGTCAGGGTGCACGATGATCGGGTCAGCGGGCTGGTCTTTGGCTTTGACACCCGTCAGCGAGCGCATTTGAATGCGGTCTTTGGCATAGGCCAGCGCATTTTGAAAAGCCACTTCGGTCAGGCCCAACGACTGGTTGCCAACCCCCAAGCGCGCGGCGTTCATCATGACAAACATGCCCTGCATGCCCTTATTGGGCTGGCCGACCAGCGTGCCAATGGCACCATCGAGCACGATCTGCGCGGTGGCGTTACTCTTGATGCCCATTTTGTGCTCCAGGCCACCGCAATAAATGCCGTTGCGCGTGCCCACATTACCGTCCGGGTTGACATTGAACTTGGGCACGATAAACAGGCTGACTCCCTTGATGCCGGCGGGCGCATCGGGCAGGCGCGCCAGCACCAGGTGGATGATGTTGGAGGCCAGGTCATGCTCACCCGCGCTGATGAAAATCTTGTTGCCGGTGATCTTGTAAGTGCCATCCGCCTGCGGCTCGGCCTTGCTGCGCATCAGCCCCAGGTCAGTGCCGCAATGCGGCTCGGTCAGGCACATGGTGCCGGTCCACTCACCACTGACCATTTTGGGCAGATAGGTGGCTTTTTGAGCCTCGGTGCCGTGGGTGTGCAGGGCGGCGTAGGCACCATGGGTCAGGCCGGGGTACATCGTCCAGGCCTGGTTGGCCGAGTTCATCATCTCGTAAAAACACTGGTTCACCACCAGCGGCAAGCCTTGCCCGCCAAACGCCGGGTCGCAAGCCAGCGCCGCCCAGCCGCCTTCAACGTATTGGGCATAGGCTGCCTTAAAGCCCGTGGGTGTGGTGACTTCGTGCGTGACCTGATCAAGCGTGCAGCCTTCGGTGTCGCCACTGATGTTGAGCGGCAGCAGCACGTCGGCGGCAAATTTGCCACCTTCTTCCAGCACGGCGTTGATGGTGTCAACGTCCATCTCGGCATGCACCGGCATGGCTTGCAAATCAGCCGTGACATTGAGCAATTCATGCATGACAAACTGCATGTCACGCAGTGGGGGGGTATAGACAGCCATGCTGGGTTCTCCTTGAAAAAAATAGATCAGAGTGATGTAGAAAGGCCGCGCGCGGCAGACTTGCCGTAACGCTGCAAAATATTCTCAAAACCGGTGTTGGCACGGTTCATGGCCCCGGGATTTTTCAGAAAACGCGCTTCATAGTGCAGCGCCAGAATCAGGCCGTGGATTTCGAAGGCCATCTGCGCCTCGTCAGCATCGGGCACCAGATGACCCTGCTCTTTGGCCTGGATGACGGCGCGGTGCAAGGCATTCAGCCAGGTAGCCACCGAGCTTGACAGCGCGTCGCGCACCGGACCGGGCCGGTCGTCAAACTCGACCGCACCGCTGATAAAAATACAACCCGACTGGATTTCAACCGCCACGCGCTTCATCCAGTTGGCAAACAGCGCACGCACCCGCAACAGGCCACGCGGCGCTTGCATGGCCGGGAAAAAAACTTCGTCGGAAAAGCGCTGGTAATACTCACGCACGACAGAAATCTGCAGCTCTTCGCGCGAGCCAAAATGGGCGAACACACCCGACTTGCTCATGTGCGTGACTTCGGCCAGCGCCCCAATGCTCAGCCCCTCCAGGCCGATCTGCTCCGCCAGACCCAGCGCAGCATCAATGATGGCTTGCTTGGTTCGCTGGCCTTTTTGCAGGGCACGTAGGTCGCGCGGCGCGTGAGGAGCACCGGCAAGGGCGGTACCAGAGACTGACGCTGACTTGAGGCTTGAAGAGGTCATGTCGCAATGCCAATAAAAGAACGATCGTTCTATTTTGCAGCATTTACCAAGGCTGCGCAGCCTGACCGGGCGCTTTAGGGTGATGCTTCTAGCGCTTTTGCGGGTTTACCCTAGCGCAGGAATGTCGCTTTCACAACATCACTGCCAAACAGGCCTCAAGCTGCTCACTGGGCATGCGTTTGAACCCGGAACGGGTGTAGCGCTGCAGCCGCCCTCTGACAAACCCGATCAGCACGGCGGCACGCGCCTGCGCATCCAGCGTTGGCGTGAGGCTGTCCGCGACCAAGCCGTCACCGCGCAGGCATTGTTTGAGGGCGGCTTCGATCTTGTCAAAAAACAGGTTCATGCGCTGCTGCAGGCGCTCATGCTCCAGCACCAGCGCATCACCCACCATGACGCGTGTCATGCCGGGGTTTTTTTCGGCAAATTTCATCAAGAGCGTCACCATCTGCGCCGCCTGAAGCGCACTCGGCTCGGTGGTTTTGGCGCTGACCTGGTTGACCAGCGTAAACACGGTTTGCTCGATGAAGTCAATCAGCGCCTCGAACATCTGGGCCTTGCTGGCAAAGTGGCGGTACAAGGCGGCCTCACTGACCTGCAAGCGCGCCGCCAGCGCTGCAGTGGTGATGCGCTCGCCACCGGGCAGCTCCAGCATGGCGGCCAGGGCCTGCAAAATCTGTACCCGCCGCTCGCCAGGCTTGGGCCGGGTAGGCGCGCTGGCGAGCTCAGTCATGGGGTGAATTCTGAAGAATTATCATAAAATATCCCTCTAGCCCTTATGGAATAAGCGCAGATAGCTATTATAAATATAGCACCTCAATGCGAACGAATCATCGTGCCAAAGGCCTGATCGGTCAAAATTTCAAGCAGCAGCACATGCGGCACCCGCCCGTCAATGATGTGCACCGCGTTGACACCGCTTTTGGCCGCGTCCAGCGCGCCGGCAATCTTGGGCAACATGCCACCGCTGAGGGTGCCGTCGGCAAACAGTGCGTCAATCTGGCGCGCGGTCAGGTCGGTCAGCAACTCACCGGCCTTGTTCTGCACGCCGCTGATGTTGGTCAGCATCAGCAGTTTTTCGGCTTTCAGCACCGTCGCCAGCTTGGCCGCCACCACGTCGGCGTTGATGTTGTAGCTCTCGTTGTTTTCGCCAAAACCGATCGGGCTGATGACCGGGATGAAGGCATCGTCCTGCAGCGCCTTG
>JBBQLQ010000055.1:0-19718 GCA_038328055.1 Burkholderiales bacterium
CTTCAGACTTCCTGATCCGCACGGAATCCATTTGGCATGGTGAAAGCCTGGTTGTGACTTTGTGGGAGGGCTGGCAAGCCCGAATTCGCGGCTGCCGCCGCTCCTACAAGCCCGAATTCGCGGCTGCCGCCGCTCCTACAAGTGCCAGTCCTGTTCCTGAAAAAAGCAAATTTTGCCTATATGTATCAGGAAGTCTGAGCTTAGTGGCCAGCAATGCCTTGGTCTGTGGGTCAACGAGCCCTAAGATCACCAAAATGGTCACGTAGCCGGGATGGTGTTTCAAGACGGGTTGGCGTTGAAGCAACGGTGCCCGGCCATGTGCATTGGCGCACAGACGCGCGCCCCGGTGCCTTCTACGATCAATTGGCGAAATTGTCGCGGCCCACCCAATTCCTCACCATGCACCGAATCATTTTGTTACTTGCCGATGCCCCAACCTTGACTGCGGCTGCCGAACAGGCGCGCCTGACATCGCATGGGCAATAGTCCTGCGCCAGCCGCGGTAGCCCCTGGCGAAGCGCTGGGCAATTGGCTGGGGCAGATGGTGCGTGTGCTGTACGCATCGCTTGATGCCTGGTTTGAACAGCGCGCCGCCAGCAAAGGGGCGGCGCTGGCTTTTTACACCCTGTTCTCGATGGTTCCGATCCTGCTCCTGGCGATCGTGCTGGCGGGCTACCTGTTTGGGGCCGATTCGGCCCAGGCCAAGGTCATGGCCGTCGCACAAGACCTGGTCGGCCCCAACGGTGCAGTAGTGCTGCAGGCGCTGCTGGTGTCATCGCAAGGCGAGACGACCAGCCTGTGGGCCAGCATGGTGGCGGGCGGGCTGCTGCTGCTGGGCGCCACCAGCGTATTTGTCGAGCTCAAAGACAGTCTGGACGATTTATGGGGGGCCGAAAAGTCGCAGCGTTCCGGCTTTGTTACCGTGCTGCGCACCCGGCTGCTGTCCTTCACCATGGTGCTGCTGTTGGGTTTTTTGATGCTTTTGTCCCTGTTTGCCGGTGCTGCACTCGCCCTGTTGGGCCAGTACGTGGGTGGCGTCTGGCGCAGCTCGGCCGTGGTGTTTGAAACACTGGCCGCAGCGGCTTCCTACAGTGTGGTGGTTTGCCTTTTTGCCGTGATCTACAAGACACTGCCCGATGTGCCGCTGTCCTGGCGCGATGTCTGGACTGGCGCGCTGTTTACCGCAGGCCTGTTCAGCCTGGGCAAATGGGCCATAGGGCTGTACTTGGCCAAGAGTGCGGTCGCCTCCGGCTATGGTGCTGCCGGGTCGCTGGTGGCGTTGCTGCTGTGGGTGTATTACTCGGCTCAGATTTTTTTTCTGGGTGCCGAGTTCACCAAACAATACGCCTTGCGCTACGGTAGCCTGCAGGTCATGCCTCGCCCGGTACGTGCGGTGGCGTACTGACCGCAGGTGGCCTTTCCCCCAACAATTCGCTGAGCGACACCCCCCTACCCTCCAAAAAGCCACAACATGAACACCCCAGGACGACAGCAGACAGGGCTTGGGTTAACGGCTCTGCGCCTGAATCCATGGCTGCTTTCGGGGCTAATGTTGTTGCTCGGGTTGGGCATCAGTGGCGGGTGGTGGCGTCATGCTGTGCGACAAGAGGCTGCCAGCCAGCGCACCGAGTTCGAATTTGCCGCAGACATGGCCGCTGGCAACATTCGCAACCGCTTCAACGTCTATGCGGTGGTAATGCGGGGTGTCAAGGGCTTGTTTGAAGGCGGCGACAGCATCAGTTTTGATGAATTCCAGGCCTACGTCCAGGCGCTGCGACTAGACCAAGCACATGGCGTACAAGCCATCGGCATGGTTGAACTGGTGCCCAACGCCACCAAAGGCCAGCATCTCACCGACATGCGCCAGCATTACGCGCCAAATTACCAGATCACGCCGCAGGGCATGCGCGAGCGCTACGCGCCGATCGTGCGCATTGAGCAAATGGCCGGTGACAACCTCAAGGCGATTGGCTTTGATACCCTGACCGTGCCAGCTGCCCGCGCCGCCATGGACGCGGCACGCGACACGGACGACCTCAGAATGAGCGCCAAAGTCCCCCTGACACAAGATGCTGGCAAGCCGGCCCTGCCCGCCTTTGTGATGTACCTGCCCATCTACCGTCAAGCAGCCCGACACGAGACCCCGGCTGAGCGGCGCGCCGGCATCGTAGGCTGGGTGAACGTGCCCTTTCACCTCCACACCCTGATGCAAGGCCTGCGCGGCGAATTCGATCCTGATCTTGATGTCAGGATTCACGACGGTTCGCCGCCAACCGGAAAAACCCTGATTTACCGCTCGGACGGCCTGCCCCTAGAGGCCGAGGGGGCCACGCCAGACAGCCTGCAAACCAGCCGCCAGTTGCTCATCGGTGGGCGCCAATGGACACTGGTGATGGGCACCACACCGGCGCTGGCAGCGCGCCTGTCGTTTGGCTCGCCATCCACGCGCGGGGCGCTGGGCGGCGTGGCCCTCACGCTGGCCTTGAGTCTGCTGACCTGGCTGCTGGCCCGGGGTCGCCAGCACGCCCAGGCGAGCGAGCGCAAGACCTCGGAGGATCGCATTCAGTTTCTGAGCAACTTTGACCCGCTGACCCAGCTGCCCAATCGTGGCCTGTTGCGCGACCGCGCCCAATTGGTGCTGACTGCTGCCAAACGCGAACAAAGCCCGGCGGCCTTGATGTTCATCGACCTTGTCCGCTTCAAGATCATCAACGACTCGCTTGGCCACAGCGTGGGAGACCAGTTACTCAAAGAACTGTCTCAGCGCTTGCTGGGCCACTTGCGCCAGGACGACACGCTGTGCCACCAGGGTGGTGACGAATTCATGCTGCTGTTGCCCAACACCGATGTCGAAGGTGCGGCCCATACGGCCAGAAACCTGCTTGACGTGGTGGCCAAGCCACTCACCATTGCTGGCCACCGGCTGGTGGTCACGGCCAGCATCGGGATTGCCGAGTATCCGCAAGATGGCGACGATTTTGAACAAATGGCGCAGTCTGCCGATGCCGCGCTACACCGTGCCAAACAAAGTGGCCGCAACACCTTCCAGTTTTTCACCCGTCTGATGCAAGAGCAGGCTAAGAGCATTTTGAAGACCGAAGGTGAGTTGCGTCGGGCCCTTGAGCAACAGGAGTTCTTTCTGTATTACCAGCCGCAAGTGGATGCCAAGACATCCGAAATCGTCGGGGTTGAAGCCCTGATCCGTTGGCAGAATCCGCAAAATGGCCTGGTGGCCCCGGCGAGTTTTATCCCGATTGCAGAAGAAAGCGATCTGATCATCGAAATTGGCACCTGGGTATTGAACACTGCCGTTCAACAGGTGGCCGCTTGGCAGGCCCAAGGATTGGGCGTGGTGCCGGTCGCGGTCAACCTGTCGGCTGTGCAGTTTCGCCAGGACACGCTCTACCAGGCGGTGGCCCAGGCCCTGCGTGCCTCCAAACTGGACCCAGCCTTGCTGGAGCTGGAAATGACCGAGGGCATTGCCATGGAAAACTCCGAGCGCACCCTCAAACTGCTGGACCGTCTGCATGCGCTAGGCGTCGGGCTGTCGATTGACGATTTTGGTACCGGCTACTCGTCGCTGAGTTACCTCAAGCGCTTCAAGGTCGACAAGCTGAAAATCGACAGTTCCTTTGTGCACGACCTGGGCCGTAACCCGGAAGACGGGGCCATCGTCACCGCCATCATCACCATGGCCAAAGGGCTCGGGTTCAAGACCGTCGCGGAAGGTGTCCAAACGCTTGAGCAGCTCCAATTCCTGCGCGAGAACCAATGCGATCAAATTCAAGGCTACCTATTCAGCAGGCCGGTCAGTGCGCAGGCCTTTGCACAACTGCTGCGCCAGGGTGGCCACTTGCCAGACAACGGCCTAGCGCCATCGGAGCCAATATGAACGAAGAAAAAATGCACCCACGGGTCGACGCCTTACCAAATGCCGCAATGGGTGCATCCACTTTTCCCATCGTCTGTGTGGGGGGTTCAGCGGGCGGGCTCGATGCCTACATCCGCCTGCTGCAAAACCTACCCAATGACATGGGCGTGGCGGTCGTCATCGTCAACCACATCACTATGTTTCCCACCCAGTTGCATGAGGTGCTGCCGCGCTTTAGCAGCATGCCGGTTGATCTGATCACCGAAAACCTGCTGATTAAACCCAACCACGTGTTCATCATCCCCGCCAACCGCGACCTGCATGTGGAAGGCAGCGTGTTTCATTTGGAGCCCATCTCCAAGCCGCGCGGCTGGCCCGATGTCATCACGGTGTTTTTGCGCTCGCTAACCGAGCACTGGGGCGGCCAGCTGATTGCCGTGATCGTGTCGGGCTTTGATGGCGATGGCTCCGCCGCCCTGTGTGACATCCGGGCGGTGGGCGGCATCACCATTGCGCAAAAGCTCAGCACCGCCAAAGAGCCCGACATGCCCGAGAGCGCCATAGACACCGGCTGCATTGACTTGGTGCTGTCACCAGAAGACATTGCCAAAGAAATCGTGCGCATTGCACACGCTGCCACACCACCATGAATGTCACGCCGCCTCAACCTGCTGCTTATCTGCAGCTCGCACCTGGGGAAATTGCGCTTTCGGGGGCCTGGACCGCGCGCGCGCTCGGCCCCCTTGAGGCCGGGCTGGAGGCCTTGAGCATGCCCACCGGGAAAACCGGCGTGGTGGACGCGGCACAGATTGATGCCCTTGACACGGCCGGTGCCTGGGTATTGCAAAAGCTGCTGCTGCGCTTGCGCGGCGACGGCATCACCATCACCTTGCGCGGATTGCGCCCGGCATTTGCCCAGTTGCTTGAAGTCGTGGGGCAACACATCGCCGAGCAAGCCTGCCAGCCGGTACCCATCGCCCCGCTGCCCCCGAGCGCACTGGCGCGCATTGGACAAAGCACGGCAGCGGCTTTTGAGCAGGCCGCGGCACTGCTCAGTTTCACAGGCGAAAGCGCGCTGGCATTTGCCCTGTGCGTCACCCATCCGGCGCGGTTGCGCTGGCGGCCCATACTGTTCAACATCCGCAGCGCCGGTTTCAATGCGTTGCCCATCGTCGGACTGCTGTCTTTTCTGCTTGGTGTGGTGGTGGCCTACCAGGGCGCTGACCAGCTCAGGCAATACGGCGCGAACATCTTTGTAGCCGATCTGGTGGGCTTGTCGATGCTGCGCGAGTTTGCGCCCTTGATCACCGCCATCATCATTGCCGGCCGCTCGGGTTCAGCCTATGCGGCGCAGATCGGCACGATGGCCGTAACCGAAGAAATTGATGCCATGCGCACCATCGGCATCGCGCCGCTGGAGCTGCTGGTACTGCCCAAAGTCATTGCGCTGGTGATTACGCTGCCCCTGCTGACCGTGTTTGCGGATGTGCTGGGCGTGGCAGGCGGCATGATGATGGCCCGCGCCCAACTGGGCGTTGGCTACGTCGAGTTTTTGGACCGCTTTGCCAAGGCCGTCAGCATCACAGCCTACCTGGTTGGCATTGGCAAGGCACCGGTGTTTGCGGCCATCATCGCCATGGTTGGCTGCTTTCAGGGCTTTCGCACCAAGGGCGGGGCCGACAGCGTGGGTCGCCAGACCACGCGCGCCGTGGTGCAGTCGATCTTTTTGGTGATCGTGGCAGACGCGCTGTTTTCGGTCGCATTCAGCGCTCTGGATATTTGACATGCAAAGCGCTGCAACACCTTCGGAAATTGTGATCGAAATGCACGACGTTGCAACACGCTTTGGCGACCATGTGGTGCATTCAGGAATTACCCTTGACGTGCGCCGCGCCGAGATTTTTGCAGTGATTGGTGGCAGCGGTTCTGGCAAATCAACGCTGTTGCGCGAAATGATCTTGCTGCACCGTCCTGACTCGGGCACCATCCGCGTGCTCGGCATGGACCTGGCCACACTCACCGATGACGAGGCTCTGGCCCTGCGCCAGCGCTGGGGCGTGATGTTCCAGCACGGCAGCCTGTTTGGGGCGCTGACGGTGACAGAAAACGTCGGCCTGCCGCTGCGCGAACACACCGCACTTGGCAACCCATTGATCGATGCAATCGCTGCCTGGAAGCTCGTCATGACCGGGCTGAAACCGGCGGTGGGCGCACAGTATCCGGCCGAACTCAGCGGCGGCATGATGAAACGTGCCTCGCTGGCCCGCGCACTGGCGCTTGACCCGGAGTTGCTGTTTCTTGATGAGCCCACAGCCGGCCTTGACCCGGCCAGTGCGGCTGGCATCGATGAACTGGTACTCAAACTGCGCGACCTGTTCGGGCTGACCATCGTCATGATCACCCACGATCTCGACCTGTTATGGCAGGTGGCTGACCGCGTGGCCGTGCTGGCCGAAGGCAAAGTGCAGGGCATTGGCTCGATGGACGAGTTGTCGCGCGTGGACAACCCGGCAATCCGGCCGTTTTTTGAGGGCCCGCGGGGTCGCGCGGCCCAGCAGCAAGACCAGCCCTCTGCACACCTCAAGGAATCATCATCGAAACCAAAGTAAATTATTCGATCGTCGGTGCCTTTGTCATTGCCCTGGGAGCGGTGCTGGTCGCCGGAGTGCTGTGGCTGGCCTCGGGCGGAGCATGGCAAAAAAAGTACGACTCGTACCTGTCCACCCTGGACGAATCAGTGGCCGGCCTGAACTTGAATGCACCCGTCAAATACAACGGTGTCGACGTGGGCAAAGTACGCTCTATCGAGTTGGATCATGACAACCCGCAGCGGGTGAACCTGATGTTCGCCATCGAGCGCGGCACACCCATCAAGGAAGACACCATTGCGGTTCTGAAGACGCAGGGACTGACGGGGATTGCCTACGTGGAGCTCAGTGGTGGCACCTTGGGTTCGCCACCGCTAAGTGCGGCCGAGGGAAGCCAGTATCCGGTGATCCGCACCAAGCCGTCGCTCAGCGCCCGGCTGGAGAATGTGCTGACCAGTGTGCTGGCCAAGCTTGACAGCACCTCGAACAGCATCAATTCCCTGCTCAGTGACGAAAACCAGGCGGCCTTCAAGAGCGCACTGGGTGACATTGCTACCGTGGCGCGTACCGTCGCTGCGCGCAAGGACACGATCAACGCGGGCATTACGCACGCGGGCATAACACTGGAAAACACCTCCCAGGCAACCGCGCACATGGCGGCGGTGGTGGACCGCATCGGTCGCAGTGCCGATGCCATTGAAAAAATGGGGGTTGAGGTGGCTCGCACCAGTGTCAGCGCGGGCAAGGCCGTTGATGCGATGGGTGTCGACGTGAAACGATTCAGTACCGACACACTGCCCGAATTCGAGCGCGTGTTGGGCGAACTGAGCACGCTGTCGAGTTCGCTGCGCCGCTTGAGCGAGCAGACCACGCGTGACCCACGCGGCCTGCTTTTTGGTCGCAAGCCCGTTCCGGACGGTCCGGGCGAAACCGGAGTTTCACCATGAAGACCAAAAACCATCCCGCGTTTTGGAGAGCCGGTCGATTCTTCACTAGCGGGCTGATGCTGGTGGCGTTGGGTGCCTGCAGCGCGTTGCGCCCAACGACAACGCCACCCCCGGCTTTTTATTCGCTCGACAGTGCCCAATCCACGGGGGCGGGGGTGGTGCCAGCGCCAGCGACATCACAAGCGCCCCTAAAGCGCAATGGGCCGACGCTGATCGTCAATCCGCCACTTGCGGCAGCCGGCTTTGACAGCCCGCGCATCATCTACGTGCAAGAACCCCACCAGCTTGAATACTTCGCGCACAGCGAATGGGTAGACCCGCCAGCGCAGATGCTGGGGCCGTTGCTGGTGACAGCGATTGGCCATACAGGCAGCTTTGGCGCGGTTGTGTTGACACCCGGCGCTGCCGCCGGCGACCTGCGCCTGGACACTGTCATTCTCCGGCTGCAACAAGAATTTCAGACCCGGCCGAGTCGTGTCCGCTTCACGTTGCGCGCAGTGCTGGTTGACGACCGGACCCGCCGCGTGTTGGCCTCGCGCGACTTTGATGGAATAGCCATTGCCAGCAGCGACGACCCGGTTGGCGGTGTAGCCGCTGCCAACCGCGCTGTACAGACGGTGCTTGAAAACCTGGCGACCTTCTGCGTTGAAGCTGTCGGTACTGGATGGATGGAGCGCACAGGCACGGCGAAATAGTTCTGGCTCAAGTGCGCTGCTTGCCGTCTTTGCAAGTCGGGTCGTCACACGCGTCGCAAAATATTTGATCGTTTTGCCATTGAGGAGCGCCGCATAGGCCCGCGAAACTTACTGTTGATTGCACTGCTGGCCTTGTCTGCCTGAGGCGAAATGGCCAAACTGCCGGTGCTGGCTGGCACGGGTCCGCAGCCCACGCTACCGCCACCAGGCCATACCTTCAGACTTCCTGATACGTATAGGCACAGTTTGCTTTTTTCAGGAACAGGACTGGCACCTGTAGGAGCGGCGGCAGCCGCGAATTCGGGCTTGCCAGCCCTCCCACAAATTCACAACCAGGTTTTCTCACAACCAGGCTTTCACCAAGCCAAATGGATTCCGGGCGGATCAGGAAGTCTGAGATTAATCAAAATGAATAGCAACTCATGCACTGTTTATAGGGGATAGAGGCTAATTTGTTATAAATTCAGACTTCCTGATGCGTCTAGGCACAATTTGCTTTTTTCAGGAACAGGACTGGCACTCGTAGGAGCGGCGGCAGCCGCGAATTCGGGCTTGCCAGCCCTCCCACAAAGTCACAACCAGGCTTTCACCATGCCAAATGGATTCCATGCGGATCAGGAAGTCTGAACATAGTAAAGAAGGTATGCGATGCCCGTCAGTCAAGTCAGCGACAGAACGTTTAGCCCCAATGCTCCAGTGTGGAACCTGCCCGAGGCCTACGCCAGGCTGCACGGCGAATTCAAGTGGCAGGTGCCGGTGCACTTCAACATGGCGCAGGCCTGCAGCGTGCGCTGGGCGGCGCTGCCGGACGCTACAAAAAGAATAGCTATTAGCGCATATAAAACGGGGGTTACAAGCACTTTTTATACTTATTCTCAATTGCAGGACGATGCTAACCGGCTGGCCCATGTGCTGCTGGGGCTGGGCGTGCAGCGCGGCGACCGCGTGGCCATCGTGTTGCCGCAATGTTTTGAGACCGCCGTGGCCTACATGGCCACACTGCAAATGGGCGCGGTGGCCATGCCGCTGTCGATGCTGTTTGGCCCGGAGGCGCTCGAATTCAGGCTGCAAGACAGTGAAGCCGTGGTGGCCATAGGCGACGCGCAGACGCTGCCCAACTTGCAGGCGCTACGCCACCACTGTCCGGCACTGCGCCAAATCATCGGCGTGGGCGATGCGGCGGCCACGGCCGGTCTGGCCGATGTGAATTACGCCAAGGCGTGCAGTCAGGCCGACGCGCATTTTGCCTGTGTGGACACTTTGGCAAACGACCCTGCCATCCTGATCTACACCAGCGGCACCACCGGCAACCCGAAGGGCGCGCTGATTCCGCACCAGGCGTTGATCGGCAACCTGACGGGTTTCATTTGCAGCCAGAATGGCTTTGGTTTCGATCTGACTGGCGACGGCGCGTCGCTCATTCCTGACCCGGTCGTTGTCGACGGCGCAGCGGTATTCTGGAGCCCCGCCGACTGGGCCTGGACCGGCGGCCTGATGGATGCGCTGCTGCCCACGCTGTATTTTGGCCGCCCCATCGTCGCCTTCAATGGCCGCTTTGGCCCGCAAACCGCGCTGCAGTTGCTGCGCGACTGCGGTGTTACGCACACGTTTCTGTTTCCCACCGCGCTCAAGGCCATGATGAAGGCCTACCCCGGCAAGCCTGATGCCACGGTGCAGCAGCAATTTGGTCTCAAGCTGCAAGCCATCATGAGCGCCGGTGAGGCGGTGGGCGATGCGGTGTTTGACTACTGCCAGGCGCAGTTGGGTGTGGTGGTGAACGAGATGTTTGGTCAGACCGAGATCAACTACATCGTCGGAAACTGCGCGGCCATCTGGCCCCCCAAACCTGGCAGCATGGGCATGGGCTACCCCGGCCACCGGGTGGCGGTGATTGATGACGAGGGTGTGCAATGCGCGCCCGGTGTGGCGGGTGATGTGGCGGTGAACTGCTGTGACGTGCACGGTCAGCCCGACCCGATTTTCTTTTTGGGCTACTGGAAAAACGAGGCCGCCACCCAGGGCAAATACACCGGCGACTGGTGCCGCACAGGTGATCTGGCCATGCGCGATGCTGACGGTTACCTCTGGTATCAAGGCCGCAGCGACGATATTTTTAAAGCAGCGGGTTACCGCATCGGCCCGGGTGAAATCGAAAACTGTCTGGTCAAACACCCGGCCGTGGCCAACGCGGCAGTCGTCCCCAAGCCCGACAAGGAACGCGGTTCGGTGGTCAAGGCGTATGTCGTTTTGGCTCCTGATTTCATAGCTGCTCGCGCAAGCGATACAAGGGCTAGAGGCCAATTTGATGCTGAACTTATTGAAGCGCTGCAAGCCCACGTCAAAGACAAGCTGGCCCCTTATGAATACCCCAAGGAGATTGAGTTTGTCGAAGCCCTGCCCATGACCACCACCGGCAAAGTTCAGCGCCGCGTGTTGCGGCTGCAGGAGCAACAGCGTTTTCAGGCAGAGCAGGCAGAGCAGGCATGAGCAGGCATGAGCTTGTTGCCGACCCATTCCATCAGCTTGACCGGGGCGCGGCGCATTCAGCTGCTGGCGCTGTGCAAGTGGGGGGTGGCGCTGTGCCGCCCGTGCTGGCGCTCAAAATGGCAGGCACCGGGTTGGCCACGTTGTTGGTGCTGCTGCTGCTGCTGCTGAGTCTGCTGGCCTTTATAGCGCTCAAGATGTGGGAGTTCAGCAGGCACCGGCAGTTCGTCCGGGAGTCGCGTTTTCCGTCATTTTTTGGCAACCAAGCTGCGTGCCAAATACCCGCGGTTAAGCGCTGGCGATGCCGACCTGGTGCTGCGCGGCTTGCGCCAATTCTTTATCGCCTACCTGCGCAGCAACCGCCAATTTGTCGCCATGCCCTCTCAGGTGGTGGACTTTGCCTGGCACGAATTCATTTTGCACACCCGCGCCTACGCCTTGTGGTGCGACGCGGCGTTTGACAACCTGCTGCACCACAGATCCGCCGAAGTGCTCGGGCGCAACCCCAAACGCAACGACGGTCTGCGCCGCGCCTGGTCCTGGGCCTGGGCCTGCAAAGAGGAAAGCATCCACCTGCGCCAACCCAGCCGCCTGCCGCTGCTGTTTGCACTGGACAAAAAGTTTGATATTCCCGGCGGCTTTACCTATGTGCCCGACTGCAAGGACATTGACCGGCAAAGCGGCTCAAGTGCCTACTGCGGCACCAGTTTTGGTGATGGCGGCGGCAGTGGCGGCGATGCGGGGGATGCTACCGGTTTTGGCGGCAGCGAGTCTTCGGGGGCGACGGGGATGGTGGGGGCTGTGGGGGGCGACTGCGGCGGAGATTGACCGGAGTTTGAGCAAAATAGTTTGTTGCCCTTGTCTGGCAAGAGCGCCAGCAATTGAAAAATACCAGACCATGATCAAAAACACCCGTCATTGCGAGTTTCCATTTTCGGCCTCGAAACCGCTCCCGGATATTGAACCGAAATGCACGTCATTGCGAGGAGCGCCAGCGACGCGGCAATCCAGGACTTCCGGGGTGCATGGATTGCCGCACTGGCCGTCACTGCGAGGAGCAACGCGACGCGGCAGTCGCAATGACGGATTTCTGTGGCTCGACTGCAGCGGTTCATGGAAAAGACGTGTGGGCTACTGGTGCCATGGGCGGTCTGGGGTTGGCACCGTGGCAAAGGCCTCTCAGGTACAGCGGCCCCGGCCAGGTCATACACTTTCAGCCCTGACTAACTGAATTTCCAACCATGCAAACTATTCACCTCGGCACCAGCGGCCTGCACGTCACCCCCATCTGCCTGGGCACCATGACTTTTGGCGAACAAGTCGATGAAGCTACTGCCTATACGATTCTTGACCGTTCGCTGGAACGTGGCATCAACTTTATCGACACCGCCGAGATGTACTCGGTGCCACCCAAGGCCGAAACCTTCAACGCCACCGAAAATATCATCGGCAACTGGCTGGCCAAGCGTTCCGGTGCCCGGCAAAAATTGGTCATCGCCACCAAGGTGGCGGGCCCGAGCCGCGCCATGCCCTGGATTCGCGGCGGCAGCCCGGACTTGACGCACGCAGACATCATCGATGCCTGCGACGGTAGCTTGCAGCGCCTGCAAACCGATGTGATCGACCTTTATCAAATCCATTGGCCGGTGCGCAGCGTGCCTGCCTTTGGCGGCATGTACTACCAGCCCACCGATGAGAGCGGGCTGACATCCATTCACACCCAGCTCGAAGCCCTGGGCACGCTGGTCAAGGCGGGCAAGGTGCGCGCGGTGGGCTTGTCCAACGAAACCCCGTATGGCGTGCATGAATTTGTGCGGCTGGCCGAACAGCACGGTTTGCCGCGCGTGGCCACCGTGCAAAACGGCTACAGCCTGCTCAACCGCAGCGTTGAAAACGCGTTGGACGAAACCCTGCACCGCCTCAATGTGGCGCTGCTGGCCTATTCGCCACTGTCGTTTGGCCTGCTGTCAGGCAAATATGACGAAACGGGCTTGACCGGTGAGGGCGCGCCGGCCCATGCCCGCCTGACCCGTTACGAGTCCGCCCGCAAACAGCGTTGGGGCCGCCCCGAGGCGCTGGCTGCGGCGCGCCGCTATAGCGACCTGGCACGCCAGCACGGCCTGACCCCGACGCAGCTGGCGCTGGCTTTTTGCTATACCAAATGGCAGGTGGCCAGCACCATCATCGGCGTGACCTCCGTGGCGCAATTGGACGAAAACCTGGACATCTGGGGCACCACCTTGTCACCCGAGTTGCTCAAACAGATCGATGCCATCCGCTGGCAAATGCGCGACCCGGCGATTTGAGGCGGGCATAGCCCAGCTTGGTTCATGGCCAAAAAAGACCACGTTTCTGAAACGCCTGCCACCGCGCTGTTGAAAGCCAACAAGGTCGCGTTCACCGAGCACCCGTACGAGTACCTGGCGCGCGGCGGGGCGATGCACAGCTCGTCCGAACTTGGCTGGGACCCGTTTCACGTGGTCAAGACCCTCATCATGCAAGACCAGGATGCCAAACCGCTGGTGGTGCTGATGCATGGCAACTGCAAGGTGTCGACGAAAAATCTGGCGCGTCAGATCGGGGTCAAAGCGGTGGAGCCTTGCACGCCTGAGGCGGCCCAGCGGCATAGCGGTTACCTGGTTGGCGGCACCTCGCCGTTTGGCACGCGCCGCAGTATGCCGGTGTTTATTGAGTCCAGCATTCTGGAGCTGCCGAAAATTTTGATCAATGGCGGGCGGCGTGGCTACCTGCTTGGCATTGACCCACAGGTGTGCGTGGGCCTGCTGGGGGCCACGCCGGTGCAATGCGCCTTGAGCCTGTCCGACTGAGTCGCGCTGGGCTGGCAAAATAGCCACCTGCCGTTTTACCGCCCAGCCCGCTGGGCAACAGGAGACCCCTTGGAATTGATGCACCCTTTTTTACCCGCGCTGGCGGCGTTGGCTGGCTACCTGATCGGCTCGCTGTCGTTTGCGGTGATCGTCAGCCGCGCCATGGGCCTGAACGACCCACGCACTTTTGGCAGCAAAAACCCCGGTGCCACCAATGTGCTGCGTTCGGGCAGCAAGGGCGCAGCGATTGCCACGTTGCTGCTGGATGCGGCCAAGGGCTGGTTGCCGGTCATGCTGGTCAAGTGGTTTGGTCAGCCCTACGGACTGGGCGATGGCACGATGGCGATGGTCGGGCTGGCAGCATTTTTAGGGCATTTGTACCCGGTGTTTTTCAAATTCAAGGGCGGCAAAGGCGTGGCGACTGCGCTGGGCGTGTTGCTGGGCTACAGTGGCTGGCTGGCGCTGGCCACGGTTGGGGTCTTTCTGGTGGTGGTGCTGGCATCGCGCTTTGTGTCGCTGGCCTCCATCGTGGCGGCCTTGATGGCACCGGTGATTTACGTGCTGGCCGATGGTGGCCTATGGTTCGTGAGCAAAAGCGTAGCGCTAAGCGTGGCCATCATGGCCTTGTTGCTGCTGTACCGTCATACCGAAAACATCAACCGCCTGGTCAAGGGCACCGAGTCAAAGTTGGGCAAAAAATCAACAGCCCATGCACCGGTGCGGCATTCGCCCGGCCATGCAAGCAACCGTGGCCATAGCCACCACCACCCCAGCCACAAGCCCGATCACAAGCCCGATCACAAGCCCGAGCATCCTGCGGACAACCATTCATGAAACTCTGCATTCTTGAAAACGATGACCTTGACCCGGTTGTCGAACCAACCTACTCAGGCTACGGTGCGATGTTTGAGCGCCTGCTGCGTGATGCCGGTGCCAGCGGTGAATTTGATATTTTCAACACGGTCAGGGGTGCGTATCCTGAGTCGTTCGACGCGTATGACGCCGTGCTGCTGACGGGCAGCCGGGCCGATTCTTTTTCGCAAGAGCCTTGGGTGTTGACGCTGCGCGCCAAGGTTGAGGAATTGCTCAACGCCAAAAAGAAGCTGGTGGGCGTGTGCTTTGGCCACCAGCTGATTGCGCTGTGCCTGGGCTCAAAAGTCGGTCGGGCACCGCAAGGCTGGGGTGCCGGGCGCATGCAATACCAGTGGCTGGCCCCGGAGCTACCGAATGCACAAGGCCGTACCGATGTGGCGCTGCTGGCCAGCCATCAAGATCAGGTGTTTGACTTGCCGCCAGGGGCTACGCTGTTGGCGACCAGTGAGTTTTGCCCGGTGGCTGCGTTTGCCTTAGAAGACCGGGTGTTTTGCGTGCAGCCGCACCCGGAATTTGTGGAGGCCTACAGTGCTTTTTTGCTCGACAAGCGCCGCACCTTGTTGGGTGAAGCGCAGTATTTGTCTTGCACCGACAGTCTGACGCAAGGGCACGACGGTGGCGCTGTGGCCTGCATGATGGTGGCGTTCATTGAGGGCAAATGAGGCCCGGGCTACAGCGGGCGCAGGATGCTGGCGATATCGTCTGCTTCGAGCGGCCGCGCCGTGCCAAAACCCGCCACCTGGCGCGCGCTGCTGAGCGTGATGGCAACAAAACTGAAGTCCGCCAGTTCCATCATGGGCTGCGCATCTGGAAACCGTGCCAGGTAAACGCTGCGGGCGGCCAGCCAGCGCGGGCTGTCTGGTGTGAGTCGGGCGGCCTCTCCTTCAAACGACACGCGGGGCAGGGCATGCACCGGTCCGGTAGCCGGCTCTGACTGCATCACCATCACCGACACGGACGGGTTGCTCAGCAAATTGCGGGTGTGGGGTGCCAGCAGGCTGACGTGAATCACCAGACATGCCAATTGCGGCTCAATGGCAAACGGCACCATGGATACAAAGGGGTGGCCGTCGGCGTTGAGCGTGCCCAGCGTCGCTACCCGCTGGGTGTTGAGCATGAGGCGCAATGCGCGGCTTAGGCGGGGTTCGTGGGGTGTTGTCATGAATTTATAGTAAATAGGGCTCTAGCCCTTATGGAATAAGCGTTAATCACTATTTAAACTATAGCAGTGCGTCAGGCTGTCTGGGTTGCCAGCTGCAAAATGATGTGGTGATTGATGCGTTCTTGCACGCTTGAAGCAGCCAGGGCCGATTTGATGGACTTGAGCGCGTCTGCGGTGCGCAGCAGCTGTGGCGGTTTGATCAGGGCACCCTTGCTGTCGATGACGATGGCTACATCGGGCCGGTTGGGCTGTGTGCTGCGGCGCATGACCACGGCGACCTCGTCGCCATCAAGCTGCACGAAGGTGCCTGGCGGGCACACGCCCACAATGCGCACCAGGGCTTGCCCAACGGTGTTGCCTTGGTCGCTGCTGGTTTGGGTGATGTTTTTCGCAGACTCGGTGGCGCTGCGACCTTCCCGCGACTGCCGCGGGCTGATCATGGCGGCATAGCGGTCTACCACGTTCAAAATGTGCGCCAGGCGGTGGGGTGGTGTGAGCATGCTCAGCATCTCAGTCGGGGTGTCTTCCTTGTGGTGCAGTTGCACGGTTTCCAGCCACAAGGCATCAGCAATGCCCTGCTTGACCAACAGGGCCGCGCTTTTGGCGGCGTGACCCCGGATGGCCATTTGTTGCTCTGCGCTGGGGCGGCTGACCTGCGTGGCCAGTTCGTCCTGCAACCGCGTCATGGCGATGTTCATGGTCAGCGCGGCGTGCACCAGGCTGTCGCGCTCATACAGCGGCAGGTCAAAGTCAGTCGCGATCAGCTGGCACAGCACGGCGCACACCAGCGCGTGCGATGCGCTGTAACCCACCGGCGAATTGATGGCCAGTTGAAACAACAGATACAGCCCCACATCGGCATCATGTTTGAGCAAATCCTGCATCCAGCGGTCGTACTGCAACACGCGCATCTCAAATTCCTGGGCGCTGTCGGGGGTGCCCAGCACGATGCCAAGGCCAGACTCCAGATCAGACCACAGACCGAGCAGGTCTTCGTAGTCGTCCTCGGTGTTGATGTTCAGGTTAAGGGCCATGCGGCGTTCACAGGGGTGTCAGCAAGGCGGTGGGCTCAGTCGCGAAAATTGTCAAAACTCAGCGGCATGTCAGAGACTTCTTTGCGGATGAGTGCCATGGTGGCTTGTAGATCATCGCGGTCCTTGCCTGTGACGCGCAGCTTGCCGTCCTGAATGGCGGCTTGTACCTTGATTTTGCTGTCTTTGATGATGCGCTGGATTTTCTTGGCCAGCTCGGTCTCGATGCCGTCGCGAATCTTGATGATTTGCTTGACCTTGTCGCCGCCGATTTTTTGCACGTCGCCCTTGTCCAGAAAACGCACATCGACCTCGCGCTTGGTCAGCTTGTTGCGCAGAATGTCCTCGATCTGGCTGAGCTGAAATTCAGCATCACCAATCAGCGTGATTTCTTTGTCCTTGAGCTCGACTGCTGCCGGCGTGCCCTTGAAATCAAAGCGGGTGCCAATCTCTTTGGCGGTGTTTTCCACGGCGTGTTTCACGTCGACGATCTTGGCTTCACAAACGGTGTCAAAGGAGGGCATTTTTTTCGCTTCAAAAGTTGGACAATCCCGCCATGTTAGTTCAGAAAAATGTGCCGCTACAGGCCTTCAACACCTTTCACATCGTCGCCCGGGCCCACGCGCTGGCGCACATCACCTGCGAAGTCGACCTGCAAACCCTGCTGGCTGACCCCCAGTGGGCAGATTTCCCCAAATTTGTGCTCGGTGGTGGCAGCAATATTGTGCTGACGGGCGATGTGGTGCCGCTGGTGCTCAAGGTCGAAATCATGGGCCGCAAGCTGCTGACGGACACCGCCAAGGCCTTCATCGTAGAGGCCGGTGCCGGTGAAAGCTGGCACGAATTTGTCGCCTGGACGCTGGCCCAAGGCTGGCCGGGGCTGGAAAACACGGCGCTGATTCCGGGCACAGTGGGGGCCGCACCGGTGCAAAACATCGGGGCTTACGGGGTTGAGTTGCAAGATCGCTTTGACTCACTGGATGCCATTGATCTGCAGACCGGCCAGGTGTTCACCCTTAACGCGGCGCAGTGTGCGTTTGGTTACCGTGATTCGATCTTCAAACACGCCAGCACCGCCGATACGGCGCTGGGCCAGCAAGCGTTGGGTCTGAAAGGCCGTGCTCTGATTTTGAGAGTGCGTTTTTCCCTGCCCAAAGCGTGGAAGCCGGTGCTGGGCTATGCCGATATTGATCGAAAAATGACCGAGCAGGGCTGCAGCCAACCCAGCGCGCAGCAAGTGTTTGACTGGGTCTGCGCCATTCGCCGCGCCAAGCTGCCCAACCCCGAG
Source organism: Burkholderiales bacterium (assembly GCA_038328055.1). Taxonomy (GTDB): domain Bacteria; phylum Pseudomonadota; class Gammaproteobacteria; order Burkholderiales; family Burkholderiaceae_C; genus Rhodoferax. The sequence goes on from JBBQLQ010000055.1 coordinate 17,768, forward strand.
GTGATTGGCAATGCCGGCAGCTTCTTCAAAAACCCAACCGTTACGCCCGAGCAGTGCGCCGACATCATTGCCCGCGACCCCAAGGTGGTGCACTACCGCATGGACAACGGCTCAATCAAGTTGGCGGCCGGCTGGTTGATCGACGCGTGCGGCTGGCGCGGCAAGTCGGTCGGGCAGGCCGGGGTGTATGAAAAGCAGGCACTGGTGTTGGTCAACCGGGGGGTGGGTAGCGGTGGCGACGGTGCCACGGGTGGTGAGGTGATGACGCTTGCCAAAGCCATTCAAACCAGCGTGTATGAGCGCTTTGGCCTCTTGCTGGAGATTGAGCCTGTGGTGGTGTGATCGCTGGGGGTAATTTTGACCCCAGCGTCTGAACGGCGCGATCTTTGCGGCATCATCGCGCCATGAAAAAAATCTTTGTGCTCGGCGGTACCGGCTTTGTAGGTACCCATGTATGTGAAAAACTGGTGCGTGAGGGCTGGCAGGTTACCGTGCCCACGCGGCGGCGCATGAGCGCCAAAGCGATCATGCTGTTACCCGGCCTGACGGTGCTGGAGCTGGATGTACATGACCCCGCCGCCTTGACGCGCGCGGTGGCCGGGCACGATGCCGTGGTCAATCTGGTGGCTATTTTGCACGGCACGCAAGCCCAGTTTGAGCGCGTCCATGTGGCGCTGCCCAAGCACATTGCCCAGGCCTGTGCTGCAGCCGGTGTGGCACAGGTGGTGCATATCAGTGCGCTGGGTGCCCATGCGCTGCAACCCGAGGCTGCACCGTCGATGTATTTGCGCTCCAAAGGCGAGGGTGAGGCGGTGTTGATGCAGGCCGCAGAAGGTGCTGGTGCGGGTGCTGCGGCGCACGCCGGGTTTGACCTGAGCATTTTGCGTCCCAGCGTGATTTTTGGGGCCGAAGACAAGTTCATCAACTTGTTTGCCAGTTTGCAAAAAGTATTTCCGGTGATGCCGTTGGCGGGTGCCAATGCCAGTTTTCAGCCGGTGTGGGTGCAAGATGTGGCCAGCGCCGTGGTGCGATGCCTGGCCGGGGCCAGCAGTTTGCCATCGCCGCGCATCATTGAAGCGTTTGGCCCAGAGGTTTTCACACTCAAACAATTGGTGCAGTTGTCAGCCCGGCTGGCTGGTGTGGCCGGTGGTTTTGGGCGGCCGGTCATGGCCTTGCCGCAGTGGGCGGGGCGCTTGCAGGCCACGCTGATGGGCCTGGCCCCGGGCGAGCCGATGATGAGTCTGGACAACCTGGATTCCATGAAGGTGCCCAATGTGGCCACCGGCAAGCACCCGGGGCTGGATTCATTGGGCATTACCGCCGCAGCCTTGCAGCCAATTGCGCAGGATTACCTGAATCAAAAATAGTCCTGATTAATGCCTTTTGCTGCCATAGCCCGGCCCGCGCAGCGTAAAAGTCGATGGCATCGGCAATATCCTGCTCCGCACCAGGATGCAGCCCATAGATCATTGCGTAAGCCTGGCGGTGCCAGCTTCAAGGCTTCGGCTTCAAGAGCTACAAGGTTTGTGTTCACGCCGCGAATTCGGGCTTGCCAGCCCTCCCACAAAGTCACAACCAGGCTTTCACCATGCCAAATGGATTCCGTGCGGATCAGGAAGTCTGAAATTCAGACTTCCTGATGCATATAGGCACAGTTTGCTTTTTTCAGGAATAGGACTGGCACTTGTAGGAGCGGCGGCAGCCGCGAATTCGGGCTTGCCAGCCCTCCCACAAAGAATTCGGGCTTGCCAGCCCTCCCACAAAGTCACAACCAGGCTTGCACCATGCCCAATGGATTTCGGGCGGATCAGGAAGTCTGAAATTCAGACTTCCTTATGCATATAGGCACAGTTTGCTTTTTTCAGCTAAAGTTTCGGCGTTCATTTTGAACCCAAATGCGCGCGCACAGCCTTGATTTACGTGGCCTCCAGGCGTAGCTGCAGGGGGTCAA
>JBBQLQ010000056.1:0-19538 GCA_038328055.1 Burkholderiales bacterium
TGGCCGCGCTGGTGGCCCGCGCCCGCGCCAAAAGTTTGCAAGTGGGGCTGGTGGTGGACGAGGCGCACATTGGCCTGGACAAGAGCACCGAGTTTGGCAAGTTTGCCCACTGGCTCAAGGCCGACTACCTGCTGATGGCCACAGCCACACCCAAAGACGAGCGCCTGAACGAATTTTTAATCCACGCGGGCTACGACGCCCAAGAGAGCTTTGCAGTGAGCCGCGACGCGGTGTTGCAAGCGCTGGCAGCGCACCGGCTGCGTGTTTTTCCGCTCAAAAGCCCTTTGCCACAGCTGGCCCGCTGCCTGAAAACCGAAGAGAAGCCCGAGCTGAATGACTTGTCTGAAATATCGCGTGCGGTCGCTTCGCGCCTGGTGATATCACCCTTGCTGCAAACCACGGCGGTGAAGGCGGCGCTGAACCGCATCAAGCAAAAAGAACGGCACACCGAGCTGACCACCGGCGCCGTGCACGTCGATGAAATTCAGGTGGTGACTGACCGGGCTGCGTTGGCGCGCGAAGCCATGGCGGCGCTGCGCGAATTGCCGCAGGCCGAAGAAGAAGACTACAAAATCATCGTGCAGGTGATCAGCAGCAACTTGCGCCGCGCAGTGGATGACGAAATCGACAACTTGCCCGAGGACTTGCGACCTTCTGAGCCCGAGCGCGTCCGCCTGGCCCGCGACGCGGCGCACTGGGTCATCCGCAGCGCAGCACAAGACCTGCGCGAAGACATGTTCAGCGAAATAGCCAAGCAGGCCAAATCTGTCGATGCCAAGCCGCTGCCCGATGTGATGGTGTTCCCGCAAGACATGGCGCTGGAGTCTTCCAGCAAAAACATTTATGGCGTGTTGCCGCCTGCCTCTGAGGACGCACAGCGTGTGGAGCAGGTGCTGTTCATGGACGACCGCCATTGGTGGGCGGACAGAACGTTTGTGTTCGACGATGGTTCGGAATTCACCGTGGGCCGTTTTGATGGTGCGGTCAAGCTCAACAGCCTGGAGCGCAGCTTTGCCCGCGCCTTGGACGACGCCGATTTTGTGCTCTGGTGGCACCGCAACCCGGACAAAAAAGCCTACGCCGTGCGCGTGGTGCGCGGCGAGCACGAGCATTACTTTTACCCCGACTTTGTGGTCTGCCTGAAGCACAACCCGGCAGACAAGCCCATGCAGCGCTTGCTGGAAACCAAAGAAAACACCAAGGACGCTGCCCGCAAGGCGCAGCACACGCCCGCAGGCTACGGCAAAGTGCTGTTCCTCACGCCCGACGGCAGCCGGCTGAAATGGGTTAACGACGATGGCAGCCTGGGCGAGGTGGTGAACCTGGCCGACATGGCCGGTGTGCTGGCACGCTTTGCCGCCACACGGCCTGTCATGGCATGCCCGGGTTTATGAACAAAATAGGCTCTAGCCCTTGTTTTACAAGCGTAAGCAGCTAGCATAAATATAGCAAAAAAGGCCCATCCATGCTTGATCTCCTGATCCAAAACGCCACCCTGCCCGACGGGCGCAGCCAGATGTCGGTGGCCGTCAAGGCCGGAACAATCGTTGAAGTCACGCCGGGTCTGGCGGCACCGGCCCAGCAAACGCTGGATGCCCAGGGCTACCTGCTGAGCCCACCGTTTGTCGATGCGCACTTTCACATGGATGCCACGCTCAGCTACGGCCTGCCACGCGTCAACCAATCGGGCACGCTGCTCGAAGGCATTGCGCTGTGGGGCGAGCTCAAACCTTTGCTGACAGCCGATGCCCTGATCGCGCGTGCCCTGACTTACTGCGACTGGGCAGTGGCCAAAGGCTTGCTGGCCATTCGCAGCCATGTCGATGTGTGTGATAGCCGCTTGTTGGCGGTCGATGCGTTGCTGGAAGTCAAGCGGCGGGTGGCCCCCTATATTGACCTGCAACTAGTGGCTTTTCCACAGGACGGCGTGCTGCGCAGCCCCAGTGCACTGGCCAACCTGAAACGCGCGCTGGACAAGGGCGTAGACGTGGTCGGCGGCATTCCGCACTTTGAGCGAACTTCTGAGCAAGGTGCCGCCAGCGTCAAACTGCTGTGCGAGCTGGCCGCACAGCGCGGTTTGCGGGTGGACATGCATTGCGACGAGTCTGACGACCCGCTGTCGCGCCATGTTGAAACGCTGGCTTTCGAGACCCAGCGCCTGGGCTTGCACGGCCGCGTGACCGGTTCGCACTTGACCTCGATGCACAGCATGGACAACTACTACGTCAGCAAATTGATGGGGCTGATGGCTGAGGCGCAACTGCACGCGGTCGCCAATCCGCTGATCAACATCACCTTGCAAGGCCGCCACGACAGCTACCCCAAGCGCCGCGGCATGACGCGTGTGCCCGAACTGCTGGCCGCCGGCATCAACGTGGCGTTTGGCCATGACTGCGTGATGGATCCCTGGTATTCCCTGGGCAGCGGCGACATGCTTGAAGTAGCCCACATGGGCTTGCATGTGGCACAAATGACCAGCCAGGCCGCCATGCACCAATGCTTTGAGGCCGTCACCATCAACGCCGCGCGCGTCATGGGGCTTGAAAATTACGGACTGGAAGTGGGCTGCAACGCGGACTTTGTGCTGCTGCAAGCGCGCAGCCCGGTAGAAGCCCTGCGCCTGCGCGCCACCCGGCTCAAGGTGTTCAAGCGCGGCAAGTTGCTGGCAGAGTCGCCAACAACATCCACCCAACTGCACCTGGCCGGGCGGCCAGCGCAGACCGACTGGATGTAACTACTCGGCTGTTTCCGGCCTCGTCATTGCGAGGAGAGCCAGCGACGCGGCAATCCAGGAAATCCAGGGCATGGATTGCCGCACTTCGTTCGCTTGTGACGAATGCGTGGCAGTTGCAATGACGCGTGTTTCGGTTCAGGGTCCGTGTGCGGTTTTGAAGTCGAAACTGCAAACTCGCAATGACAGTCCTCGAAGTATCTGAGTAGTTACGACTGGATGGCAAAATAGCCAAACAGCCTTCTAGCCCTTATCAAATAAGCGTTATAAACTATTAGTTTAATAGCGCCCTAGCAACGCCAATCGGCGGACTTAGATCGCCAGCCGCTGGCTCCGGCTGGCCATTTCTTGCGCCAGCTTGGCTCTGGCCTCGGGGTAAATCAGCGTTTCTTCCAGCACGATGTGGTCGTGGCACAGGTTTAAAAACACTTCCGCATAGCTTTTCAGTTCGGCCATATCAGCCCAGTCTTCACCCTCGGCAATGGCGCGCAGCATCGGGGCCAGCTCCAGCCAATTCTGTTCAATCCAGCCATGGTCTTGCTGCAGGGTACGCACCGCCTGCACCAGCTCGGCGTTGTCGCTGGTCAGCAGTGCGGGAAAAATATTCTTTTCTTCTTCGGCGTGGTGCTGGCGTGACGTGCCGGAGAAAAACGCTTCGATAGCGCCCGCCTGCTGGCGAAACTGCGCATCATCGCAGCCCTCGTCGAGTCGCTGCAATAGGTCGGCCAAGAGGGCCAGATGGTGGTGAATTTGCTGGTGGCAAGCATCCAGCGCTTGGAATCGGTCGGGTGGCGGCGCAGTTTTCATGAGTCACTCCTAATCAAAGTTATTTCATTGTTGTGAACAGCAAGGCTGCATGTTCAGGGTAAATTTGTTCTCTGTGCTTTCATAGGGAATTCACCGTGGCCCTCGGCACAAGCGAGCGCAGCGCGGCAATCCATGGCCCCGCAAGTCATGGACTGCCACGCTGCGCTCGCAGTGACGCTCTATAAATCAACCACTTACGTTTAGAACAAATTCACCGTGGCTGCATGTTAGAGCCAGATTGACAAGTCGCCTTTTTTTCGGAACTTAAAATTATTGATGTAAATCAGCAAATCATCAGATTCAGATGCTGCACGCTTAGCAAAACAAGGCGATTGGCGTAGGATGCGAACCAATCCTGCGGCGATCCAACGCCTTTGAAAGCAGGACGAGGAGACTACTTTGCAGCCAACAAACATCACCAATCCGTCCTATTTTCACAAGGTCGTTGATTGCCAATGGGCCTGTCCGGCCCACACCCCGGTACCGGAATACATCCGCCTGATTGGTCAGGGTCGCTACAGCGATGCCTACATGATCAACTGGGTGTCCAACGTGTTTCCGGGCATTTTGGGCCGCACCTGCGACCGCCCCTGCGAGCCCGCCTGCCGGCGTGGTCGCGCTGAAGAAAACAACGCGGGCAAGCCCGAGCCGGTGGCCATTTGCCGCCTCAAGCGGGTTGCGGCAGACTTCAAGGACGATGTCAAAGCACGTATGCCTAGCATTGCCCCGAGCAACGGCAAGCGCATTGCCTGCGTCGGTGCCGGGCCGGCTTCACTCACGGTAGCGCGCGATCTGGCCCCGCTGGGCTATGAGGTGACGCTGTTTGACGGCGAGAAAAAGGCCGGCGGCTTCGTGCGCACACAAATCCCGCGTTTTCGCCTGCCCGAGTCGGTGCTGGACGAAGAAACCGGCTACATCCTGGACCTGGGGGTCAAGTTCAACAGTGGTCAGCGCGTGGACTCGATGAGTGCCTTGCTGACCCAAGGCTATGACGCGGTGTTTGTCGGCTCTGGTGCGCCGCGTGGGCGTGACCTGGAAGCACCCGGACGCAAAGAAGCTGCAGCCAACATCCATATCGGTATTGACTGGCTGGCCTCGGTGTCGTTTGGCCACATCACCAGCGTCGGTGAGCGTGTGATCGTGCTCGGTGGTGGCAACACCGCCATGGACTGCTGCCGCTCGGCACGGCGCATGGGCGGCAAGCAAGTCAATGTCATTGTGCGCAGCGGCTATGAAGAGATGAAAGCCTCGCCCTGGGAAAAAGAAGACGCGGTGCATGAGGGCATTCCGATTCTGAACTTTCACGTGCCAAAAACTTTCGAGCATGTCAATGGCACGCTGACCGGCATGACCTTTGAGATCGTTCGTGCCGAATACGATGCCAAAGGCCGGCGCAGCCTGATTCCCACTGGCGAGCCCGATGTGCTGGTTCCCTGCGACACCGTGCTGGTGGCCGTAGGACAAGAAAATTCGTTCCCCTGGATTGAACCCGACTGCGGCATTGAGTTTGACAAATGGGGGCTGCCCGTTTTGAAAGAAGGCACCTTCCAGTCCAGCCAGCCCAAGGTATTTTTTGGGGGTGATGCCGCTTACGGCCCGAAAAACATCATCACCGCTGTCGCCCATGGGCACGAGGCCGCGGTGTCGATTGACCGCTTGCTCAACGGCGAAGACGTGGCCCGTCGCCCGGCACCCATGACCAACCTGATGTCACAAAAAATGGGCATCCACGAGTGGAGCTACCACAACGATGTGTCCAACGACGTGCGCTCCAAAGTGCCATGGGCTGCGGCCGAAATGGCACTGGCCAACATCAAGGTCGAGGTCGAACTGGGCTTTGACGCGGCCACCGCCTTCAAGGAAGCCAGCCGCTGCCTGAACTGCGATGTGCAGACGGTGTTCAACCGCAACACCTGCATTGAGTGCGATGCCTGCGTTGACATCTGCCCGATGGACTGCATCACCTTCACCACCAACGGCGAAGAGGCCGACCTGCGCACACGGCTGAAAGCGCCTGCCAAGCACCTGGGGCAGGACCTGTACGTGTCTGCCGAACTCAAGACCAGCCGGGTCATGGTCAAGGACGAGGACGTGTGCCTGCACTGCGGCCTGTGCGCCGAGCGCTGCCCCACCGGGGCCTGGGACATGCAGAAATTTCTGCTCAACACCACGCAGGCCGGGTCGCGTTGCCGCGATGCCAAACCAACAGCAGCACCTATTGTCCAACCGGAGGCCGCATGAAGCGCATAGAAGCCATCAACGATTTCGTCATCAAGTTTGCCAACGTCAACGGTTCCGGCTCTGCCTCGGCCAATGAATTGTTTGCCAAAGCCGTGATGCGCATGGGCGTGCCGGTGAGCCCGCGCAACATCTTTCCCAGCAACATTCAGGGCATGCCCACCTGGTACGAGGCCCGGGTGTGCGAAAAAGGCTACCACGGCCGCCGTGGCGGGGTCGACATGATGGTCGCCATGAACCCGCAAACCTGGGACGCTGACATTGCCGAGATCGAATCCGGTGGCTACCTGTTTTACGACAGCACGCGCCCGATGCCGGCGAGCAAGTTTCGCGACGACGTGCACACCATGGGCGTGCCGCTGACCGAAATCGCCAACAACGCCTACACCGATCCGCGCCAGCGCCAGTTGTTCAAGAACATCATTTATGTGGGAGCCTTGTCGATCCTGCTGGACGTGGAGGCCGAAGTGTTCGAGGCACTTTTTGCCGAGCAATTCAAAGGCAAGGAACGCCTGCTGGCCTCCAACATCCAGGCCCTGCGCCTGGGGCGCGACTATGTCAAACAGCACATACCGTCGCCACTGGGTATTCGGGTGCGCCGGTCTGACAGCGTGGGCGACCAGATTTTTACCGATGGCAACAGCGCCGCCGGGCTGGGCATGGTGTATGGCGGAGCCACCGTGGCCGCCTGGTACCCGATCACGCCGTCCACCTCGATCCCCGAGGCGTTCCAGAAATACTGTGAGAAATTCCGGGTTGACCCGGCGACCGGTCAGAACCGCTTTGCCATCGTACAAGCCGAAGACGAGCTGGCCTCCATCGGCATGGTGGTGGGTGCGGGCTGGAACGGCGCGCGCTCCTTTACTGCCACATCAGGGCCAGGCGTTTCACTGATGACCGAGTTCATTGGCCTGGCCTATTTTGCTGAAATTCCGGTCACCATCGTCAATGTGCAACGCGGCGGGCCGTCTACCGGCATGCCAACCCGCACGCAGCAATCTGATTTGCTGTCTTGTGCCTACGCGTCGCACGGGGACACCAAGCATGTGCTGCTGTTCCCGCAAGACCCGCATGAATGCTTCACGCATTCGGCCGCTGCGCTGGACTTGGCCGAGCGCCTGCAAACTCCGATTTTTGTCATGACCGACCTCGACATTGGTATGAACCAGCGCCTGTGCAAGCCCTTTGTCTGGGACGATGCCAAGGAATACGACCGCGGCAAGGTCATGACCGCTGAAGAACTGGAGGCGGGCAAGCCCTTTGGCCGCTACCGCGATGTCGACGGTGACGGCATCCCGTGGCGCACCCTGCCTGGCACCCACCCCAGCAAAGGTGCTTTCTTTACCCGGGGCACCTCACGCAACCCGCAAGCCATGTACTCAGAGGCTGGGGCAGACTACACCTACAACATGGAGCGGCTGCTGCGCAAGTTCATCACCGCCGCCACACTGGTGCCCCAACCGATATTTCGCAAAGCGGCAGAGCCCACCAAGCTCGGGGTCATTTATTACGGCTCCACCACACCGGCGATGCGTGAGGCGCTTGATGTGCTTGATCGCAATGGCGTGCATGTGGATGCCATGCGCCTGTGCGCGTTTCCGTTCCCGGATTCGGTAACGCAGTTCATTGCCGAACACGACAAGGTATTTGTGGCAGAACAGAACCGCGATGGCCAGATGCGCACCATGCTCATCAACGAGCTGGAGGTGAACCCCGCCAAATTGATTCGTGTGTTGCATTACGACGGCACGCCCATTACCGCGCGCTTCATCATTCGTTCCATTCAAGACAACGTGGCCAAGGAGGCTGTATGACCTTTATCGCCAAACCCCGGCTGCACCACCCCACCCTGCATACCAACAAGGTGGGTTTCACCCGGCGCGATTACGAGGGGCGCATTTCCACCCTGTGCGCCGGTTGCGGCCATGACTCGATCTCGGCCGCCATCATCCAGGCCTGCTGGGACCTTGACATTGAGCCGCACCGCGTGGCCAAGCTCTCGGGCATTGGCTGCAGTTCCAAAACTCCAGACTACTTTTTGGGTGCCTCGCACGGTTTCAATACCGTGCACGGACGCATGCCCTCGGTGCTGACTGGTGCCAACATGGCCAACCGCGAGCTGCTTTACCTGGGTGTGTCGGGCGACGGCGACTCGGCCTCGATTGGCCTGGGGCAGTTTGCCAATGCCATGCGCCGCGGTGTCAACATGGCCTACATCGTTGAAAACAACGGGGTTTATGGCCTGACCAAAGGCCAGTTTTCAGCCACCGCCGACCGCGGCTCCAAGAGTAAAAAAGGGGTCGTCAACAGCGACAACCCGGTCGACCTGGTGGGCATTGCCCTGCAACTTGGGGCCACCTATGTGGCGCGCAGCTTCTCGGGCGACAAGGCACAACTGGTGCCGCTCATCAAAGGGGCCATGGCCCACGGCGGTGCCGCGTTCATTGATGTCATCAGCCCCTGCGTGACCTTCAACAACCACGGGGGCAGCACCAAGAGCTACGACTACATTCGCCAGCACAATGAGGCTGTCAGCCGGATTGATTTCATCTCGCCGGGTTGCGAAATCACCACCGACTACGCCCCCGGCGAATTGGTTGAAGTCGAGCAGCATGATGGATCGGTTCTGCGCCTGCGTAAACTGCACACCGATTACAACCCGACTGATCGCTACGCCGCCATGGCCTACATGCAGTCACATGCGGCTTTGGGCGAAGTCGTGACCGGCCTGTTATACATCGACCCGCTGGCCACTGACTTGCATACCGCACTCAACACCAGCGCCGTACCGCTCAACACCATGAATGCAGCACAGCTCAATCCCGGTGCCAAGGCGCTGGAAAAGATCAACGCTGCGCTGCGCTGAAGCCCACCCACCCAGCCACCGCCCCAGGAGCCCACCATGACCGAACGCACCGTTTTCCAATCCATGGCGCAGCGCCACCCCATCAGCGTGCTGCCTGCTGCCACCATTTACGCCGCTGCCTGCGTCATGACCCGGGCCAACTTCGGCAGCGTGCTGGTGATTGACAGCGCCAATGTGCTGCAAGGCATCGTCACCGAGCGCGATCTGATGACCCGTGTGCTGGCCAAGGCGCTGGATCCGGCCACCACGACGGTGGCCGATGTGATGACGCGCAACCCGCACTGCGTCGGACCAGAAACCAAGGTGGCTGATGCGGTACTGATCATGATTGAGCGCGGCTTCCGGAATCTGCCTATCGTCACCCTGGATACCAACAAGATACTGGGCGTTTTCTCGGTGCGCGATGCGCTGCCGCGTGAAGTTCAGTCAGCCGAGAGCCTGGCCGAGTTCAACGAACAGGTCAATGACGCGCTGGGTTGACAGCACGAATCCGCGCCACCAGCGAGGTCAAATCAGGGTTTGTCAGCGCCGCTCCCGCGGCCTCCGTCAGCGTCATGCGCACCATGCGTTCAAGCGTTTGCGCCTGTGGAGTCAGCGGTCCAAAAAAGTGCGGCTTGTCACCCACTGCCAACAGCAGGGTAGGAAAGTTTTCGACATCCAGCGGGTGCAGCAAGTCGGCTTCATCCTCGACATCCATCCATAAAAATTGCGCCTGCGGATGCTCTGCCGCAATACGGGCGTGGACCTGGTCAAAGCGGCTGCGGTAGTCGCCACAGACGGTGCACCACTGGGCGCACAGGCACACCACCAGCAAATCAGGTTCAATCACCGAAAGTGATTCCCAGATCGCGTCCGGTTTGCAAGGTGTCGCTGTCCATGGGCACGTTGCGCATATGGCCGGCCACTTCTTCCAGCGCCACGTAATCCACGCCGTTCAAGCCCAACGAGACCATGATGCCGCTTTGGCCTTCGTCGAGCGCGCGCACGGCGGCGGCACCAAAGCGCAGGGCTGCCAGCCGGTCAAAGGCGGTCGGGCTGCCGCCGCGCAGCAAGTGCCCCAGCACCACCACCCGGGTGTCCTTGCCGGTTCGTAGCGCCAGCGCCTGCGCAACACGCTCACCAATGCCGCCCAGGCGCTCGGCGTGGCCCACTTCGGCCGGGGCCAACAGCGCGTGCTGACCATCGCGCGCTTGTGCGCCCTCAGCCACCACCACGATCGAGTACTGATGGCCTTGCCCGTCACGCTCGCGAATCTTGGCCGTCACCTTGTCCAGGTCAAAGCGGATCTCGGGAATCAAAATAGCATGTGCATTGCCAGCGATGCCAGCGTGCAGGGCGATCCAGCCAGCGTAGCGGCCCATCACCTCGACCACCATCACGCGCTGGTGGCTCTCGGCAGTGGTGTGCAAACGGTCCAAGCATTCGGTGGCAAAGCCCACGGCGGTGTCAAAACCAAAGGTGGTATAGGTCTTGTCGAGGTCGTTGTCGATGGTCTTGGGGACACCCACCACGCGCATGCCTTTTTGGTGCAAAGCATTGGCAATGGTCAGTGAGCCGTCGCCACCAATCATCACCAGGGCATCAATTTCGTGGGTTCCAAAGTAGGTCAGAAGTTCATCCGAGCGATCAACCTCGCGCACACTGCCGTCGGGCATGTTGATCGGGAAATGCAGCGGGTTGCCCTTGTTGGTGGTGCCCAGAATGGTGCCGCCCAAGTGGCCGATACCGCGCACCCGCTCACGCTTGAGGCGGTAAACACCGCCTTCGGCATAACGCTCAGGAAAAAGAATGCCGTTAAAGCCGTCGCGAATGCCATAGCACTCCCAGCCCAGGTTGTCAGCGGCGATCATGACCGACTGAATGACGGCATTAAGGCCGGGCGCGTCACCACCGCCGGTGTTGACTGCGATGCGTTTGATGGGTTTTGTCATGCCAATGTCCTTGATTAAGTTGCAGCAAGGCTGCACAACCCATCATTGTGCCGCAGGTGTTGTGATCGGCATCGCCGCCCGCGCGCGATCTGGCAATACAGCTAAGACTGCGCCAGCGTGGGGTAGTCGGTATACCCTTTGGCACCACCGCCGTAATATGTGTTGCGGTCGCCCCCATTGAAGGGCCCGCCCTGGCGCAGGCGCTCCACCAAATCCGGGTTGGCGATAAACGGTCGACCAAAGGCCACCAAATCAGCCCCGTCAGCCACGGCTTTTTCAGCCAGCGGCTTGTCCAGGCCATTGTTGACCATCCAGGCACCCTTGCCGCCTGCTGCGCGGTAGACCGAACGCAGCGCGTCATAGTCAAACGGACGGTCAGCCAACTCACGCGCGCCACCCGTGGCACCCTCAATGATGTGAACATAGGCCAAGTCAAGCTTGGCGAGCTGGCGCACCACGTATTCAAACAGGGTTTGCGGGTCGGAGTCAAAAGCATCATTGGCCGGTGTCACTGGCGACAGGCGAATGCCAGTGCGCCCACCACCAATGGCGGCTGTCACGGCACTTGTCACCTCCAGCAGCAGGCGGGCCCGGTTTTCAATGCTGCCGCCAAAGTCATCGCGGCGCAGGTTGGAGCCATCTTTAAGAAACTGGTCCAGCAGATAACCGTTGGCCCCATGAATCTCGATCCCGTCAAAGCCGGCCGTCTCAACTGCATTGCGGGCCGCTGCCTGGTAGGTGTGCACGAGATCGGGCAACTCGTAGGCTTCCAGTGCACGCGGCTCGGAGGTGTCCACGAACGTTGGCACACCATCCTGGATCAGCACCGTTTTGGTTTTGGCCGTGATGGCTGATGGGGCGACCGGCTTGCCACCTTCAGGCTGCAAGCTGGTGTGCGAGACCCGGCCCACGTGCCAGAGCTGAACCACGATCTTCCCGCCGGCGGCGTGAACCGCGTGCGTGACCTGCTTCCAGCCGTCGAGTTGCTCGGTGCCATACAAGCCCGGCACATCCGCATAGCCCTGGCCTTGCTGGCTGATGGCCGTGGCCTCGGTGATCAGCAACCCGGCGCTGGCACGCTGGCGGTAATACTCGGCCATCAGGGGCGTGGGAACGGCATCAGGAGCGCGGTTACGCGTCAGCGGTGCCATGACAATGCGGTTGGACAAGGCCAAATCGCCGACTTTAACGGGGTCAAACAGGGTGGCGGTGGGGTGTTTCATAAGCAGCAGTCAGAGTAAGTGAAAACACTAGCTTGGGGCAAAGCTGCAAAGATAAAGAGCGAAAGTGGTGAAGGCCCGCTGGCAGGATTTAAAATTGACGAAAATTTTGAACTGGATTCAGCACTTGCAAGTATCCGCAGCTGTCTTGATTGCATACCGTTCATTTCCTATCCATCCAACGAAACAAACAACCCATGACAACACTGAACTTCATCGGCGGCGAAAAAGGCGGCGTAGGCAAATCGGTGGTAGCCCGCCTGCTGGCGCAGTACTTCATCGACAAGAGCCGCGCCTTTACCGGCTTTGATACCGATCGCTCGCACGCCTCATTCACCCGCTTTTACGCCGACTACGCAGCCCCGGTGGTGGTTGACAGCTATGAAGGACTCGATGCCATCGTCGGCGAATTCGAAGCCACCGCAGAGGGCGACGATGCCAAATGCGTCATCGTCGACCTGGCCGCGCAAACTGCCGCACCATTGGCGCGCTGGATTCATGACTCCGACCTCATCAACCTGATGCACGACATGGGCGTGGCGGTGAATTTCTGGCACGTGGCCGATGCCGGCAAAGATTCGGTCGACCTGCTCGACAACCTGTTGCAAACCTATGGGCAAGGCCCCAACTATTTCATCATCCGCAACCTGGGCCGGGGCAGCGACTTCTCGCAACTGGACCGCTCCGATGCCATGAAAAATGCACTGGCCCTGGGTGCCAGCGTCATCACGCTGGCAAGCCTGCACGAAGCCAGCATGCGCAAGATGGACCGCCAAAACACCAGCTTCTGGGCCGCCTGCACCACCACCAGCGGACCAGACGCGCTGGGCATGCTGGAACGCCAACGCGTTCGCATGTGGCTAAGAAGCAGTTACGCCGCGCTCGACACCCTGCCCCTCGCCTGAACCCCGTTGGCTGCTGGCGGCCCTGAGCCCTGACTGCCCAGGAAGGGCGTTAACGCGACAGCTTGTAGACTGAAGTTCCCGCCAGCAGGTTGGGCAACAGCCGCAGCGTTTCGCCGTCCTGAATGCCAAAACTGTCCAGCACTTTAAGGCCGTTGCTTTGCGCCAGGATGCCCAGATCAGCATGCGTGCCGACCCGGATGTTGGGCGTGTCATACCACTGATAGGGCAGGCGGCGCGTTACCGGCATGCGACCGCGCAGCACGCTGAGCCGGTTGGGCCAGTGGGCAAAATTGGGGAACGCCACGATACCGATGCGCCCCACCCGAACCGTTTCGCGCAACATCACCTCGGCATTGCGTAAGTGTTGCAGCGTGTCGATTTGCAGCACCACGTCAAACGAGGCATCTTCAAACATCGACAGACCTTCATCCAGATTGAGCTGGATGACGTTGACACCGCGCTTGACGCAGGCCAGCACATTGGCATCGTCAATTTCGATGCCGTAGCCAGTGCAGCCCCGCGTTTGCTGCAAATGTGCAAGCATAGCCCCGTCCCCGCAGCCCAGGTCGAGCACGCGCGAGCCCTCTGGCACCAGCGCGGCCAGCGCCTGCTGAATCTGGGCATCGCTCATGGCTGCACCTCAATGCTATTGAAATAAGAGCGCACTACGCCCGTATAACGGGGGTCATCGAGCAAAAAGGCATCATGGCCGTGGGGTGCGTCGATTTCGGCGTAGCTCACATTGCGCTTGTTGTCGAGCAGCGCCTTGACGATCTCGCGGCTGCGCTTGGGTGAAAAACGCCAGTCGGTGGTGAAACTCACCAGCAAAAACTGGCAGGTGGAGCGCCCCAGCGCCAGGCTCAGATTACCGCTATAGGTGCGCGCCGGGTCAAAATAGTCCAACGCCCGGGTGATCAACAAATAGGTGTTGGCATCAAAATACTCGGCAAACTTGTCGCCCTGGTAGCGCAGGTAACTCTCAATTTGAAATTCAACGTCTTGCGTGCTGTATTTGTAGGCACCCGCGTCGAGCGATGCAGACGAATCGGCAGCCTGCGCGAGCACCGCGTCTCGCAACTGGCGGCCGAACTTTTCGTTCATCACGTCATCACTGAGGTAAGTGATGTGGCCGATCATGCGGGCGATGCGCAGGCCGCGCTTGGGAATGGTGCCGTGCTGGTAAAAGTGGCCGCCATGAAAGTCCGGGTCGGTCACGATGGCACGGCGCGCCACCTCATTGAAGGCAATGTTTTCGGCGGTCAGGTTGGGCGCGCTGGCAATCACCACGGCATGGCGCACCCGGTTGGGGTATTGCAGCGTCCAACTCAGGGCTTGCATGCCACCCAGACTGCCGCCCATCACCGCGGCCAGCGTCTGAATGCCCAGGGCATCCAGCAAACGCGCCTGGGAATTGACCCAGTCTTCAACGGTAACGACCGGAAAGTCAGCGCCGTAAACGCGCCCGGTGTCCGGGTTGGTGTGCATCGGCCCGGTCGAACCGAAACACGAGCCGAGGTTGTTGACGCCGATGACAAAAAACTTGTTGGTATCAAGGGGCTTGCCGGGACCAATCATGTTGTCCCACCAGCCCTCTGATTTATCCTGCCCTGCGTAGACACCCGCCACATGATGCGAGGCGTTGAGGGCATGACAGATCAGCACTGCATTGGATTTGCTCGGATTGAGTTCCCCGTAGGTCTCAAAACTCAGCGAATAGTCGTGCAATGACGCACCGCTTTGCAGAGGCAAGGCAGCGGAGAAATGCAGAGACTGGGGAATGGCGATCATTTCCATAGACGGTTCAATGGCTAAAGGCAAAACCGGTTTGGCAGGCATCTTTAGCGGTACTTTTTAAGCGCCCGCAATTCTGGTAAATCGGCGCAGGACCAGTATACCAATGCACTTTTGGCTACGCTTGCGTCAAGAGAGTCAGCCAGCCAAGCCGCTATGCTCACGCCATGGCGGCCCTAACCTACCTTGGACAACAATGAACCCGACACTCTGGAGCGCTGACGTGCTGGCGGGCTTTGAACAAACCACGCTGAGCGGATTGACTGCACCCGACGGCCCGGTCGACCTGGTGCTGGTGCGCCGGCGCTGCCCGCAGCCCACATCCAAAGCGGTTTTGTATGTGCATGGCTATGTGGACTATTTCTTTCAGACCCACCTAGCCGACTTTTACAACAGCGTGGGCTTGCACTTTTACGCGCTGGACTTGCGCCGCCACGGCCGATCCATGCGCTCGCACCAACGGCCCAATTTCACCCGCGACATCGATGAGTATTTGCAGGATATGGATGTGGCGATCGCTTGCTTGCAACAAGCCGAAAAAATCGACTGGCTGCTGGTGAATGGGCACTCTACCGGTGGGCTGGTAGCCGCACTGCACGCACACCGCGGAACAATGCGATCGGCTGTGAATGCGGTGTTCCTGAACAGCCCCTTCCTCGACATGAACCTGCCCGCCTGGCAAGAACGCTATCTGGAGCCCCTGGTGGCCGCCGTGGGCCGATGGTTTCCCGGGCTGGTGATTCCGTCGCCGCCCTCGGTCTACGGGCAAAGCCTGCATGCCGACCACCACGGCCACTGGCGCTACAACACCCAATGGAAACCGCTTGAAGGGTTTGCGGTGTATGCCGGTTGGTTCAACGCCGTCCACCGCGCGCAGGGCGAAGTGGCGTGCGGTTTGTCCATTGCCTGCCCGGTTTTGCTGATGCATGCACAGCACAGCGCCTGGCCCACGCAATGGGATGAGGCAGCCATGGTGACCGATATCGTGCTCGATGTCGCCGACATGCAGCGCCTGGCACCGCGGCTGGGGCGGCACATTGAAGTGATCGCCATTGCCGATGGTGTGCATGACCTGGTGCTGTCAGGCAATGTGCCCCGGCAGCAGGTTTTCGATGAGCTGCGCGATTGGTTGGTGCGCATTGGGGCCATCGGCTCGGACGCGCAAACTGCGCGTGACGGCGAAACTTTTTAACATCGGCAAGACGACGAATATGGCAATTTTTTCGCAAGATAACCTCAACCCCGGCGTGCGCAAGCGCGAGATATTTGGCTGGGCCATGTACGACTTTGCCAACTCGGGCTACACCACCGTCGTCATTACCGCTGTGTTTGCCGCGTATTTTGTTGGCGGTATCGCGCAAGGTGCCCCGTGGGCCACCTTGGCATGGACGGCCGCGCTCAGCGTGTCACATGCCATCGTGATGCTGACCATGCCCAGCCTGGGGGCTTATGCCGATCTGCGGGCAGCCAAAAAGCGCTTGCTGATGATTGTCACTGCCGGCTGCGTGGTATCTACCGCAGCGCTGGCCCTGATCGGACCCGGGCAGGTGGCCCTGGCAATGGTGCTGATCGTAATTTCCAACAG
Source organism: Burkholderiales bacterium (assembly GCA_038328055.1). Lineage (GTDB taxonomy): Bacteria > Pseudomonadota > Gammaproteobacteria > Burkholderiales > Burkholderiaceae_C > Rhodoferax. The sequence goes on from JBBQLQ010000056.1 coordinate 16,075, forward strand.
CTTTTACTCATTTGGCGAGTCGCTGACGGCGGCGTTTCTGCCGGAACTGGCGCGCAGCCAATCCATGGGCCGGGTCAGCGGCTGGGGCTGGGGCTTTGGCTATCTGGGTGGCATGCTGGCTTTGGGTTTGTGCCTGGCCTACGTGCTTTGGGCGCAGGGCCAGGGCATTGCTGCGGCGCAGTTTGTGCCCATCACGATGTTGATCACCGCCGCCATTTACGGGTCAGCTTCACTGGTGACTTTTACGCTGCTCAAGGAGCGAGCCCAGCCCAGTTTGCTGGCATTGGACAAGGGTGGTTTTCGCGCATCCTGGCAGCGTTTGCAAGCCACCTTGCGGCAAGCCCGCCGTTACGAGGATTTCATGTGGCTACTGGCCTGCGCAGTCTTTTACCAGGCCGGCGTGGCGGTGGCGATTGCCTTGGCCGCCATTTATGCCGAGCAGGTGATCGGTTTTGTTCAGCAGGAAACCATGGTGCTGATCTTCGTGCTCAATCTGGCCGCCATGGCCGGGGCCTTTGCGTGGGGTTACCTGCAAGATCGCATCGGTCACAAACTCGCCTTGGCCATCACGCTGGTGGGCTGGATAGCCACCTGCGTGATTGCCGCGCTGAGCCAGACCAAGGGCGATTTCTGGTATGCCGCCGTGATTGCCGGCATTTGTATGGGCAGCAGCCAGTCGGCTGGGCGGGCCATGGCTGGCGTGCTGGCACCGCCGCGCCAGATTGCCGAGTTTTATGGTCTATGGACTTTTGCCATCCGGCTGGCGAGCATTTTTGGGCCGCTGAGCTACGGTGCCCTCACCTGGCTGACCAATGGTGACCAACGCACCGCCATCCTGAGCACCTCGGTATTGTTTGTCATTGGGCTGCTGCTGTTGATCCCGCTGAACATGCAGCGCGGGCGACAGGCTGCGCGACAAGAAAATATAAGATAAATAGTGCTCTAGCCCTTTGTTTATATGCGCAGAGTGCTATCAAATTTGAAAAGCAACCTGGTTGTATTCAGAACTGCCCGAGCAGCGCCCACACACCCAAGCCCATGAAAATCAGCGCTGAAACAATGTGCACCACCCGCAGCGGCACCAACCGGGTCATGCGCTCGCCCAGCCAGACCACCGGCGCATTGGCCAGCATCATGCCCAGCGTGGTGCCTGCCACCACCCAGTAATAGGCTTGGTACTTCGCGGCCAGCATGACGGTGGCGATCTGCGTCTTGTCGCCCATTTCCGCCAGGAAAAACGCCACCACGGTGGTGCCGAACACGCCGAAACGGGGCTTGGACGGAGTGTCGTCATCGTTCATCTTGTCCGGAATCAGCATCCACACGGCCATGGCGATGAAGGACGTGCCGAGCACCCAGCGCAACACATCTGCTCCCAAAACCGTCGTGACCCAGGCACCGGCTGCGCCAGCCAAAGCATGATTGGCGATGGTGGCGACAAAAATACCCCAGACGATCGGCCAGGGCTGGCGAAATCGTGCCGCCAGAATGAGTGCTAACAGTTGGGTTTTGTCGCCCATTTCGGCCAAGGCGACGATGCCAGTTGATACCAAAAATGCTTCCATAGGTTAGATGCTACCTGAGAAGGACGTGTGCTACTTTGGCGCGTTTTTTGCTTATTAGCGGTGCATTTCTTTGACAAGCGCTCAAAACGCACCAATTCAACTCATTTCATCCCAAGAGGTTCTCATGGACGCACTCAAACAGGGCGCAGATGCCTTGTTCATTCTGCTCGGCGGCATCATGGTGCTGGCGATGCACGCCGGTTTTGCGTTTCTGGAACTCGGCACCGTGCGGCGCAAGAACCAGGTCAACGCACTGGTGAAAATTCTGGTGGACTTTTCGATCTCGACCGTGGTGTATTTTTTGGTGGGCTACGGTGTCGCGTATGGCACGCATTTCTTCGTAGGCGCTGAGCAGCTGGCCGCGAAAAATGGCTATGAGTTGGTCAAATTTTTCTTCTTGCTGACCTTTGCAGCGGCCATTCCGGCGATCATCTCCGGCGGCATTGCCGAGCGCGCCCGTTTTTGGCCGCAACTGATTGCCACTGCGGTCATCGTAGGGTTCATTTACCCATTTTTTGAAGGCATCGCCTGGAACCAGCATTTTGGTGTGCAAGCCTGGCTCAAAAGCCTGACCGGTGCCGAGTTTCACGACTTTGCTGGCAGCGTCGTGGTGCATGCGGTGGGCGGCTGGATTGCCTTGCCCGCTGTTGTGCTGCTGGGCGCACGCGCCAACCGCTACCGCAAGGACGGCGGCATATCGGCCCACCCCCCAAGCAGCATCCCGTTTCTGGCGCTTGGTGCCTGGATTTTGACCGTCGGCTGGTTTGGTTTTAACGTGATGAGCGCGCAAACGTTGGACAAAATCTCCGGCCTGGTGGCCGTCAACTCATTGATGGCGATGGTCGGCGGCACGCTGGCGGCGCTGGTGGCAGGCAAAAATGACCCTGGTTTTGTGCACAACGGCCCTCTGGCCGGCTTGGTGGCGGTATGCGCTGGCTCGGATTTGATGCACCCACTAGGTGCACTGGTGGTAGGCGCAGTGGCTGGTGCGCTGTTTGTGACGATGTTCACCTTGACGCAAAACAAGTGGAAGATTGACGACGTGCTGGGGGTCTGGCCACTGCATGGCTTGTGCGGCACCTGGGGCGGCCTTGCAGCCGGTATTTTTGGCAGCAAAGCGCTGGGCGGGCTGGGTGGCGTATCAATGGGCGCACAACTCATCGGCACAGCGATGGGGGTGGCCTGGGCAGTGGCGGGTAGCGTGCTGGTGTACGGGGTGCTCAAAATCACCTTGGGCCTGCGCCTGAGCCAGGAAGAGGAATACGACGGAGCTGACCTGTCGATTCATAAAATCAGTGCCACGCCGGAGCGCGAAGCCAATTGGTGAGTTGATCGGTATTGCGCGCAATTTAAATCGTCAACAAGTGCGGCGATGTTCTGCCCAAGGTTTCCGCCCTCGGCGGTTTAACCTAGATTCCTCAGTTGGACGCGCCCGAGTGGGTTGTCAGAACCGTGTCTGGGTAGGAGAGACGACGCTGAAGGCTCCTGCCTTCGAGGAGGATCAACGCCCCCAGGCACGGTCCTGGCGGCTCAATCGGATGCGTAGCGCTGTGACCCAAAAGGTGAAGTCGATCAACGCTGAAAAAGCGAATGTTCATGCGAACTTACTGAAAGAAATGCGCGGTCAACTGAGGAATCTAGGTTTAAGCAACACCAGACCACTGGCAACGCGCTGACTGCCAACTTGATGTCGTGAATTTACACAAAGTGCCCATTGCTGACCGTGGCGGTTTGACCGCCTGCAGCCGCTGTGCTGCGAAAGCGGTCCTAGTCCCTGTGCCTCTCAAACGCAAAATCAACACGACACACGACACGTTTTGGAGGGCAACAAGCCGACGTACAGCGGTCTTTGGTCGACCAACTAACGCCGCTTTGGAATGCTGTCGCGAGATGGTGCCG
>JBBQLQ010000057.1:0-19328 GCA_038328055.1 Burkholderiales bacterium
GGTGAAAGCCTGGTTGTGACTTTGTGGGAGGGCTGGCAAGCCCGAATTCGCGGCTGCCGCCGCTCCTACAAGTGCCAGTCCTATTCCTGAAAAAAGCAAATTGTGCCTATACGCATCAGGAAGTCTGATCTTAGAACCCCATCGAAGCTACCCGTTACGAATTTCCTGCTTAGGAGCCCTGCCATGAACCACACCGCCACGCTTTTGATCATGCTGACTGCCTCTATTGGTGCCACCCAGGCGCTCGCCGCCGATGTAAATGCCACCGCACCGGCCAAGGTGATTCAAGTCGCCAGTGTCAACCAAGCCGCCCCGACCATGACCCACCAGATCGCCACGTTGATGCAAATGACGCAAGCCGCCGATGCCCAATACCGGCGCAGCGGCCAGGCCAAAGACCAAGCCTACGCGCAAGCTTTGCGCAACGAACTGGCCAGCCGCGGGTTTGGTCGCATCACTGTCGCAGCACCAGCGGCTGACACCACCCGCCCAATGCTGGCCAGCGCCAATTAGTAACCTGACCAGCAAGCCCACCTTCCAGACGCACTCAGTGCGCGTGACTGCCAACGGGAAGTGACACCCAACAAAAGTGTCAGAACGGCAAAAAAACGCTAAAAATTGTGTGTTTTTGTAACTCTTGTGGCGAAAACCCCTACTTGCCTTATTCGTCAACCCTCCTAAGATTGATTTGTGTTTTATCAAATCAAAAGGAGACTCCCGATGACGTTTACTCTTTCTACTCAGCGCCGATTGGTCATGATCGCCAAAGTGGGCTGTGTTGCTACAGCTCTGGGCTTTGCTTTTACTGGCAACAGCTTTGCTACGGAGCAGGCCAAAGTACGCACCATCGCCGAGCAATTCATTCACGACATGAAGGAAGGCAAAATCAATGAGAGTGGTGCCGCAGACCACGTGGTGCAAGAACTGATCATCAAGCGCAGCATTCCCATCACCTACAAGTACATCAACAACCTGATGAACACACCCAACGCCTTTGGCCCGGGTGTCGCCTGCACCGTGTGCCATAGCTCCAATGACCCGAGCAAGAGCTACCGTGGTCTGGACCTGTCGACCTGCAAGGGCATGATTGAAGGCGCTACCGAAAAACCCAAACACACGGTTTTCACCCCAGGGGTTGACCCAAAGCGTGATGTGTTGATTCGCCGCCTGCGCAACAACCGCATGCCGCTGGGCATGGGTTTTGAGAACTCCACTTTCACCCCCAACCACATGCTGGTGAAGCAGTGGATTGTTGACGGTGCCAAGAACGACGACAACTTCAATAAAAATGTGCAACCGCTGTTCAAAACCCCGAACGCCTTCGGCCCGAATTCACCGGCGTGCACGGCCTGCCACATGTCCAACCAGGAACCCCCCAGCTTTCATGAGCTGAACATGTCGACCCACGCCGGCATCATGCTGGGGGCTGATTCTGTGGCCAAAGGCGTGGATAAATCCACCAAAGTGATCATCCCCGGCAGCCCGGAAAAGAGCTTTGTCTGGCAGCATTTGGCTGAAGACCGCATGCCGCCCGGCATCAGCCCGGCTGAAGCACGCGACCATCCAAACACCACCATCCTGAGCACCTGGATCAAGCAAGGGGCCAAGTGCGATTGACAGGTTCAGAGAACTTGTCGCGCCGCCAGGTCTTGGCGGCGCTCGCAGCAGGTGGGCTTTTGCCCGCCTTTGTTGCTTCTGCAGCAGGTCAAAACCCCATTGAACTGCGCCGCTGGAAAAGCGGCAACAGCCAGCTTGCCCCTTTGACGCGCGTCGATGAACAAATCTTCTTCTCCGGCGACAAAACCATTGGCCTGATTTATCCGCGCATTGAGCCCATCATCTGGAACGTGCCCCACGGCTTGAGCAGCGAGGCGGTCTTCAAACCGCGCGCTGCTGGCGGGTCGGTGCTTTCCGGAGGGCTTCAAGAACTCGGTGCCTGGCGTGTGGCCGATGGCAAAGCGCAATGGCTGCATAAGGCGCACGTCCAGATGGGTGTGCCCTTTGTCACACCCCAGCGCACCTATGTCGGTGACGGCCACGAGTTACTGGCGCTCAACAACCTGGACGGCAGCGTCATCTGGCGCTTTGCCGGAACACCTGACACCTTGTCGTCTTACGCGCCGGTGGTGGCGGGCGACACAGTGCTGTTTGGCCCGGGCAACGGTTTACTGTATGCCTTGAACGCAGCCGATGGCAAGCTCAAATGGCAGCTTGACGACAGCAAAGAGTGGCAATACACGCGCCAGCTGTATGTGAGCGGCGACACGCTGGTGGCTGGCACCTACACCGAGCTGCTGTACGGTATTTCGGTTGCCACCGGCAAGATTTTGTGGAAGTTCAAGGCTGGCAATTTCATCAACTCGCACCATGTGGCGGGCGACACCGCTTACCTGTGGTCACCCACCGGCTGGGTCTATGCGATTGACATTGCCAATGGCCGGGTGCGCTGGCGCCACCAGACCACCCGCTACGGCAACAGCGCAGCCAACTGGGGCCCGATGATGGCGGAGTTGGTCACGTTCGAGGGCCACCTGTATTGCCTGGACATGAACCAGGTGCTGCATGTGCTGGCGTTGAGCGAAGGTAAAGAGGTGCAGCGCGTGGCGTTTGCCCATGACCTGCGCCCCACCGTGCTGCCATTGCCCGGACATCAGGTCGTGGTGGCCAGCAACTCGGGCGACATTACCCGGGTGCAGTGGTAAGCCAGCCGCCTGGCATAGCGCAATAATCTGGGTTTTTATCCAGTATCATCACCGCCATGGCCACACCAAAAACCCATTACGTTTGCTCGGATTGCGGCGGCACCAGCCCCAAATGGCTGGGCAAGTGCCCCAGTTGCCATGCCTGGAACACGCTGATTGAATCGATTGCCGAACCGAGCAGCGCTCCCACCAAAAACCGCTTTGCCTCGCTGGCCAAAACCGCCGAAGTCACCATTTTGGGCGACATTGAGGCCACCGACTTTGCCCGCACCCCCACCGGCCATGACGAACTCGACCGCGTGCTGGGCGGCGGCATGGTTGAAGGCGGCGTGGTGCTGATCGGCGGTGACCCCGGTATTGGCAAGTCCACCCTGTTGCTGCAAGCATTGGACTCGCTGCAGCGCAGCGGCCAGAAAACCCTGTATGTCACCGGCGAAGAAAGCGGAGCGCAGGTGGCGCTGCGCGCGCGTCGCCTGGGGCTGGATGGCTCGCAGGTACGGGTGATGGCTGAAATCGGTTTGGAAAAAATACTCGCCACACTGGATGCGACCCAACCCGACATTGCTGTCATCGACTCGATTCAAACCGTCTACTCCGAGCAACTCACTTCGGCACCGGGCAGCGTAGCGCAGGTGCGCGAGTGCGCCGCCCACCTGACGCGCGCGGCCAAAGCCAGTGGCGTTTGCATTGTGCTGGTAGGCCACGTCACCAAAGAAGGCGCCCTGGCCGGCCCGCGCGTGCTGGAGCACATGGTTGATACCGTGCTGTACTTTGAAGGCGACACGCACAGCAGTTTTCGATTGGTGCGTGCCATCAAGAACCGCTTTGGTGCCGTCAACGAGATTGGCGTGTTTGCCATGACCGAAAAGGGCCTGAAGGGCGTGAGCAACCCGAGCGCCATCTTTTTGAGCCAGCATGCCGAGCCGGTGCCGGGCAGCTGCGTCATGGTCACACTGGAGGGCACGCGCCCGATGCTGGTGGAGATTCAGGCGCTGGTCGACAGCGGCGGCCCGAGCCCCCGGCGCCTGAGCGTCGGCCTGGACAAAGACCGCCTGGCCATGCTGCTGGCGGTGCTGCACCGGCACGCTGGCGTGGCCTGCATGGACCAGGACGTATTCGTTAACGCCGTGGGGGGCGTGCGCATCAGCGAGCCGGCGGCCGACTTGGCAGTGTTGCTGGCCATTACCTCGTCCCTGCGCGGCAAGCCGCTACCCAAGGGCTTTTTTGCTTTTGGCGAAGTCGGTTTGGCGGGGGAGGTGCGCCCGGCCCCACGCGGACAAGAGCGGCTGAAAGAAGCCGCCAAGCTGGGTTTTTCCGTGGCGGTGGTGCCCAAGGCAAACTTGCCCAAAAACCTCAAATCCAAAGACTTCGAAGGCCTGACCATCCACGCCGTAGAGCGCGTTGAGCAGGCGATGGAGGTGGTGCGGGGCTTGGGCTAAATTCTTGAGACGTTGAGGGCAGAGCTTGCCACGCGTGACTGCGGTCTGTCCCGCAAAATGTTAGTTGCGCACCAGCGTTTCGTCTGATTTCTTCACCGCATCGCCCACTTTCAAGCCAGGGTCGTTGGCAAATTCAAAGTTGGCACTGCTACCGTTGGTGTACTTCACGCTCACGACCCAGACCTTTTGGGTGTTCATATTTTCCTGAACTTTTTTGCCGGCATACGCGCCCCCAGCTGCGCCGGCAATGGTGGCCAGGTCTTTGCCCAGACCGCCGCCCACCTGGCGCCCCAGCACCGCGCCTGCAACACCGCCGGCAATCAGACCCACAGCGTTACTGTCGCCAGCTTTTTCAACGACCTTAACGTCTGTCACATGACCGCAATCGGTGCACGCCGCATGGTTGGTTTGGTAGATGCCCTTGCTGGCTTTGTCAGCCGCCAAGGCCTTGTCGTAAACCGTTTGGGCATCACGACGGCATTGCAGGCGGGCCTCGGGCGACGCTTCATCGGCGCAGAGCTTTTTGTCGGCCTCAAAGCGCGCCTTGGCCGTTTTTGGGCTGGTGTCGTTTTGCGGGTTTGACGACCAGGAAGTTTGTGCCGAGGCCCCAATACTGGCCAAACTCATCAATGCGCCCAGCATCAGCGCAAGGGCACGCGGTTTGAATTTCGAATATGACATCATGACTTTTCTCCTGAAAAACTGGCCCGACCATCCGGCCATGGTTGTCAGCATACCGCGAAGCCCACCAGTTCGGCAGCACGGTACAAGGACCAAAACGGCACATCCGTTAAGAAATGCTTAATCCGCTGGCAATACATTAGCCGTCACGCGCAGTGCAAATTATCTTGCGCACTGGCGCATCACAAAACCTTGAGGAGCCTCATGCGGATTTTGCTGGCTGAAGATGACCCCATGCTGGGCGACGGGCTGCGCGCCGGGCTGCGCCAACAAGGCTTCCAGGTCGACTGGGTGCGTGACGGCATGGCCGCCGAGCGCGAAATCGCCAGTGGCGACTACCAGGCTGCGGTACTCGATTTGGGCCTGCCGAAAAAAGATGGCCTGGACGTGTTGCAGAGTCTGCGCGCCCAGAAGGTCAGCACGCCCGTGTTGGTGCTGACCGCGCGCGATGCTGTACCCGACCGCATCAAAGGGCTCGACCTGGGTGCCGATGACTATGTACTCAAGCCAGTCGATTTATTTGAGTTGGGTGCGCGCCTGCGTTCGCTGGTGCGCCGCGCCCATGGTCAGACACAAGACCTGCTGACCTGCGGCAACTTGCAGATGAACCCGTCGGCGCGCACCGTGACGATTGATGCCCAGCCCGTGGCCCTGTCCACCCGCGAATATGACCTGCTGCACGCGCTGATGCTCAATGTGGGCCGAGTCATGTCTCGGGAGCAACTTGAGCAGCAACTCTACAGCTGGGGCTACGAGGTGGAAAGCAATGCGGTGGAGGTGCACATTCACCACCTGCGCAAAAAACTCCATGCCAACGTGATCCAGACTGTGCGGGGCATTGGCTATACCCTGTTTCACCCCAAGAGCGAATCCTGAAGGCCCGCTTTCATGACGCTGCTGCCCCAACTCAAATCGCTGCAAGCGCGCTTGCTGGCCCTGCTGTTGCTGCTGATCACGGGAGTGTGGCTGGGGGCCGCCGCGCTGACCTGGGTCGATGCCAGCCACGAGCTTGATGAACTGCTGGACGGCCACCTGGCGCAATCAGCGGCACTGTTGGTGGTGCAGCAAACCGGCCACGCCAATGACCTGGTCGACGCGGCCGGTCACCGCGACGATGACAAAGCTGTTGAAGACGCGCCGATCCTGCACAAGTACGCCCCTACCGTAGCGTTTCAGGTGTTTCATGAAGGTCAAATTACCCTGCGATCAGCCAACGCGGGCAGCGCGCCGCTGTCACCCAAAATGCGTGGCTTTGCCACCGTGCGGTTGCCCGACAACACCGAGTGGCGCGTGTTTGGAGCGCAAGGCAATGAAGGTGACGTGCAGGTCTTTGTTGGGGAGCAGACCAGCTCCCGCAAGTCAATCCTGTGGGCGGTTTTGAAGGGCGTGCTGATGCCACTGATGTACGCGCTGCCGCTGCTGGCGGTGGTGGGCTGGCTGGCGGTACGCAACGGCCTGGCACCGCTGCGTGAGCTCAGCCAGGCGCTCACACAGCGCCAGCCGCAAGCCCTCGAGCCGGTGGTGCTGGGTAATTTGCCGTCGGAAATTGAGCCGGTGGTGCAGTCACTCAACGCCCTGTTTGAACGCATTGGCAACATGGTCGCGTCCGAGCGTCGCTTTACCGCCGATGCCGCCCATGAGCTGCGCACGCCGATAGCCGCCATTCGCACCCAGGCTCAGGTGGCGCTGGGTGCCGGCAGCGACGATGTCCAGCGCGACCGGTCGCTGCGCTACACCCTGGAAGGCTGTGACCGCGCCACTCACCTGGTGGAACAGCTGCTGACGCTGTCCAGGCTCGAAACCTCCAACGAAGGCGCACCCGAGGGCATTGTCAACGTGTCAGCCATCACCCAGCGCATCGCCGCCGGCCTGGCCATGACAGCATTGGGGCGCGATCAGGTCTTGGCGCTGGATGCACCCGCGGCCTGCGCCGTAGCAGCAGACGACATGCTCACCGGCGTGCTGATTCGCAACCTGCTAGACAACGCATTGCGCTATAGCCCCAACGGTGCCAAAGTGAGCCTGTCGGTCAGCACCCTGGGCAAGCACGTGGTGTTGCAGGTGGACGACAGCGGCCCCGGCCTCAGCGAAGCGGAAATGGCCCGCTTGGGTGAGCGTTTTTACCGCGTACTGGGTTCCGGGCAAACCGGCAGCGGCCTGGGCTGGTCGATTGTGCGGCGCATTGCGGCGGTGTATGGCGCGCAGCTGGAGGTGCGCCGCTCAGAGCTGCTGGGCGGCCTGTGCGTGACAGTGCGCTGGCCTGCGCTTGGCTGAGCATCGAATCCACCCAGCGCCGTTTACTTCTACTTACAAAACGACACAGACAACAACAACATTTGATGAAACACTGCGCGAATTCCACAACACAAGAAAGGTTAATGATGACTACTCTCCTTCGAACTGCAGTCGGCACCGTCGTCTGCACCTTGGGGCTTAGTCTGGGCGCACAAGCCCAGACCGCGCCACCTGCTGGGCGCCTGCTGGCATCCAACTGCTTCCAGTGCCACGGCACCAACGGCAAAGGGCCGGGCTTTGACACACTGGCAGGCAAATCCTCAAGTGAAATTTACAAAGATTTGAAGGAGTTCCAGTCCGGCAAAGAAGGCAACGGCATCATGGCCAAGCACGCCATGGGCTTTACCGATGCCCAATTGCTCTCGCTTTCAAGCTGGCTGTCCACACAGCGCTAACCCCAACAAAAATCACTGGAGCTTCATCATGGATAGACGTTATTTACTGTCAACCAGCGGCATTTTGCTGGCAGCGGCCTCACCCTTTGCGTGGGCTGACGACGAAAAGCGCAGCAAGTATTCTGGCGAGCGTGACACTAAGCCCCGCCCAAAGCCGACACCTGCACCGGCCCCCACCACGACCACGCCCAAATCCCGGGTGATCGTGATCGGCGGCGGCATGGCCGGTGCCACTGTGGCCAAGTATTTGCGCCTGTGGGGCGACAACATCGCCGTGACGCTGATCGAGCGCGAAACCAGCTACGTCTCCAACATCATGAGCTCACTGGTGCTGTCAGGCCAGCGCACCATGTCCAGCCTGACCTACAACTACAGCAAGCTAACCTCGACCTACGGTGTCACGGTCGTCAAAGGCGATGTCACTGAAATTGACACGGTAAACGTAAAAGTCAAATTGGCCAACGGATCTATCCTCTCCGCCGACCGGATCGTGATGGCACCCGGCATTGATTTTGAAGATGTTCCTGGTCTTGGCACCTCAACCCGCATGCCACATGCCTGGAAAGCCGGTTCGCAAACCACGCTGTTGGCCAGCCAACTCGCTGCCTTGCCAGCCAGCGGAAAAGTGATCTTGACAATTCCCAAAGGCCCTTACCGTTGCCCCCCCGGTCCGTACGAGCGCGCCTGCCTGATTGGCGACTGGCTGAAAGCGAAAAAGCCCGGTGCACGACTGACCGTACTCGATGCCAATACCGACATCCTGGTGGAAGCCGACAATTTCCGCAAAGCCTTTGCGATGCACAACATCACTTACATTCCCAATGCCGAGATTGTCAACGTCGACCCTGTCAGCAGCGTCATGACAGTGACAACCAAAGATCTATTGGGCGCCACAACCGATCACAAAGCTGATGTCGTGAACCTGATTCCACTTCAAAAAGCTGGCAAACTGATCGCTATTGCCGGGCTGAACAATTCGGCAGACGGCCGCTTTGCCAACGTCAACCATTTGACCTACGAAAGCACCAAAGCGCCAAAAATTCACATCATTGGCGATGCGGCAGCCACCACCCAGCCCAAAGCAGGTCATATTGCCAACCAGGAAGCCAAAGTGTGTGCTGATGCCATTGTTCGGGCATTTGCTGGCTTGGCCCCTGATTCGGCACCCGTGACCAACTCGGCCTGCTATTCCACCATCACCATGACACAAGCGTCGTGGCTGACGGCGGTGTACCAGTACGACCCGGTGACGGCCAAGATGGCAGTCGCAGCTGTGCCTGGTGTGGCGGCATCCGTGGGTTGGAGCTCCGAGAACTTCAAGGACATGAACACCTGGTTCAACGCCTTGATGGCCGACAGCTTCGCCTGATCACCTCGCGCGAAAGCGCACGCAAAACAGGGCTGGCCCGGGTAAGGCCAGCCCCGTAAAATACCGGTTTTGACCTGCAGCGCAAGGCTGCGATTTAAGGAACAACCGATGAACCCCTTACCCGCTTCAATGTCCGACCGCGACGGCAAAATCTGGATGGACGGCCAGATGGTGGATTGGCGCGATGCCAAGATTCACGTGCTGAGCCACACCTTGCACTACGGCTGCGGCGCTTTTGAAGGCGTGCGCGCTTACAACACGGTCAACGGCCCGGCAATTTTTCGCCTGGAAGACCACACCGAACGGCTGTTTAACAGCGCCAAGATTTTGCGCATGAAAATCCCGTTCACCAAAGAAGACGTGAACGAGGCGCAAAAGGCGGTGATCCGCGAAAACAAGCTTGAATCGGGCTACATTCGCCCGCTAACCTGGATTGGCGACAAAAAACTCGGCGTGTCGCCCAAGGGCAACACCATTCACCTGATGGTGGCAGCCTGGCCCTGGGGTGCCTACCTGGGCGAAGAAGGCATGCGCCGTGGCATTCGCGTGAAGATCAGCAGCTACACCCGCCACCATGTCAACATCACCATGACGCAGGCCAAGGCGGTCAGCAACTACACCAACTCGATTCTGGCCAACATGGAAGCCACCGACGACGGCTACGACGAGGCCATGCTGCTCGATGCCAGCGGCTTTGTCTCTGAAGGTGCCGGCGAAAACCTGTTTGTGGTGAAAGACGGCGTGGTCTACACGCCAGATTTGTCGGCTGGTGCATTGAACGGCATCACCCGCAACACCGTGCTGCACATTTGCAAGGATTTGGGGCTCGATGTGGTGCAAAAGCGCATCACCCGTGACGAGGTCTACATCAGCGACGAGGCCTTCTTCAGCGGCACGGCCGCCGAGATCACGCCGATTCGCGAGCTCGACCGCATCGAGCTGGGCAAGGCTGATTACGTTGGCACGCGCGGCCCGATCACCGAAAAAATCCAGAGCGCGTTTTTTGACATCGTCAATGGCCGCAACCCCAACTACGCCCATTGGCTAACGAAAGTCTGAAATATCATGAGCAATTCAACTGTAGAGCTGGCCGCCAAAGACCTCAACCAGGCCGGCGGTGTCTTCTGCCCCAGCCCGCTGGCCCACATGACCCTGTGGGACAGCCACCCCAAGGTTTACCTGGACGTGGCCAGCACCGGCCAGGCCAAATGCCCGTATTGCGGCACGGTCTACCAACTCAAGGCCGGCGAGCACTTTGCTGCGCACCATTAATTGAGTATTCCAAGCCGCTCGCTCATCATCGCCCCGCAGTGGATCGGCGATGCGGTCATGACCGAGCCGCTGTTACGCCGACTACACGCCCATGGTGAGCGCTTGACGGTTGGCGCACTGCCCTGGGTGGCACCGGTTTACCGGGCCATGCCCCAGGTGGCGGAGGTGATTGAATTTCCCTTTGCTCACGGCGGTTTGCAGCTGCGCGAACGCCGCCGCCTGGCCAAGCAGGTCGATGGCCAGTTTGATACCGCCTACATCTGCCCCAATTCCCTTAAAAGCGCGCTGCTGCCGTTTTTGGCGCGCATCCCGAAGCGGGTCGGCTACCTGGGTGAAGCCCGCGTCGGGCTGCTGACGCATCGGCTGAAAAACCCGCCCAAAAACCAGCGCCCACCGATGGTGGCGTTTTACTCAGCCCTCAGTGGCGAGGCCGACGCGGCCCACGACCGGCCGCAGTTGCACCTGAAAGAAGCTGATGTCGATGCCACGCTGCGCCAGTTTGGTCTGCAACGCGGTGGCTACTACGTGCTGGCCCCGGGTGCCGAATATGGCCCGGCCAAACGCTGGCCGACCAGTCACTTTGCGGAACTGGCACGGCAACTCGATTTGCCGGTGGTGCTGCTGGGCTCGGGCAAAGAGGCTGATCTGTGCGCAGAAATAGCGCAGACTAGCCTGGACGGTGGCGCAGTCACTGCGTCAGCGCACACCCTCAATCTGGCTGGAAAAACCACGCTGGCCCAAGCACTGTGTGTGATAGCTGCAAGCAAAGGCATGGTCAGCAATGATTCTGGCCTGATGCATGTGGCGGCCGGTTTTGGCGTGCGGCAAGTGGCCATTTTTGGCTCCAGCAGCCCGCTGCACACGCCGCCGCTCAACAACCAGGCAAGTGTGCTTTGGCTTAAAAACGATCCCACCTACCAGCCACCGCTGGACTGTGCACCCTGCTTCGAGCGCGTCTGCCCGCTGGGCCACACGCGTTGCCTGAATGACATCAACGCCACCAAAGTACTACAACTTTTATAGCTATTCGCGCTTGTCGCATAAGGGCTACAGCCTGATTTAGCTTAAAAAAAAGCCACCCGAAGGTGGCTTGTAAAAGTTCCCCAGGGGGGAACGTCGTTGGAAAGTCTCAAAAACAAACTTGCGCTTAGTCCTCATCTCAAGTTTTTCGCTTCATCACTGTGACAGCAGCAGAACTGAATGTAACGGGCTCAACTATTTTTGGGTATCCCCCGTTTGGGGGAGATAGGCGATATTTTTGAAAAAAAAAGCAGTTTTTCGCTATGTCACCCGACTTTAGGTGCGACCAGTGGCAATTCAACAACAAAACAGGCACCGCCATCAGGCCCGTTTTCGCAAAAAGCGCGGCCCCCGTGCCGCTCGGCAATCGACTTCACCAGCGCCAGCCCCAAGCCGACACCACCATCGCGCTCGGTGGCACCGGGCAGGCGGTAAAACGGCTCAAAAATACGTTTGCGCAGCTCAGGCGGTACGCCGGGGCCGTGGTCACTGACCCGGATTTCAACCTGGCTGGCACTCTGGCGCAGACTCAGGGTGATCTGACCGGCACCGTAGCGCCGTGCATTCTCCAGCAGATTGCGCACCGCGCGGCGCAGCAGCTTGGCAACGCCTGGCACGGCCAGCTCGCTGGCAATCGCTCCTGAAGCGGATGCAAGAGCCAACGCCTGCACATCCAGCTCGGCATCCACCCGGGCGCACTCCTCGGCCGCCAAACCAATCAGGTCGATTGACTCGACCGTGCCCAGATCGGCCTCACGGGCATCAAGCCGACTGGCCAGCAATATCTCTTCAATCAGCAAATCAAGCTCGTTGATGTTGCGCGAAATCTCGCTCTTGAAGGCAGGCGAGGCCGCCGGCCCCATCAGCTCCAGCCCCATGCGGATGCGCGTCAGCGGCGAGCGCAACTCATGGGAGGCGTTGGCCAGCAAGGACTTTTGCGAGGCCAGCAGCGCCTCATGCGACTTGACCAGCGTCTCAACACGTTGCGCAGCGGCGTTGAACCGCTTGGCCAAAAAAGCCACCTCATCGCTGCCGACCTCGGGCACCCGAATCGACAAATCACCCGCGCCCCACTGCTGCACGCCGTCTTGCAGGCGCTCCAGACGGCGCGTCAGCTTGCGCACGATCGGGTAAGTGGCCAGCGCCACGGCAATGCCCACCCACACCAGCATCCAGGCAAAACCAAACGGTGGTCGGCTCCAGAACGACGGCGGCCCGCGCATCATGTGCATGCGCATGGTCTGGCCGTCGCGCATGCGCACCTCAAACTCCGGGTTGCCGGACGGGCGCGCCGATGCGTCGTTGGGCTCAAGCTCAGTCACCGGGCCCACCGCGTCCGGGGCATTGCTTTCAACCGGCGTGGGCGGTGGCACAGAGCGGTACATGCGGCCACGGTATTGGCGCTCATCCGCTGCGCCCGCCTCATCCGGTGACATACGCGGATGGCCCCGGCCAATGATCTGACCGGCCTCATTGCGCACCACCACATCGCGCAGCGGCGGCTCGGCGGCCAGCCGCCAGACCCAGCCCACCAGCAAGATCAGCACCGCCACCGCCATTACCACGGCAAGCCAGATGCGAACATAAAGCTTGTTGAACATCAGTCTTGTTGCCGGGCAAACACGTAGCCCACACCGCGCACTGTCAGGATGCGCTTGGGGGCCTTGGCATCCAACTCAATGGCAGCGCGAATGCGGCCCATGTGCACGTCAATCGAGCGGTCAAAGGCGTCCAACTCGCGTCCGCGAACGGCTTCCATGATCTGGTCACGCGAGAGCACCCGCCCAGCCCGCTCGGCCAGCGCCACCAGCAAGTCAAACTGGTAAGAAGTCAAGTCACACACCTGCCCAGCCACGCTGACAGCACGCGCGTCGCGGTCAATCTCCAGCGAGCCAAAGTGCATCTGATTGGCTGCAGCAGTGGTGGGCGCACCATCACCATGGCGGCGCAGCACGGCACGAATGCGCGCCAACAACTCACGCGGCTCAAAGGGTTTTGGCAGGTAGTCATCCGCGCCCATTTCCAGGCCAATGATGCGGTCCATCGCGTCCCCCTTGGCGGTCAGCATCAGCACCGGCGTGCTGGCCAGCGCACCGGGCAAGGCGCGAATGCGCCGACACACTTCCAGGCCTTCCATGTCGGGCAGCATCAGGTCCAGAATCACCAGGCCAGGTGCGCTGGCTTGCAGCGCGGCCAAGCCCGATTGCCCGTCACCGGCTTGCGCCACGGTATAGCCCGACTGGCCCAGGTATTCGCTCACCATATTGGCCAGCCGCGCGTCGTCTTCGATCATCAACAGGTGTTGGTTCATGATCTCAGTCTAGGGCTTGATCGCATCAACCGCTTGAAGCCCCGGTAAAGTTAGGTAAACCAGTGCTCACATGCTACAAATAATATAGCTATTCCCACCCTATTTCAAAGGGCTAGAGGCCAATTTAATCCTTGAAGCCAGCCACACCAGCAGCAACACTGGCAGGCCCAGCAAGGCGGTTGCCACAAAGAAGTGTGGGTAACCAAAGCTGTCCACATAACGGCCCGAATAGCCGGCCAGAAACTTGGACAGCAGCAGCATCATTGAACTGAACAGCGCATACTGCGTGGCCGAATAGTTCACATTGGTCAGACTCGACAGGTAGGCAATGAAGGCCGCCGAGGCAATGCCACTGGCCAGGTTATCGGCCGAGATCACAAACACCAGCCCAGTCAAATCATGTCCACGCGTGGCCAGTCCGGCAAACAGCAGGTTGCTGGCCGCGCTCAGCACGGCACCCAGCATCAGCACCCGCATCACACCAAAGCGCATGGCCAGCACACCGCCGACAAACGCGCCCACCAGCGTCATGATCACGCCAAACACCTTGGTGACCGCCGCCACTTCGTCCTTGCTGTAGCCCATGTCGACATAAAACGGATTGGCCATGATGCCCATCACCACATCGCTGATGCGGTAGGTGGCGATCAGCGCCAGAATAAGCGCCGCCTGCCCGCCATAGCGCCCCAAAAAATCGGCAAACGGTTCTATAAGCGCACCGCGCAGCCACTCTGCGGCGTTTTTGGCCGGTGGCAGCGGCAGGCGTTGTGGTTCTGGCGAAAACAGCACCGTCACCACCCCCAGCAACATGCTGGCCGCCATCACCAGGTAGGCGGTGTGCCAGGCACCATGCTGGTAGCCCGTCACATCAGCCCCTTGCGCACGCGCGGCCACCCACAGCACACCGGCACCAGCCCAGATCATCGCCAGGCGGTAGCCGGTTTGATACGACGCGGCCATCGCCGCCTGCCGGTCAACATCGGCCGACTCGATGCGAAACGCGTCCAGCGCAATGTCTTGCGTAGCCGAGCCAAACGCCACCGCCAACGCACCCCACACCACCGGGGTCAGGGCCACCTGCGGGTCGTTAAAGCTCATGGCCACCAAGCCCAACATGATCGCCAGTTGCGACAGCAGCAGCCAGCTGCGCCTGCGCCCCAGCACACGGGTCAGCAGCGGAATCGGCAGGCGGTCTACCAGCGGTGCCCAGACCCACTTGAAGGCATAGGCCAGCCCGACCCAGCTCAGGTAGCCAATGGTGGTGCGGTCAATACCCGCCTCACGCAGCCAAAAGCTCAGCGTGCCCAGCACCAGCAGCAGCGGCAACCCGGCCGAAAAACCCAGCAGCAGCATGCGCAGCGTAGGCGGCTCCAGGTAGACCTTGAAAGTGGCCAGCCAAGGGCGATGCGTCAATGAAACGGGGGGGTCTTTAAGTGCCATATGTCCATAATAGCGAGGCTCGCTGTCAGTAGCGCATTAGCACGGCACAGACATCAGGCAATGAATCCGTCCAGCATATGGTGTGCAATGGCCAACGCACGCTTTCGGCGCAAGCCTACATTGGGTTGCTCCAGCAAGACGCGGATTTCTTTGAGGAATTTGATCAAACCAATCAGTTCAACCCAGTCCTTCAAACGCGCACATTCACGGGTGGTCAAGGGACTATGTGCTGCGTAGTGGTTGATGAAGGCACTAAAGCGCGAAAAGTCTGCCAAATGGATGTATTTTTCGGCCAAAGAAAATTCAAACGCACCATCAATTACATCGACGATTCGGGGGCCGAAATAAGCATTGTTGAAATCAAAAAACTCGGACGGCCCAGTGTTACTGATCATCACGTTTTTAGGTGCCACATCGCCATGCAGATGAATAAACGTGCTGGACCCATTCATGATCTCGCGGTAGGGGCCGGGGTTGAATTTGTCAACCAGGGGCACCAGGCGGACAAATAATGCAGCCACTTCGTCTCCGAGCTCCAGTCGGTTTTGATATTTCGAAAATTGTGGCAACCAGATCATGCACAGATCGTCAAAAGCGAAGGTATGTGGCAAATCCAGCGGCTGCGTCAGTTGCGCATTATGAATATTGGCCAGTGCAGCGCATACGCGATCTAGTGGATATTCGGGACGCTGATTGATGACACCATGGATTCGTTCGAACAACAGTGCCGGCGAGCCTTCTATAGTAACTTCGCCCACAGAAATGGGTGAAATGACCAATGCGGTTTTAACGCCACGCTGTCCGAGTTGGTTAATGAGGCGTTCTTCGTATTGCACATGCTCACGAACGCGACTATTGCTGTAGTTGCCTGCGGCTTTAAATAGCTTCAAAACATAGTCATGAGTTTTCGTGAAAACCTTGTATAAAGCGTTTTCAGTGGAAACCTTCATTTTTTCAACCGAGACTTGGGGCATTTCATAGTATTTTTGTAATTGCTGGGCAATGCGTTCCTCTTCCCCTTCATGGATAACCATACCATCTTGGTCGCGGTCATAGAAAATCTTAGCGCTGAATTTTTTTAAAAACGCGTCTTTTTCCTCGACATACCCATGGGATGGGAAATGAACATAGACATCAATCAAATGGTGAGTAAATGGAATATTGGGATACTGCGCAAACCATTGCGCAAAATCTCCATCCACGGGAATTTCCGTTGCATGATAAACAGCGCAGTGGTTGGATGCTTCCAACTGATGCAGCGTCCAATGCGCTGGCACATCAGATTCGCGGGCAGGATCCATCTCAACAAGAATATCCACGTCTGATCCAAGCTTCGCCAACTTGCCATGTACAAAAGGTGCCGCGTACCGTCCCATATCAGCGCGACCCCATGATCCCATGGTGTAAATGCGCTGCACACCAGCAAAAGCCGCTACCTCTTGACGCAAGGCATGTTCGACCTTGGTTTTCAGTGCCAGTTGCGATGATTTAGAAAAAATATGTTTTTCCGGCTTAATAAAACCCAGTTGAAACCTGCTCAACAAGTTCGCCCAAGTTCGATAGAGTAGCTCCCCCCTGGCTTTTCCTTGTTCTAGCTTGGCGCTGTAGGGAAAGATGACCTGATTCGACAGCGGCGCAATCAACCACATCTGCGGATCCAGGTCAACATTCAGAGCCTTTCCGGAAATTAGCGCGTAGTACAGGTCAAGTACTTGGCATTTGACATGATTGATATCTACGGCCTTCATTTGTGCAGAGTTGGCCGCAAGATAGTTAATCAGCCCTTCAGTGCTGGCCACGCCGCGCATTCGCTTGTAATCCAGAGAACTGAATCGCCTGTCTGGCTTTGCGATTAATTTGACGGAAGGACCGCAATAGATGCAGTCCTCTCCCTTTGACTCCTGTACTAGGCCTATGTATTTACAAATGTCACGAACCTTTGGTAAGTGATGCTGTGCCACTGCAATTGCCAAAACTTCGCCAGCAACATTGCCGCCATCCATCATGAAATCAATGTCGTTATCATGTAGCAACTGTAAAACACTGTCACGGGTTTGGGCATAGGGTGCGTCAATTTCAAGCGTGCGAAACAAATTTACAATTTCCCGAAAATCGCCCGGGTCAATCAGCAGTTTGTAGTTCCGATAATGAAAATGGTAACCGTCACCACATTCCTCTAGAGAAAAGCGCTGTGGATGGTATTTAACCTCGTGTTTCAGACGAGATTCTGTCCATATGCGAACGTCATCCTGATTGGCGTTTGGAAGCTTTCCATCCTGATAATTTTTTTCCTTGATAACAGCAAGTAACTCAGCGGATTGTTTTTGGAAAATGCTGGTAATTTCTTCAAACTCGGCACGACTGAGTTCAATGCGTAGATCTCGGTAATGGATATGAATGTTTTCCTCCATATCCAAAAAAAGATTTTTATGACGCGGCTGCCCAAGCGGTTCACCACGATAGAGAATTTTTTTAATAACACCCATGATGATCAGGTCTCCAATTACTGCAAAGAAATGATATGACTACGGCACGCGGCTTAAATGCGGGTTGCAAATGTGACGGTTCGTTCGCTATTTTGCTTGTATTACTTTTTGGATCACACTTCACGGAGACATCTTCACAAACCACCTCACAGTGAGGCTAAGGTTTTTCTCCTGATATTGCTTGGAAACGCCTCGAATTGAAGCAGCCCAAACCCAGCTGCCATCCCTCTTGAGCACAATTTTGTAAAGGCCGGTTCGACCAAATCCGTATTCGGATTTGGGGTTGACACCCAGATTGGGATCCACCGGCACCCATTGACCATTCAGAAAAACCTCGGCTGCATGGTGATTGGGCTGATCAAACGAGTTATCTTCCAAGAAATTGAATTCTGATGTCAATCTGGCTGGATACCCCATGGCACGGGCGAGGGCAACAAACAGCGCCGCGTATTCTGTGCAATCCCCGAAACCATTGTGCAATGCAAACAAGGCTCCGCGGTTTTCAATCAGACGGTACTTGAGAGTCTGTTGCGGCAATTGATATGCAGCGAGCAGGCGGCTTTCAGCGGTTGCATATTTGGTTGAAATATTTTCGGCCAAACTGCGAATTTCTTGTGAGTCTGATTCCACGAAAGTTGTGGCGCGTAAGAAGTTGTCGTTGCCGTCTGTGGAAGGGCTGCCTTGCTTGCGTCGGTAGTCAAAGCGACTCAGCCGAACCTTGTACTGAACCTGCTGCTCCGCCACCGATTTGGACGGTACTTGCAGGCGCAAAGTCAAAAATTTATCTACTTGATTGGGATGTGTGTGCAAATCCAAATCGGTTTGACCCGGCACCGAGAGGCCCAGTAGTTGCTGTTGATGGGGCAGGTCAACCGGCACAGTGATGCGCACCGTATAGTCTTGCACAAACGTCTCCCCACGGTTGTCGATGCGGATGATGGCGGTGAGGAGTACCTCGCGCTGGTCTGCTGCTGCATCAGTGGGGCGAGCATGCGCAGACAAAAAAACGGACATGGCAAGGCTGCAAAGTAGCCACCGGCCCATTGCAACCCAATCGAGAAGACGCGATCCATTCGCTTCAACGTTGCGCTTTATTATTGAGTGCATTTTATGCCTTTAGCCCTTATGGAATATGCGGATACAGCTATTAATAAAATAGCAAAATTAAAAAGCAGTGGCTGTCGTTGTAAGGCTATCCCGCATACACCTGATATGGCTGCGACATATAGGCTGGCCGCAGCGACTTCTTGGCAAAGGCTAGGCCTGGGGCATCATCGGCGTGCGAGCCATTGACAAAATCAAGATGCGCCATGCCACGTAACAATTCAAACCACAAAAATCTGTTGAGTCCATCAATTTCGAGATTGCTGTACGCAATAAATACATGGCCCAAGTTACTCCGTATCTCACCGGCAAAGCCGAAGGCGCATATTTCCCCGTTTAACTTGATGACCTTTCCAAAAAGATCGCTGCGTGGGAATTGATCATAGAGCTCCAGACATCGCTCGGTATAGCTACCGTACAGCATACTGCCATATTTTTTGCGCTGCTGGTCGCCCCAATGTTCGAGCACTTGTTTGCAAAACACTGCATCGCTGGCTTGGTAGTTGAGCACTTCCAGATCGTCCCGGCGCTGAATGTGCTGGACCGCGCGCCGCAAATTGCCGTTCTTGTTACCCGACAAATCCTTGTAATAGTTTGGTGCGTAAATGTATTCCTCAGGGCACGCAACAACTCGCGTGTTGGGCCGAGTGCGAAACGGATCAGCATCGGTTGAGTCGACTCGAAACAGACTGGCTCGGTCGCTTCGGTTGAATGACTTCACACGGGCGATGCAGCGCTCAAGGACCGCGGCCTGAAATGGCATAGGCAACAGAAATAAGCACAAGTCCTGCTTGTCTTTTTGGGTACGCAGGCG
>JBBQLQ010000058.1:0-19214 GCA_038328055.1 Burkholderiales bacterium
TGCCTTGAGCGCATCGGCAATGGTTTTGGCATCAAAAGCCGCTTTGCTGTAGGCGAAAGCGTGTTGTGGGAACAGGCCCGTGGTAGCCAGCAGGCCAGCCACCATAGCGCTGTGTTTAAGTGTCTCACGACGAGTTTGCATAGAGATTTCCTTGGTTTGGTTCATGCTGAAAAAGTGACAATCTTAAAATATAACGGCGAGCTACTTGCCTGCGCCCGCGGCCAACCAGGCAGCGATGATTTTGGCATCGGCATCACTCAAGGTTTGCGGCGGCATGGGAATCGGGCCCCAAACACCAACACCACCGGACTTGATCTTGGCAGCCAGGTAATCGGCCTTGCCGGTGTGCTTTTTGACCACATCGGTGTAAGCCGGGCCGACGATCTTGTTGGTCATGCCATGGCAAACCAGACACCCATTTTTTTGCATGAGTGCAAGCGCTTTTTTACCATCCGGCTTGCCCGTATCGACATTGGCCTCGGACTGCGCTTGCGCCTTGGGCTGTGCCGCAACCACTTTTTCACCCGCCTTGGGCTCAGGCACGGTGGTGTCAGCACCATGCTGAGCGCCTACAGCACGGTTTTGCTCAGCCAAATTACCATGCGCATTGCGTGCGAATTCAGGTAAAAATGATGCCAGCTTGGGCTCTGCTGCGCAATTTGTCATGCACGCCACATTTTGCGTGTCAGGCTTCTTGGCACCGCCGAACTCCTTGCCAGACCACATCGCGTGGTTGGTGGTCATGCCATTGCGGTTGGGCATGCGCGCCTGCACGTCACGAATGGTTTTTTCATCGAGCGTAAAGTTCTCCGGCACGATGCCTGCAATGTTCAACATGAAAGCCAACACCGCATAGACATCATTGGTGCTGAGCGTTTTGGGCTCGTTCCATGGCATGGCGCGGTTGATGAAATCCCAGAGCGTTGAGACAGTTGCCACCTTCATGAACGTGGTGCGCCCCGGGAATCCCGGTGTAATCAGGTTGGCGACACGCCCGGTTTCGATGTCCTTGGCCGTCACCCCCCCAATGATGGGACTGAAAACTTCGCCCGATTCACCAAAAAAGCCATGGCACTGGGCACATTTGGCCTCCCAGATGTCCTGTCCTTTGGCCACATTGCCCGAACCAGCCGGTAAGCCCTTGAAGTCAGGCCGCACATCAATATCCCAGGCTGCAACCTCTTTGGGTGTGGCGTCACGGCCAAGGCCTGCATATTTGGATATTGCCTGCGCGCCCGCCAAACCGGTGAGCGCCAGCAGCGCCACACTTAAAACTGCTTTACGAAACCTGAACATTTTTCACCTCGCCGTTTTCCTGTACCAGCCATGACTGAATGGCGTTGTTGTGATAGATCGAACGCGTGCTGCGCACGTCACGCAGTTGTTGGTAATTGGGCTGCACAAAGCCTGTGTCGTCGGTGGCCCGACTTTGGATGATGGCGGGCTTGCCGTCCCAGACCCAGTCCAGATTGAAGCGTGTCAGGGCCTTGGACAATACGGGAGTTTCCAGCCGTGCGGTGCGCCAGTTGCGGCCACCATCCACCGTCACATCCACCTTCTTGATCTTGCCTTTGCCAGTCCAGGCCAAGCCGGTAATGTTGTAAAAGCCTTTGTCCAGCAGCACTTGGCCGCCGGAGGGTGTCGTCACCACGCTCTTGCACTCCTGCAAACCGGAATACTGGCGATGCAGACCACTGGGCATTAAATCAATATAGTGAACCGCCTCGTCCTTGGACGCATAAGGCTTGTCACCCACCTCGATACGGCGCAAGTATTTGACCCAACTCACACCCTGAACACCTGGCACCACCAGGCGCAGTGGATAGCCATTTTCAGGTCGCAGCATCTCACCGTTTTGACCATAGGCTACAAACACCTCACCCGACTTGATCAGACTCATGGGAATGGTCCGCGTCATGGATGAGCCATCGGCACCTTCGGCCAATACAAACTTGCCATTCTTGAGATCAGCGCCTGCCATTTCCAGCAGCGTGATCAGCGGCACACCGGTGAACTCGCTGCACGAGACCATACCGTGGGTATATTGCACCGTGGGCACCGCGACGTTGCCCCAATCAACAGCCGTGTTGGCACCGCACTCGATGAAGTGAAAGCGCGACACGGATGGTAAACGCATGATTTCGTCCAGCGTAAACACCTTGTTGGACTTGACCATGCCGTTGATCATCAAGCGATGTTTGGACGGATCAATGTCCCACCAGCCCTGATGATGCCGCTCGAAATGCAGCCCGCTGGGTGTCACGATACCAAACAGCGACTGCAGCGGCGCAAACGACACCGAAGACTGGGTGGTTTGAGTCAGACCAGGGCTTTGGCGTCGCTGCACATTGGATTCGTATTGCGAAGGCTTGCCATAACCATCGTTTTGCGCCACGCCTTGGCCCAAGCCGACGCTGTGCGCCGGCAATTGCAAAATGTTGATGTCACCACCCTCGGTCGGAACCGGGTTGGTTTGCGCCATGGCTGCGGGTACCGCCATGCCAGCGGCGGCAGTGGCAAAGGCGTTACGAATAAAGTCGCGCCGACCCTTCTTCCCTTCGGCAAAAACGGCTTTAATTCCATCCTGATTCAAAAAATTCTCAGGTGCCTTGCGGACCCTGCCTGAGTTCAACTTAAGTTCCATTCACAACACTCCTATAAGACATTTGATCAATCACCTGTCGGGCAACGCACACCAACTTGGCCAGTCAATTTCAGACTATTTGAAGTCATATCTTCACCGACCTGGGAGCAAACCGCCTTGCACACCAGCACAACAGAATCGTTTGCAATCCGATAAAAAACTTGCTGCCCACTGCGCCGCTTCGCCACCACACCGGCTTGGTGAAGCACACTCAAATGGCGTGACATATTAGGCTGGGAAGACCCGATTTGCGCCAACAACTGCGTCACATTTTGCTCACCCTCACACAGCTCCCCAATGATCTTCAATCGAATGGGCGTAGCCAGCACAGCAAAAACTTCTGCAGCACGTTCCAACGCAAACACTGGAATTTTGGGGTCCTGCGACACTGTCATTTTGAATCCGTATATTTATATAGACGAATATATAAGATACGGACTTGTTTTGACATTGGGGTTTTCACTCATTTGAACCGGTAATGATCACGGTTGAGCACAGCCGAAATGGAAGTCACTTCGTCGGGAAACAGCCCTATGTTCAATTGTTGGTTACAGGCCTCGACCATGCCCCGCAACGCGCCCAGGGAATTGACACGACCCGCAGGTCGGTAAATGGCATGGCCATCACCGCCCACCTGACGCTGATGACAGGCAGTGCAGTGGTTGTCGGCGATCAACTTTTCACCTAACTTCAAGTCAGCACCCTCGTACAGGGCGGGCACCCCCTGCGCGGATGCCGACGCGGCAAACAGCAGCATCAAAGTGGTAGCAAGGTATTTCATATGAATCACTCTCTTTCTATTGCCAATATCAGTTGCACTGCAGATCTGCGGGCTTGCAAATCCGATAAATGCGCCCTTGTTTATCCAGGGGCTCGATGACACCCTCACGCGCCAATCGACTCAACTCCCGGCTGACGGTTTCGAACTTCAAATCCAGCATGGCCCCCATGTCCTCACGCGAGAACAGCATGGAAATCTCGCTGTCTCTTGGGCTGCGCATCTTCAGCACCAGATTACCCACTCGTTGACGCGCAGTACCAAAATTCAAGTTGGCGAGCCAGTCATCCGCGTCCCGCAAAGCTTGCTGCCACTTGCGCATAAGTTGACTGTGCAAGCGAACGCTGTTGACGGACAATTTTCGAATGACATCCAGCGGAATGCGACACACGGCGACCGCAGTCAAGGCAATCGCCTCAGAGTCGTACCGTGCCGTCGCCAGCGCCTCCAGCCCGATCACGTCGCCGGACCGGAGCACCCGCACAATGCGCTGACGACCGTCGGGCGTGCTACGCACCAGCTTAACCATGCCACTTCGCAGGGTGTAGATGCCCTCAGCCGGGCTGCCTTCGTCGTACAGCGCTGCGCCACGCTCAAATTCGAGATCATCAATGGGCGAATGAATCTTGGCGAAATCGTGTTCGCCCAAATCAGCAAACAACACCATTTCTCGAATGCCACAGGTGCGACAGTCGGATGTACCACGCCATGCCGAGTCAGTTTTAATGGGAATCATGGTTCTTCTTTAAATCAATGGTCAACTGCCGCACGCGCCACCCTTACTCGCTCATCCAGGTAAGCGCCATAAAAATCGGGGATGTAGCCGCCCACCAGCCGCTCGGCCACTTCGGCACCACCGCGTCCAAAAAACAGAACTGTGGGTGCTACCTTGATGCCCCAACTCCTGATCAAGGCTTCCTGGGTTTGGCTGGTTCCGCTGAAGTCCTGTACCATTTGACGACTGCGCATATCAATCTGCACCATGACCAACCCCTGCTGACGTTGCAGCGGCGCGAGGTAATTTTCCCGGGCAATTTTACAAAACGGGCAGCCGTCCAGGGTTGCCATAACCACGAGCGGGCTGCCCCTTTTCAAAGCCTGCGCCAACTCATCGGGCAGTGACGTGGGAACAGGCAAGCTGACCGGCTGCGCCCATGCCAATGGAAACACACCCGCCACAACGCCGATGGCACCGCCAGCAAGCAGCAGGCGACGCAACATCGAACGATCGCTATTTTCCAAATTTGTCTCCCGAATTTGATGTTGAGAAATTTTTTTGTGGGTGTAATATAAGCGAAATATAAATAACCGGGACAGCCATGAACTTTGCAAGCGTGATTGAAACCTATGGCGAGAAGGCCGTGTTGGCCGTGGGGGGGTTGTTGATCGGTATGTTGTTTGGTTTTTTTGCCCAACGCTCCAAGTTTTGTTTGCGCGCTGCCACACTGGAGTTTTGGCACCGCAAATATGGTGAAAAAATTTCTGTCTGGCTGCTCACCTTTTCGGCCGCTGTGGTTGGTGTGCAGGTATTGATATTGACACACCATATGGATGCGGGTGCCGCACGGCAGATTTCCGCAACCGGAAGCATATCTGGCGCGCTGATCGGTGGACTGATGTTTGGAGCGGGCATGGTCCTGACCCGTGGCTGCGCCAGCCGCTTGCTGATTCTGGCCGCCAATGGCAATCTGCGCGCACTACTTTCAGGCCTGATCTTTGCCGTAACAGCGCAGGCTGCATTAGCGGGCGCACTGGCACCTTGGCGCGAGGCGATCAGTGGCTGGTGGACGGTTGACGGTGGAGCCTCTCGTGACCTGCTGGCGCTGACAGGCGTTGGCCCATGGGGTGGCCTGGCCTTTGGCGTGATCTGGCTGCTTGCCGCCTTGTTCTTTGCGGTACGCAGCGGCTGGGGTTTCTGGAAATGGGTGGGCGGGATTGGCACTGGTCTGGCAGTCGCAGCAGGTTGGGGCTTTACCTATTTGGTAGCGACCAATTCGTTTCAAGTAGTGGCGGTACAAGGCTTGACGTTCAGCGGTCCCTCTGCTGAATGGTTGATGCGTGTGGTGTCCACACCCGCACCAGAAATCGGATTCAACTTTGGGCTGGTTCCAGGCGTGTTGCTGGGTTCATTTGCCGGCGCATGGATCGGCAAGGACTTCAAACTGGAAGGCTTCAACGATGGCTACAGCATGCGTCGCTATATTTTTGGTGCCATCATGATGGGTTTTGGTGCCATGCTGGCGGGTGGCTGCGCAGTCGGTGCAGGCATTACTGGCGGTGCCATATTTGCGCTGACGGCCTGGCTGGCCCTGGCAGGCATGTGGGTGGGTGCAGGGGTGGCAGACCGCCTGATTGACACCCCCAATACCAGCGCACCAACAAAAATGCCACCCAGCCTGAACGGAGTGGCACCCTGATTGTTGCCTGCTTTACTTGCCGCTGATGTACTCGGCGACAGCCGCCATTTCAAGTGGCGACATGTTGCTGACAATGGAGTGCATGACAGCGTTGTCATTGGTTCGCTCGCGCTTGCTGAAAAGCTTCAGCTGCATTTCCACATACGACGCATACTGGCCAGCAAGACGCGGCAATGAGGCCGTTCCCAAGCCATCCTTGCCATGGCAACCGGCGCAAGCCGGCACGCCACTGAACTTATTGCCACTGTTGAAGATGTAGCGCCCAACGCCTGCCAGCTCGGCATCCTTGATGGCTTCAGGGGGGGATGACTTAGCCTCGAAAAACTGGCCGATGGCCAGCATTTCATCGGGCTTGAGACGGCTCGCCATGTCTGCCATGGCCGTGCTTTTTCGCTTGCCCATCTTGAAGTTGTCGAGTTGCTTGGCGATGTACTCGGCATGCTGCCCAGCCAGCTTGGGAAAGACCTCGCTGGACGACTCACCTGCCTCACCGTGGCACATGAAACACGAGCCAGCCACAATCTTGGCGGCCCGAGCCTTGTCAGCTTGGGCCCATGCAGAACCCAGTCCCAACATGCCCAACGCCGCCACCACCACCAATTTCGTCGAATACTTCATGGATTTAGTTTAATGTATCGGCCCAGATTCCGCGCGCCCAAGCCAATGCAAACTGACCTTCAAGTTCGTTGGCTGCTTTGGACACACCGCCCGACCCTGCCACGGTCACCATGGTCTTTTTCTGCGGGTCGTAGGTATGTACGCTGGCCACATGGACGACATCTTCTGCACTGACAAAACTGTAGCAAGTGTTGTTGTAAATTGGCGAGTCATTAACGGTCTTACCGGTCAACAAAGCCACCACCGCAGCGGCACAAGTCTTGCCGTGCTGGTTGGCCATATGGCCTGACTTGGGCATTCCTGGCGCGATCTGAATCGAGTCGCCCAACACATGGACATTTTTGGCAGCTTTGGACTCGAAAGTCAAAAAGTCCACCTCACACCAACGCTTGTTGGCCGTTGCCAAACCGGACTTGACCGCAATCTCGCCAGCCCGCATTGGTGGAATCACGTTGAGCACATTGGCCTTCACATCCTCATTGAACTCGAACTTGACGGTGTTGGTAGCCGCATCCACATCGGTTGCAACATGCTTGGGACGGTATTCAACCATGCCTGGGTAGCGATCGCTCCACGCCTTCTTGAAAAGAGCGGCCTTGGACGTGACATCTTCATTGGCATCCAGAATCAGCACCTTGGACTTGGGCTTGGCTTGACTGAAGTAATTGGCTACCTGGCAAGCGCGCTCATACGGGCCGGGTGGGCAACGGTACGGTGCCAACGGAATTGAAATTGCGAACACACCGCCATCGGGCATCGCTTCAAGCTGCTTGCGCAAGGCCAAGGTTTGTGCGCCGGCTTTCCAGGCGTGCAAAACTTTGTCTTTGGCACCGCTGGCGGCCATTCCGGGCAGTGCATCCCACATGAAATCAACGCCTGGCGACAAAATCAGCCGGTCATAGGGCAGCTCGCTGCCACCCGCCAGTTTGACAACGCGCTTGTCTGGGTCAATGCTGGTGACCATGTCGCGCACCAGATTGACCCCATGACGCTTGACCAGCCCGTCATACGGCGAGGTAATGTCTGCCATGGTCTTCACACCACCGAGCACCAGATTGGACATAGGACATGACACAAACGAGGCATTGGGCTCGACCAGCGTGACAGAAATGCCGTAGTCCGACCACATGCGCACATATTTGGCTGCGGTAGCGCCACCAAATCCACCGCCGACAACCACCACCTTGGGGCCATTGGCGCCCGCCGTGCTGGCACACCCTGACAACAGACCCAGCGTTCCAAAAGCGCCCAGCAAAGAGCCAGCGCCCATAGTTCTTACAAATTGACGACGTTCCATGTGTTTCTCCCTTATTTCTTCAAGGCTGCAAAATAACTGGCCAACTGCTCAATCTGCTCATCCGAGTAACCCTTGGACAACTGGTGCATCAGGGTCGCAGGAGCCTTGCCAGACTTGTAGTCGAGCATCTTTTTCAGCGTGTCTTCTTTGGGCACGCCGGCCAGGCTTTTCATGCCCTGTTCAGCGATGCCATGCGTCCCATGACATCCGGCGCACGAAGCAGCCATGCTGCGTACCTGCAGTGCGTCAGCACTTGCCCACAATGACAGGCTGGCGAGGACAGAGCCCGCAAATATTTTGTTGATCATTTTCACTGAATCTCCTTGAAGTGGCAGGCGGTAAACAAGTAGAAGACAACTGCGTATTCGGTAACAAATACATTTATCAGTCAAATCTAATGTAAATGTAACGCGATCAATACCGTGCAGAACACCGTATAAACCCGAACAGCGTTTGAACCGGTGGCGCATCATCGCGCTCGCGATCTGGCCGCTGAGCCGCCCGACCATCTCAAACGGCTTTGAACTCCGCCTTCTGCACTACTTCATGACAGACTGCATCACAAATGGCAACGATGCGCTGATCGGCAATGCGGTAAAAAATCTGCACACCTTCGCGCCGTTTACCCAAAATTCCTGCCTGATACAAAGTGCTCAGATGCTGCGACATGTTGGGCTGCGTGGTGTCAATCTGGCTTAGCAGGTAGCTGACATTTTTCTCACCATCACATAGACAACTGATGATTTTCAGTCGCATTGGCGCGGACATGACTCGAAACAAGTCTGCTGCTGATTCAAAAGTCTGGTCTGTTTTCATGATTTTGCAAACACTTTCACGGGTTGCCCGACTCGGAATTCCGTAACCAGGCTGGTCTGTTATTTTACGAGAGGCTTCAACCCGCCCGCAGCGTGCGACTCAGCATCACCACCGGAATCAGCCCCACCAGCACCAGTGCCAGCGATGGCAAAGCAGCCTCCCCCAATCGTTCATCACGGGCCAACTGGTAAGCCACCACGGCCAGCGTGTCGCTATTGAACGGACGAAGCACCAGGGTGGCGGGCAACTCTTTCATCACATCGACAAACACCAGCAAGGCCGCCACGGCGGTTGATCGCCTGAGCAGCGGCCAATGGACGCGACGCCACAGCGCCAGATCGCCCGCACCCAACATGCGTGCCGACTCGTCAAAACTGACCGGAATGCGCGCATAGCCGCTTTGCACCGACTGCAATGCCACCGCGCAAAAGCGCACCAGATACGCCCAGACCAGGCCAAAAGCAGTAGCCGTCATCAGGTAACCCACGCCTGTTTGAGGGGCCAAGGCCTGCAGCCAGCCCACCGGCAACAACAAGCCCACCACAATCACGGCCCCCGGCACGGCATAACCCAACCCGACCAGACGCACCGCCAGACGCGTCGGTGCATCGGGCCTGCGTCGCACATTGAAAGCCAGCAGCAGCGCCAAGGCCACGGCAAGGATGGCGCTGACGGCGCCCAGACGTACACTGTTGAAGGTCCAGCCCAAAAATGCGCCCCATGACAACACCGACCAGTCAGCCGCCAGTGGACGCAGCATGAACAGCACCGGCAGCACAAAGCCCATCAGCACCGGCACCCCGCACAGCAGCCAGGCCAGCCATTTGCGCCGCCCGGAGAGCATCACGGGGCGGGCATCCAGCATGCCCCCGCGAGCACCCTTGGTCGTCGAAAAACGCATGCGCTGCTGGGCGCGACGCTCCAAAAACAGCAGCAAGGCCACCAGCGCCAGCAACACCGTGGCCAACTGCGCGGCCGCTATGCGGTTGTCCATGGACAGCCAGGCCTTGTAGATGCCGGCGGTAAAGGTCTGAATGCCAAAATAACTTGACACACCAAAGTCTGCCAGCGTTTCCATCAGCGCCAACGCGGTGCCTGCCGCCACTGCCGGGCGCGCCAGGGGCAGGGCTATTTCAAGCATACGCCTGCGCATGGGGGCACCCAGCAGGCGGGCGGCCTCCATCAGGTGTGAGGCGCGCTCGCTCAAAGCCGTGCGTGCCAACAGGTAAACATACGGGTAAAGTGAAAAAATGAATACCCAGGCAGCACCGCCCACATTGCGCACCTCTGGAAACACCCGCCCCTCCAAGCCGGTGATGCTGCGCACAAAAATTTGCATGGGACCACTGAACTGCAAAAAATCGGTGTAGGCATACGCCACCACGTAAGCGGGCATGGCCAGCGGCAGCAACAACGCCCACTCAAAAAAGCGCCGACCCGGAAAATCAAACAAGGTGACCGCAGCGGCACCGGACAAACCGACCGACACAATGCCGATGGCGACCAGCAGACACAAAACAAGCGTGGTCAACAAGTAATCGGGCAGCACCGTTTCTGTCATTTCCCGCAAAATCTGCCACGCCGCACCCCCCGTGTCACCCAGCGACAGCCAGGAAGCCAGGATCGCCAGCACGGGCAGCATAAAGACCGCCGTCGACAACAAAAACAAAAACTGACGCAGACGAATAGAAAACATGAGGCTGTAGGGATGGGTGCGCAAATGAGAATTGTATGCATCTACAATCTTTTTCATGTTCCTGGAAGTCTCTCAACTCAGCGTGACCTATGCCGCCCAGACCGCAGATGCCGTCAGCAAGGTGTCGTTTGGCCTGCGCGCCGGTGATATCGGCGTGTTGATCGGCCCCTCAGGCTGCGGCAAGACCACACTGCTGCGTGCTGTGGCCGGGCTGGAGCCTGCCAGCGGTGGCGAAATCAGGCTGGCCGGCCAGGTGGTCAGCCGAGCCGGGTTGATGCTGGCACCCGAGTTGCGCCAGGTCGGCATGGTGTTTCAGGATTACGCGCTTTTTCCGCACCTCGACATCGGCCGCAATGTGGCCTTTGGCATTGACCACTTGCCACGCACGCAGCGCTGGCAGCGGGTGGCTGAGGTCTTGACGCTGGTCGGGCTTGACGGGCAAGAGGCCCGATTCCCCCATGAACTCTCGGGTGGCCAACAGCAGCGTGTGGCGTTGGCCCGGGCGCTGGCACCCAGGCCGCGCTTGCTACTGCTCGATGAACCCTTTTCAAACCTGGATGTAGACTTGCGTGAGCGCCTGGCCTATGAGGTGCGCGGCATCTTGAAAGCCGCCCAAACCACCGCCCTGTTTGTTACGCACGACCAATTGGAGGCGTTTGCGGTCGGTGACACCATTGGGGTCATGAACCAGGGCGAATTGCACCAGTGGGACGATGCCTACACGCTGTACCACCGACCGGCCTCACGCTTTGTGGCGGAATTCATCGGCCATGGTGTTTTTGCCCCGGCGGTGATCCGCGACGTGACAGGCCAGGTGGTGGTGCAAACGCCACTGGGCAATCTGGCCGACCTGACCGAATGCCCGCTGCCCAGCGCCTACCCGGGTGGTGCTTGCGATGTGCTGCTGCGCGCCGATGACATCGTGCACGACGACGATGCCCCGGTGAAGGCGCAAATCATGCGCAAGGCGTTTCGCGGCGCTGAATTTCTATACACTTTGCAACTCGCAACGGGAGAGACCGTGATGGCCCTGGTGCCCAGCCACCACGACCATGTGCTGGGTGAATGGATTGGTATCCGCGCACAGGTCGATCATGTGGTGACCTTCAAACCTGCCAAGCCGGCAGATGCACCTACTGTGCAACCTGCGGTAAAACCCGCCTGATTCAGTCCGCCTGATAGGCCACGCGGCCACCGACCAGCGTACAACGCACCCGGCCTGGTAATTCGTAACCACTGAAAGGCGTGTGCTTGCCCCGGCTGCGCAGGGCATCGGCCTTGACCGTCCAGGCGGCTTGCGGATCGAAGATGCAAACATCGCCCAAGCCAGCCACAGCCAGGTGTCCGGTTCGGCCCTGACGCCCGCCCAGGGCGCTGCCCAGCACCGCCGCCGGACCCGTGGTCACAGCAGCGACAGCCCGCATCAAAGCCACACCACTGTCAAGGTGCCATTTGTAGGCCAGGCTCAACAGCAGTTCAAGCCCGGTGGCACCGGCCTCGCTTTCGGCAAACGGCACCGCCTTGGCATCATCATCGACCGGGGTGTGGTCTGACACCAGCGCGTCGATGGTGCCATCGGCCAGACCCAGGCGCAGCGCATCACGGTCACGCTGCTGGCGCAAGGGCGGATTCAGGCGTGCCCGGCTGTCAAAGTAGCCAATGTCGGCGTCGGTCAAATGCAGGGAGTTGATGCTGACATCACACGTGAGCGCCAGCCCTTGCGCCTTGGCTTCACGCACCAGCGCCACACCGGCCGCGCTGCTGATGCGGCACAGGTGTACCCGCGCACCGGTGGCACGCATCAACTCAAAAATGGTGTGCATGGCAATGGTCTCCGCCATGACCGGCACGCCGCTCAAGCCCATGCGCGTGGCCAAGGGCCCGCTGGCCACCACGCCCTTGCCCAAAAACGCATCTTGCGGGCGCAACCAGACGGCATAGCCAAAGGTACTGGCGTATTGAAAGGCACGTTGCAGCACCTGCGTGTTGGCGATTTGCACCTCGGCCTGACTGAAAGCCACGCAACCCGCATCGGTGAGTTGCACCATCTCGGTGAGCGACTCGCCTTTCAGACTGCGCGTCAATGCGCCCAGCGGATAAACCCGCGCCTGCTGCAGCTTTTCGGCGCGAAAACGCAGCATCTCCACCAAGCCGGACTCGTCGAGCACGGGGTCGGTGTCGGGCTGACAGACCAGGCTGGTCACGCCACCCACCATGGCCGCTGTCATTTCGGATTCGAGCATGTGGGCGTGTTCGTTGCCGGGCTCGCGCAAGCGCACCGCCAAATCCACCAGACCGGGCAAAACCAGGCAACCTGCCGCGTCGAGCGTGAGCTCTGGCTGAAAGTCAGATGCTATATTTTTAATAGCTACTACCGCCCCATTGACAAGGGCTACATCGACTTTTTCATCAAAATCACTGGCTGGGTCAATGACACGGCCACCTTGGATCAGTATATTTTTTGGCTTGTTCATATTCATTACTCAGGCTTCATTGCCCGCCACAATGCTCATGACGGCCATGCGCACTGCGATGCCAAAGGTCACTTGGGGCAGGATCACACTTTGCTTGCCATCAACCACCGCCGAGTCAATTTCGACGCCGCGGTTGATCGGGCCGGGGTGCATCACGATGGCATCGGGCTTGGCGAGTTGCAGCTTTTCCGGGGTCAGGCC
Organism: Burkholderiales bacterium; assembly: GCA_038328055.1. Lineage (GTDB taxonomy): Bacteria > Pseudomonadota > Gammaproteobacteria > Burkholderiales > Burkholderiaceae_C > Rhodoferax. The sequence continues at coordinate 12,942 of JBBQLQ010000058.1, forward strand.
GAAGCTTTTGAAAAACTCCTGGCTTGACGGCAGCAGCGCACCGCTCATGCGCTCGTTTTGCAGGCGCAACATGATGACCACGTCGCAGCCTTTGATGCCTTCTTCAAGCGTGTGGCAAACCCGCACGCCCATCTGCGCCATGTCGGACGGCACCAGTGTTTTCGGGCCTACCACCCGCACTTCAGCGCAGCCCAGCGTGGTCAAGGCGTGGATGTCGGAGCGCGCCACACGCGAGTGCAGCACGTCACCGACGATGGCGACCGTGAGGTTGCTGAAATCTTTTTTGTAATGCCGGATGGTGTACATGTCGAGCAAGCCCTGCGTCGGATGCGCGTGGCGGCCATCTCCGGCATTGATCACATGCACATGCGGTGCCACATGCTGGGCGATCAGGTAGGGCGCGCCGGACTCGCTGTGGCGCACCACAAAAATATCGGCGGCCATGGCGCTCAGATTGGCGATGGTGTCAAGCAGGGTCTCGCCCTTGGTGGTGGAGCTGCGGCCAATATCGAGGTTGATGACATCGGCAGACAAGCGCTTGGCGGCGATCTCAAAGGTGGTGCGGGTGCGCGTGGAGTTTTCAAAAAACAGGTTGAAAACACTTTTGCCACGCAACAGCGGCACTTTCTTAACCTCACGGTCTCCGACACTGACAAAATTGACGGCGGTGTCGAGCACCTGCGTCAAGATACTTTTAGGCAAGCCTTCGGTGGACAGCAGATGGATGAGCTCGCCGTTTTTATTGAGCTGCGGATTGCGCTTGTACAGCATGGTTAATGGGCTTTCACGTTGAAACTGAATTGGCCATCAGCATTGCGCGCCAGTGACAAGGACTGGGTGGCCGGCAAATTGATGCGCGCTGCACAAATGTCCGCCTGAATAGGCAGCTCGCGCCCGCCGCGGTCTACCAGCACGGCCAGCTTGATGCTGGCTGGGCGGCCAAAATCAAACAGCTCGTTGATGACAGCACGAATGGTGCGCCCGGTAAACAGCACGTCATCCAGCAACACGATGTGGGCCTTGTCCACATCAAATGGAATTTGCGTTTGCGCAGCCGCGGTCATGCCACGGCGGGCGTAATCGTCGCGGTGCATGGCCGAGGAGATCACGCCAATCGGCTCACTCAAGGCCAGATCATGCTGCAGGCGCTCAGCCAGCCACACCCCCCCGGAGGTCACCCCGACCAGCCGCATGCCCGGCTTGAACAGGTTATGCATGCTGCTGGCCAACTCGTCATATAGGCCTTCTGCATCCAACGCCAATTTGCTCATGGAATACTCCTTAGAAACTGTTCAAGAATGATGCAGGCGGCAGCAGCATCGGCATCGCGTGCGCCCAGCGAGTGCGCCTCGGTGGTGCTGTAGCGCTCATCGACTTCAAACACCGGCAAATTAAAGCGCCCGCGAAGCTGACGTGCGAAGCGCCGGGCCCGCGTCGTATTTTCATGCGCATTACCGTCAGGGTGAAACGGCACGCCAACCACCAGCGCATCAGGCTGCCAGTCTTTAAGTTGCTGGGCAATCTTGGCAAAGCGCGCATCGCCCTCGGCCGTGATCGTGCCCTGCGGCTGGGCGGTGCGCAACACGCGGTTGCCCACGGCAAAACCGGTGCGTTTGAGGCCAAAGTCCAGCGCCAGAAAAGTCTGCAAGCCGGGCGGTACCGCGGCTGCGGTGGCTGCGGTGGCTGCTGCCGGGTGGCTCATGCGTGCCCCGCATCAGGCGACAACATCCAGGCCTGCAGGCCCAACAATTTCAAGGCCTCGTCATAACGTTTTTCCACTGGCGTATCAAAGATCACAGCGATATCGGCCGGTACCGTCAACCAGCTGTTTTCGCCCAGCTCGGATTCCAGCTGACCCTCGCCCCAGGCCGAATACCCCAGCGTCACCAGTACCCGGCGTGGCCCACTGCCAGTAGCGATGGCTTCAAGCACGTCTTTGGAGGTGGTCATCTCCAAGCCACCGGGGATCACCATCGTGGCGGCATAAACCGGCTCGGACGGCTTGTCGGCTTCGGCAAAAGTGGCCTCGTGCAGTACAAACCCGCGCTCGGTTTGCAGCGGCCCGCCATAAAACACCGGCGCACCGGCCAGATCAGGGCGGGTCAGCGGCAAGTCGACCTTGTCAAACAAGTCCTTGAGTGAAATATCACAGGGCTTGTTGATCACCAAGCCCAGCGCACCGCGCTGGCTGTGTTCGCAGACATAAATCACGCTGCGGCCAAAAAGCGCATCCTGCAGACCGGGCATAGCGATCAGAAAATGATTCGTCAGGTTGTCGGAGGCAGAATCGGAGGACATCAACCCATTTTAACGACGAACATGACCCAGCAATATGACACCGCCCTGATGTGGTTCAGACGCGATTTGCGCACACAGGACAATGCAGCGCTGCATCTGGCGCTTTCACGCTGCCGCCAGCTGCATTGCGTGTTTGTGTTTGATCAGGCCATTTTGGAAGACCTGCCGCGCGCTGACCGACGTGTTGAATTCATCCGCGAATCGGTGGTGGAACTTGACGCCGCACTGCGCCAGCTGAGTCAACAACCCGGAGGCGGCCTGATCGTGCGCTACGCCTTGGCCAGCAGCGAGATTGTCAACTTGGCCCGACAGCTTGGTGTGCAGGCGGTATTTGCCGCACGCGACTACGAGCCACAGGCCATTGCCCGCGACCAGCGCGTCAAGGCTTCACTGAAAGAGCTCGGCATCGCTTTTGAGACCTGCAAAGACCAGGTGATCTTTGAGGGCCGTGACATCCTGACCCAGGCTGGCACGGTCTATGGCGTGTTTACACCCTACAAAAACAACTGGTTGTCGCGCCTCAGCCCTGAGCATCTGCACCACCATGACATCAAGCCGCTGGCGCTCACCCTGACAGAGCGGCCACCCGCCTTGCGAACCCCAGTGCCCACGCTGGCGGATATCGGCTTTGAGCCCAGCAACCTGAGCAGCTTGAAAATTCCCACCGGCATGCACGGTGGCCAGCAGTTGTTTGAAGATTTTTTTGAACGCATGGACAGCTACCATGCCACGCGTGACTTTCCGGCCATCAAGGGGCCCAGCTATCTGGGCGTGCACCTGCGCTTTGGCACCGTATCGGTCCGGCAACTGGTGGCAACCGCCTGGCAGCGCCAGCTGGCCGGCAGCCCCGGCGCTGCGGTGTGGCTGAGCGAACTGGTCTGGCGAGATTTTTATTTCTCGATCCTGGCGAATTTTCCCCATGTCGCCCAAAGCGCCTTCAAGCCCGATTACGACGCGATTCAATGGGAAAGCGGGCCGCCAGCGCAGACGTTGTTTGCCGCCTGGTGCTCAGGACAAACCGGCTACCCGCTGGTAGATGCCGCGATGGCGCAAATCAACCAGACCGGCTACATGCACAACCGCCTGCGCATGGTGGTGGGCAGTTTTCTGGTGAAAGACCTGGGGCTGGACTGGCGCTGGGGCGAGCGCTACTTTGCCCAGCACCTTAATGATTTTGACCAGTCGGCCAACAATGGTGGCTGGCAATGGGTGGCCTCCAGTGGCTGTGATGCGCAGCCGTATTTCAGGATATTTAACCCGGTCAGCCAAAGCGAAAAATTTGACCCGGATGGCAAATTCATTCGCCGCTACTTGCCGCAGTTGGCCAAGCTATCCAACAAAAGCATTCATGCACCGTGGACTGCCAAGCCACTCGAATTACAGGCCGCCGAGGTGATGCTGGGGGCCAACTACCCCAACCCGGTGGTGGCCCATGACGTGGCCCGAGCCCGAACATTGCTGCGCTACGCGGTTGTCAAAAAGCTGGGTGTTGAAAACAACGCTATATAAAACATAGCTGCTTACGCATGTTCCATAAGGGCTAGAGGCTGTTTATTCATTAAATTCCGCGCTGCAATACCCGCGTACCAGCCCAATCAACTCGTCCTCGGCATAGGGCTTGCCAAGGTAGTGATCCACCTTGAGCTCACGGGCGTACTCACGGTGCTTTTCCGCAATGCGCGAGGTGATCATGATGACCGGCAAATCCTTCAAGGCGGCATCAGCCCGAATATTGCGCACCAGATCAAAGCCGTCCATGCGCGGCATTTCAATGTCGGACAACACCACCGACGGCTTCTCGACCTGAAGCATTTCCAGCGCCTGCAGACCATCGGCGGCCAAGGCAACGCGAAAGCCCTCGCGCTTGAGCAGGCGTTGCGTCACCCGGCGCACCGTGATTGAATCGTCCACCACCAGCACCAGGGGCAGCTGATGCACTGTGGTCGGCAAGCCTTTGCCCGTCACGGCACCCCCAACGCCCGCCGAAACTGCACCCGCCGTGGTCTGCGACTGGCTGAATTCCCGCGCCTGTTCGCCATAAATCGTGGCCAATACAACCGGGTTGTAAATCAGCATCACCGCCCCGGAAGCCAGCACCGACATACCCGTCAAGGCGGGCAGGCGCGACAACTGGGGTCCGAGATTTTTGACAACCACCTCCTGGTTGCCCAACACCTCATCCATGTGCACGGCCACCCGCTGACCCGCACTGCGGAAAATCGCCACCACCGAGTTCTTTCCTCGCGTCTCGTTACTGGCAGGCGAAGTCTGCAACAACGCACCCGCCCAATAGAACGGCAGAGCGACACCGTTGTAATCAAAGCGCCCTAACTGATAAGCCGTATCCAACTCAAGCGCCGGCACCCGGCGTACCAATTCCACCAGGTTGGCTGGCACCCCGATCACCACATCGCCGATGCGCAGCGACACCACATGCGTGACAGCCGTCGTCAACGGCAAAATCAGCTTGAACCGGGTTCCATGGCCATGCTGGGTTTGCAGCTCGATGCGCCCGCCAAGCGCATTGACCTCGGTGCGCACCACATCCATGCCGATGCCTCGACCCGCCATTTCGCTAACCACATCCGCTGTGGAAAGGCCTGGTGTAAAGATGAAGTTGGCCAACTGTTCGTCCGGCACCACCTGATCGGCTGTGATCTGGCCTTGCGCCACGGCCTTTTCGCGTATGCGCAACAGATCCAGCCCCGCACCATCGTCGCTGAAAGTGACCGCCACCTCGTTGCTGTGTTGCTCCAGCACGATGCGGATGGCACCCGCTGGCGGCTTGCCAGCTGCCAGCCGATCCGGTGCTGGCTCAATGCCATGGCCAATCGCATTGCGCAACAGGTGTTCAAAAGCCGGGGCCACGCGCTCCAGCACCGCACGGTCTATCTCCAGCGAACCGCCGACGATGTCGAGCTTGACTTGCCGATCAAAGTCTTTGGCCGCCTGGCGAACCACTCCGTACAAACGCTCCGAAATGCTGTCGAACTCGACCATGCGCGTGCGCAACAGGTCGCGTTGCAGGTCGCGCGTCTGGCGCGCCTGTGCGATCAAATCGTCTTCAACGCCTTCAACGGTCTGCTGCAAATTGCGCCGCACGGTTGCCACGTCGTCAACCGACTCGGCCATCATCCGGGTCAATTCCTGTACCCGGGTAAAACGGTCGAATTCAAGCGGGTCAAAATCCCTGGCCGTCTCTTTGGTTTGCGCCAAGCGGGACTGCATTTGCGACTCGGACTGCAGTTGAATGTCTCGCAACTGATGGCGCAGACGATCCAGATTACCGGTCAGGTCACCTAAAACGCCGCGCAATTGCCCCAAACGGGACTCCAGGCGCGCTCGGGTGATCATTACCTCGCCAGCCTGGTTGACCATGCGGTCGAGCAACTGCGCCTTGACCCGCACTGTTTGCCCAGCAGGACGGCGCTCGCGCGAAGTGGGCGCTAACGCGCTGGCAGACGACACGGAAGCCATCCAGACCGACACCGAGGGTTCATCTTGCTGCGGCACAACCAGCGCCTGCGCCTGCGTTGGGGCTTCGGGCAAGGCCAGCGCCGCAATCGGTATTGCACGCAACTTCTCAAAACAGGCCGTGATGCCGTCCATGCGCACCAGCAAGGGCTCAAGTTGTTCGCTGGTCGTCGTCTCGGCATCAAATTGTTGGGCGGCAGATTCCATGCGGTGCGCCATTTCGCCCAGACGCATGCCTCCGGCCAAACGTGCACTGCCCTTGAGGGTGTGCAACACACGCAACGCCTCATGACGTGCCCCCTGGTTGTCAGGACGTGCGCTCCAGTGCCGCAGCGCAACACTGAGTTGCGGCAAAAGTTCAAGTGCCTCTTCTTCAAAAATCGCAAACAGATCGACATCCAGCGCGTCAACCGCCTCGATTTCATCGTCTTCCAGTGGCGCTGCGACCTTGATTGGAACCACGTGAGCAAGCGGTTGTGTCGGTATCGGCAGCTCAGGCTC
>JBBQLQ010000059.1:0-19140 GCA_038328055.1 Burkholderiales bacterium
GGCGGCAGCAACATGCCGCGCGACATCTGGGTTTGTTCAGCCCGGAAATCTTCCAACCGGGCGCGCAGCACGATGTCGCTATTGGCCAGCATGGCCACGGCAAACAGCGCAGCATTGGCCGCGCCAGCGGCACCAATGGCAAAGGTCGCCACCGGAATGCCCTTGGGCATTTGCACAATGCTGTGCAGCGAATCAACGCCGCTTAAATGTTTGCTGGCTACCGGCACGCCCAGCACCGGCACGGTGGTTTTGGCCGCCAGCATGCCCGGCAAGTGGGCCGCCCCCCCGGCTCCGGCAATGATGGCTTTCAGACCGCGCCCGGCCGCCGTTTCGGCGTAAGCAAACATGTCATCAGGCATTCTGTGGGCGGACACCACCCGGGCCTCGTGGGTGATGCCGAACTGTTGGAGAATGTGGACTGCGTGTTGCATGGTGTCCCAGTCTGAGCTGGAGCCCATGAGCACACCGATTTGGATAGTATTCATTCTTTGAATTTTACGTTTGGCTCACAAAAGATAACCACCATGATTGACATCACCCTGCAAAATTTTGAAACCGAGGTGATTGCCGCCTCCATGACGACCCCGATCCTGATCGATTTTTGGGCCCCGTGGTGCGGCCCATGCAAGTCGCTCGGCCCGATTCTGGAGCAAGCCGAGGAGGCGTACCAGGGCCGCTTCACCCTGGCCAAGATCGATTCCGACGCACAGCAGCAACTGGCCCAGGCCTTTGGCGTGCGCAGCATTCCCACGGTGATTTTGATGATGCAAGGCAAGCCGGTCGACGGCTTTACTGGTGCCCAAAGCGCCACCCAGGTGCGCGAGTTTCTGGACAAGCACCTGCCCACCGAGGGCGAGTTGATTGCAGAGGAAGAGGTCGACGATGCGCAGGCCCTGCTCCAATCGGGTGACCCAGAAGCCGCGCTGGCCAAACTGGCTAATGCGCTGGCCACCGACCCTGGCAATGACGATGCGCGTTATGACTACATCAAACTGCTGATTGAACTCGGTGGCCTCGAAGAAGCCGAGGCCGCACTGGACCTCAAGCTGACAGAAATCCCCCGCAAGCTGCGCTTTGAGGCCTTGCAGCAATGGCTGATTGCTATTAAACACATAGCTACTAGCGCTTATTCCACTTGGGCTATAGGCCAATTTGATGAAAAAATAGCCTTAAACAAACGCGACTTTGAGACCCGCTACGCCAAGGCCTGCCTGCTGGTGGCTACCCACGCCTGGACGGCTGCCATGGACGAGTTGCTGGAAATCATCATGCGCGACAAAAAATGGAACGATGAAGCCCCGCGCAAACTGGTGGTGGCGATTTTGGAACTGCTGACCCCACCCAAACCCAAAGCTGCCGCGCAGGCCACTGGCAAAACCGCCGGCGGCATTGAGGTGCTGGGCAAAGCCGCTGTGGCCGAGGACCCGCAAGCCGCTCTGGTGTCAAGCTACCGGCGCAAATTGAGCATGATGCTGAATTGATAGTTATTAAAAATAGTCGGACTTTTGGGCTGTAAGGATGCAACGGGTGCAACCGATGCAAAATCATGTGACATAGGGAGCCTGTCACCATGATGACCCAACCATCCACAGAATTCAGCCTGCTGATTGGCGCGTCCGCCGCCGAGCTGCTTGGCACGGCACTCAATGCCGTCGCCGACCGGGTGGCGGTGGTCGATACGCAGGGGGCGATCGTCATGGTCAATGCCGCTTGGTGGCGCTTTGCCCAAGACCACAGCCCGCAGCCCGGTCAAATCCCCTCCCATTCAGACCTTGGCAGCAATTACCTTGCAGTGGTTGCAAGCGCCGCCCAGGCACCCAATGCGCAAGCCAGCGCCGAACAGGCGGCCGTGGGCATCAAAGCCGTGCTGAGCGGGCAGATTGACTACTTTGCGCTGCAATACCCCTGCCACTCCCCGCAGCAGCAATACTGGTTCAACATGACGGTCAAGCCGATTGCCTGGGCGGCTTGGCGCGGTGCCGTCATCGCCCATGCCGATGTCACGCCACAAGAGTTGGTCAGGCAAGCGCTGGCCGAGGGCGAGTTGCGCTTTTCCACCCTGTTTGACAACCTGACCAGCGTGGCCCTTCAAGGCTACGCTCTTGATGGCACCACCCGCTACTGGAATCCCGCCTCGGAGCGCTTGTACGGTTACACGCGCGCTGAGGCGCTGGGCAAAAACCTGCTCGACCTGATCATCCCGGCACCGATCCAAGCCGAGGTCAAAGCTGCCATAGCCCACATGGCGCAAACCGGTCAGCCCATTCCAACCGGGGAACTGAGCCTGCAGCACAAAGACGGCTCGCGGGTACAGGTGTTGTCCAGCCACACGTTGATTCACTCGCCCGGTCAACCGACAGAGTTTTTTTGTGCCGACATTGATCTCAGCGCCCGTTACCAGTTAGAAGATGCGCTGCGCGAGAGTGAGCAGCGCTTTCGCAGCATTGCCAACGCCACGCCGGTGATGATCTGGCTGGCTGGCACCGATACGCTGTGTTACTGGTTCAACGCCGGCTGGCTGGCTTTTACCAGCCGCACCCTGGAGCAGGAGGCGGGCAACGGTTGGGTCGAAGGGGTGCACCCCGATGACTTAGAGCGGTGCGTGGCGTTTTACCTGCGTCATTTTGAGCAACGTCTGCCGTTTCAAATGGAATACCGCTTGCGCCACCACAGCGGCCAGTACCGCTGGATTCACGACAGTGGCGTGCCACGCTTTGATGCCCAAGGGGTGTTTGTGGGCTACATTGGCTCGTGTGTCGATTCCCATGAAGTGCGCACCATCAAAGACCAGTTGGCCGCCATGGCCGATGCCGTGCCGGGGGTGGTGTACCAATTTATCACCCACCCTGATGGGCGCTGGCAATTCAGCTACCTCAGCCAAGGCATTGAAGCGCTTTATGGTGTCAGCGCCGAGGCGGGTTTGCGCGATCACAACGCTCTGACGCTGCGTATTCCAGAAGAAGATCGGGCCGCGCACCGCGCCTCGGTCGAGCGTGCCAGCCAGAGCCTGACCCCATGGCAATACGAATACCGCATCACCACGCCCGATGGCACACCCAAATGGGTGCGAGGCCAGGCGACACCGCAGTTGCAAAGCGATGGCAGCATGGTGTGGAGCGGCATCCTGACCGATATCAGTGCGCAAAAAGTGCAAGAAGCCCAACTGCGCCTGGGTGCCAGCGTGTTTGCCAACGTTCAAGAATCCATTGTCATCACCGATACCCAGCGCAACATTGTGGATATCAACGCGGCGTTCACCCGCACCACCGGCTACAGCCGCGATGAGGTGCTGGGGGGAAACCCGCGCCTGCTCAAGTCGGGGCTGCAAGACAGCGCGTTTTACCAAGCCATGTGGCGGCAAATCAACCAACAGGGTTTCTGGATCGGTGAGGTGTCCAACCGCCACAAGGACGGCACGGTACGCCCGGTCCTGCTCAACATCAACGCGGTCACGGATGCACAAGGCCGGGTTAGCCAATACGTGGGCGTTGCCACCGACATCAACGAGCTCAAAATTCGCCAAGACCTGCTTGAACACGTGGCGCATTACGATGCCCTGACCAACTTGCCCAACCGGGTTTTATTGGCCGACCGGCTGCACCAGTCCATTGTGCAGGCGCACCGCAATCAGACCCAGCTGGCCGTGTGTTATTTGGATCTGGACGGTTTCAAACGTGTCAACGATACGCTGGGGCACGCCGCCGGCGACCTGGTGCTGCAAACCGTGGCCCAGCGCATGGGCACGGTACTGCGTGCCAGCGACACGGCGGCGCGCCTCGGAGGCGATGAATTTGTGGTGTTGCTGTCTGACCTGGAAAGTCCGGATGCGCTTGATGCGTTGCTACAACGCATGCTGCAGGCGGTGGCACAGCCGATCGCCATCGGGGACCAGCAGGTCAGCGTCGGGGCCAGCATGGGTGTCAGCGTGTACCCGGTGAATGCCACCGAGCCCGACACGCTGCTGCGTCAGGCCGACATAGCCATGTTTGCAGCCAAGGCGGGAGGCAAAAACCGCTACCAGTTGTGTGGCGTGGGTACCGGTTAAACGAAGGCCAATTCCTCAGCGCCACCAAGCGTTTGTGGTGGTATCCAGCTGTGATATTACAGGCCGTTGTCATCGCCTGCGCACCCTAGAATCCAGCACAACAAGGTGCCCCATGAGCCAAATCCTCATCAACGACTATCTCAAGCAGCTCGACATCATCAAGAAGGTGAGCGGCAGCCAGCGCGAAACCATCGTGCGAGAGGCATTCAAGGACCTGCTCAAGAGCTGGGGCAAACAGCAGGGCCTGATCTTTCTGGCCGAATACCCGCTCAAGACCACCACCAAAAGCAATATCAATGTAGACGGCGCACTGCTCCACGAGCTGCGCATGCCCATGGGCTACTGGGAAGCCAAAGACGCCGATGACGACCTGAATGAGGAAGTCAGCAAAAAATTCAGACGCGGCTACCCGCAAGACAACATCATCTTCACAGACGACGCACTGGCCGTGCTCTGGCAAAACCGCCAGGAGGTGCTGCGCTGCAACATGACCGACACCGTGGCGCTGGCCAAGCTGCTCAAGCTGTTCTTCAGCTTTGAGCGGCCCGAGATTGCGGGCTTTCGGGCCGCGGTCGAGCAATTCAAGACCGACCTGCCCGCCGTGCTGCAGGCCCTGCGCGAAATGATCGCTACACAGGAAAAGTCCAACGCATCATTCCGCTCTACCTCTGCCAAATTTCTGCTGCATGCGCAAGAGGCCATCAACCCAATACTGACCGAAGCCGATGTGCGAGAGATGTTGATTCAGCACATCCTGACCGAAGAAATTTTCGCCAAAGTATTTGACGACAGCGACTTTCATCAGCACAACAACGTGGCCAGCGAGCTGTATGCGCTCGAAGGCGCCTTCTTCACCGGCACGCTCAAGAAAGACACCCTCAAAGGCCTGGAGCCCTATTACGCCGCCATTCGTGCCACGGCCGTGCAGATCAGCAGCCACAGTGAGAAACAGACCTTTCTCAAGGTCATCTACGAAAACTTTTACAAGGTTTACAACGCCAAGGCCGCCGACCGGCTGGGCGTGGTCTATACGCCGGGCGAGATCGTGCGTTTCATGATCGACGGCGCCGACTGGCTGTGTGAAAAGCACTTTGGCAAAAACCTGATCGACAAGGATGTGGACATCCTGGATCCGGCCACTGGCACCGGCACGTTCATTTGTGAGTTGCTGGAGCACTTTCGCGGCCAGCCCAAAAAGCTCATCCACAAATACAAGCACGAGCTGCACGCCAATGAGGTGGCCATCCTGCCGTACTACGTGGCCAACCTCAACATCGAATCCACCTTCGCCGCGATTACTGGCAGTTACGAAGAATTTCCCAATCTGTGCTTTGTGGACACGCTGGACAACGTGGGCCTGCACACCGCCGCCAAGGGAACGACTGCCGAGTTATTTGGCAGTGTGAGCGAAGAAAACGTGGCCCGCATCAAGCGACAGAACAGTCGCCGCATCAGTGTGGTGATCGGCAACCCGCCTTACAACGCCAACCAGGCAAATGAGAACGACAACAACAAAAACCGCGAATACCCGCAGATTGATGCGCGCATCAAGCAGACCTACATTGCGCAGAGCACGGCGCAGAAGACCAAGCTCTACGACATGTATGCCCGCTTCTTCCGCTGGGCCAGTGATCGGCTGGACGAAAACGGCGTACTGGCCTTTGTAACCAACCGCAGTTTTATCGAGAGCCGCACCTTTGATGGTTTTCGCAAAACCGTGGCGCAGGAGTTTGCCGACATCTACGTCGTGGATTTGGGTGGGGACGTGCGCGCCAACCCCAAACTGAGCGGCACCAAACACAATGTATTCGGCATCCAGACCGGCGTGGCCATCAGCTTCATGGTCAAGCGCGTGACTGCCGGCGCCAAGACCAGCAAAACAAGATCACCCGCCCGCGTCTACTACCTGCGTCGCCCAGAGCTGGAAACGGCGGATGAAAAGTTGGGCTTTTTGGCGAATCACCCGATGCGTGATCTGGACTTTGACGAAGTGCAGCCCGATAAAAACGGCAACTGGGTGAATCTGACGAACAATGATTTCGAGACGCTGCTGCCTTTGGCGAGCAAAGAGACCAAGGCGGCGAAGACGGCGGCGAAAGAGCGGGCAATTTTTAAGTTGTTCACGCTTGGCGCATCCACCAATCGAGATGAATGGGTTTACGGAGAGAACAAAGATGCCGTACTGGCAAAGACCGAGTGGTTGCTTCGGCGGTACGCTGAGAACCGGAGCAATCCGGGAGCTCTAGATACGAAAATCAAATGGTCCGAAACATTGAAACGCCGCTTTCGCGGACAAATGAATGAGAAGTTTGAGCCGCTGGTGCTGAGAGCTACAGGCTACCGTCCTTTCACGAACCGCTGGCTTTATGCCTCCAACTTATTGGTGGACCGGCCAGGAGACATGGCGGCCATACCATTGCATGAGCCGTCGATTTGCCTGTCACTTGCGAAGGACTTTCGTGCGCTGGGGAGTGGCTGCCCTTTTGATCTGCATTTTTTGGGGGATACCGTTGGTTTGCCGTTTCGCAGAATGGTTGGAGGGAAAGAGTACGTAGACAACATCACCGACTGGGCCCTCAAACAATTCACCGCGCACTACGCCGCCGAAATCGGCAAGGGCAAGGCGGCCCGCAAGATCAGCAAAGAACAAATCTTCCACTATTGCTACGCCGTGCTGCACGACCCGGCGTACCGCGAGAAGTATGCGCAAAACCTCAAGCGCGAATTTCCGCGTATTCCGTTTTACAAAGACTTCTGGCAATGGGCCGACTGGGGCGCTGCGCTGATGCAACTCCACATCGGCTTTGAAGCGGTAGCGCCCTACGCCCTGACCCGCACCGACGAGCCCGATGTCAAAGCCCGCGCCGCAGGCATGACCCCAAAAGCCATGCTGCGCGCCGATGTGGCGGCGGGCAGCATCACGCTGGATTGCGAAACCACACTGCGCGGCATTCCGCCCGAGGCCTGGACCTACAAGCTGGGTAACCGCAGCGCCATCGAGTGGGTGCTGGACCAGTACAAAGAGAAAAAGCCCAAAGACCCCACCATCCGTGAAAAGTTCGACACCTACCGCTTCTGCGACTACAAAGACAAGGTGATCGACCTGCTGGTGCGCGTGACCACCGTGAGCGTGCAGACGGTGCGCATCACCGAGGCAATGAATCAAGCCGTTCGGTAGAGGCTTTGATTTAGGCTACTGCCCTGTTGCCGTGGTGGGTGGTCGCGCCACTGGCTTCAGACGAGTTTTATGATCTAAATAGCCGTCTAGCCATTATTGAATAAGCGTTGATAGCTATTTTTATCATAGTGCTTTGCAGGTGTTTTTACGATGTCTGATCGTCAAGTTTTTGTGGCCTTGGCTAAAGCACACCCGTTTGAATCGAACCCTTCAACGGCGGTGATGCTGACAACAACATTTGTATGACATAAACTGCAAAGCCATTTCATTCATGGTGACCTACAGGTAGCTGACCGGGGCGAATTTGCCAGTGCTGACGAAGTCAGTGCCGTCGCCCGACTATGGCTAGCGCAGGCAGATTTCGCGCCTCCCGGCGCTCCCACAATAGGACGTCAGGGCGGGACTGAGTAATTGCTGCGCGGTAAATCGACTCAATCCAGCATTGCGGCCACCCGCGCCCGAACCTCTTCGACCAGATCGGTCGGCGCTTGCTCAATCAGCGTAGGGTGCGCTGCGTGGGATCAATCATCCTGAATTGGTGAACCGGCACCACACCTTGCCTTTGCATACCGGCACCCATCAGGTTGACAGACAAACCAGCGGTGCGCGCCGCGTTGCCGCCTTGCGTGATGGGGCAAACGCCAATCATGCCAAGTCGGTTCAAGTCCGCGTGGGTGACCACGATGGCAGCACGCCGGCCTTGTTGCTCCTGGCCTAAAGTCGGGTCAAAACTGGCGACAACCACATCGCCGCGCTGCCAAACCCGGCGACTCAAACCGAAACCTCTTGTCCCGCAGCTGGCATCGCATCCCAGGCCTCGTCAATCAACAAGGGCGCGTCACCCTGCATGGCCAGCAGTTCGCGCAAGCTGTATTTGCGCCGACTCACGGGAGAAATGATCAATCGCACGGCATCAAACTCGAAACTGACCTTGTCGCCAGGGGGTGCGATTCGAACTGGTGTGCTGTATCGGCTTTGGGGTCGGATCACGATTTTGGCTGCTGGCCGGTGAACTTGCCAACAGTCGCCCCCCAAAACTCGTGCTCTGACCCCAATGCTTTGACTCTGCTGCACATCACTTTGAATCGCACCCTCGCCAGGGTGCATGCCGGTGGACTTTGCCAAAGACTGCGCAATAGTTACCGCAATGGAGCCCCCTGCCGCGCGGAGTGTGGATGTGTGCATGGTGTGTTCTGATCAGTTGAGGACAGAGCAGATTTCACTGCGTGTAAATCCTGGTCTGTCCCGCAAAACACCCCTGATCAGTTGAGGACAGAGCAGATTTCACTGCGTGTAAATCCTGGTCTGTCCCGCAAAACACCCCTGATCAGTTGAGGACAGAGCAGATTTCACTGCGTGTAAATCCTGGTCTGTCCCGCAAAGTCTCAGGTGGTCAACCGCACCAGCGCTTCTTGGTATTTGGCGGCGGTTTTTTCGATCACCTCGCGCGGCAGGTGCGGCGCTGGCGGGGTTTTGCTCCAGGGCTTGCCGCCGACTTGCGCGGTTTCCAGCCAGTCGCGCAAAAACTGCTTGTCGTAGCTGGGCGGGTTACTGCCTTCGACATAACTTTCAGCCGGCCAGTAGCGCGATGAATCGGGGGTCAGCACTTCGTCCATCAGCACCAGCGTGCCGTCTTTGTCCAGGCCAAACTCGAACTTGGTGTCGGCAATGATGATGCCCTTGGTGGCTGCAAAGGCGCTGGCGGCTTTGTAGATGGCAATGCTGATGTCGCGAATGCGCGTGGCCAGATCAAGCCCGATCATCTCCACCGTTTTCTCGAACGTGATGTTTTCGTCGTGCTCACCCATCTCGGCCTTGGCTGCCGGGGTGTAGATGGGTTCGGCCAGTTTGCTGGCGTTTTTCAGGCCCTCGGGCAAGGGCACGCCACAGACGCTACGGCTGTCCTGGTATTCCTTCCAGCCGCTGCCGGCCAGGTAGCCGCGCACCACGGCTTCAACCGGAATCGGTTTCAGGCGCTTGACCAGCATCGAGCGGCCTGTGACTTGCGGCACTTCTTCGGGGGTGACTGCGCTTTCGGGCGCATCACCGGTGAGGTGAATCGGGCAGATGTTCAAGCCCTTGGGGCCGAGCTTGTCAAACCAGAACAAGGCCATTTGGGTCAGCAACACGCCCTTGCCAGGAATGGGCTGGCCCATGATCACGTCAAAGGCGCTGATGCGGTCAGAGGCGACCATCAGGATGCGGTCGTCACCCACCGCATAGTTGTCGCGCACCTTGCCGCGGGCCAGCAGGGTCAGGGAGGTGAGGGAGGATGTGTGGACGGTCGGGTTGGAGGTGGTCATGGGATCAATTTCAGTTTGGGTTCAATTTGGCAAATGGCAGAAAAATCGCGATCACGCGCCAGCAAAGGGATGTCGGCCTCCAGCGCACAGGCGGCAACGATGCAGTCAATGGGGTTACGTACCGTCAAGCCTTTCCAGCGGCAGCGCGCGTACAACAAAGCCGCTTGACGGTGCAATTCACGCACATCTTCAGATTCAAACACGGGAATTTGGTCAATTTGTGCCTGTAGCCGAATGAAATGGCTGGCATCTCGCGCGCCCTGCAACACCTCTTGTAACACCACGGCAGGTAAGCATAAAACCTCATTGGAGCGGATAGCCCGCGCCAGACGCTGGTGTGCAGCCGATCCGGTGCCCCGCAAAAACTCAATCACCGCAGAGGTGTCAACCATCATTGCCGGGGTGTTCATTTTGCCTTTGCAGCGTAATCGACACCGTCAGGCTCGGCAAGCAGAAGAGGAATTACGGGGTTTCGTAAATAGCATTCGTCCGGGTCGTAATCATCGGCCAGCACATCACTGCCTTCAAGCGCCAGCAACCCCGAATAATCGGGCTTGCGCACATAAGCTTTGAGCGCAGCTTCAACGGCTGCTTTTTTGGTCTTGACGCCGGCGCGCAGCATCGCCTGGGCAATCAGTTCGTCGTCAATGACAATATTGGTTCGGGTGTTCATAGGCATTTCCAGTTTTATACACCTTGCATGTGTACGCCTGAATTATGCGACAAATCTGGGCGTGTGGAACTGGTGAACGACGGGGCAAAACACCTGTCAGCGCGTTTTCATGTAGGCCGCATACAGGCCGCCATGCAAGTCGCGCAGTGTTTTGCGGTGACTGACGATGTCCTGGTGGCGGCCTTGGTGCTCCAGACCCAGCAAGTTGACCAGCAAGCGCATGGCTTGCTCGGGTGCGCTGTGCATGGCGGACTGGGCCTGCGCCAGATGGGATGCCAGCTGCGGGCGCTCGGTCAGCACCCAGGCGGGAAACCAGGCCAGGTCGTCGCCAGGGCCGCTTGCAACATCAGTCACCTCACCGCTTGCCTCAAATTCCGCATCAAACTGGTTTTTGAGGCGCTTCAAAATGGGGTCAGGCGATGTCTGCACCAAAGCCTCCAGCCGCTGCGGCGACAGCCAGGCCAGCTCGGCCAGCAGCGGCCAACTCGCTTGCAGACCCAACAAGTTCAGCCGGGCTTGTGCCATCCAGGCCAACGGTACCGGAATGCGCCGCCACGACGCAATCTGCGCCACCGCCTCGGCGGCACCCTGCCAGTCCCCAATGAGCAGCAACATGGGGGCGACATGCTGGGTCTGCGCATCGGCGCGGTATGGCAGATGGGCACTACGGGCAATCAGGTCTTGCCAAAAAGTGCGCAGCCAAGCCTGCGCTGGCTTGACCGCCATCAGGCTCCGGGCGGCCTGGGTAAGGCGCTCGCGCAGCACCAACTGTGCCTGGGCCAGCGCGCCATGATCCGCCAAAGTCGGCAGCTGCCCACGCGTGTCAAAACGCGCCTCGACTGCGTCAATCAGCAGCCGAAGTGCTGCCAATGCGGGGTCTTGCGGATAGTCATGCGCCAGCGCCTCCCACCGTGTGCTGGCCTGCGCCGCGGCGTGCTGTTCCAACGCCTGCAGCACGTCATTGCGCAGCATCACATCGCGACTGTGTTCAAAAATATCAAGTTGCATGCGCTTTAATACACGTAAATTGCTTTGTTTTTTATAGCGCCTGCCGCACATTCCATAAGGGCTAGAGGTCAATTTATCATAAAAAAACCACCCAAAGGTGGTTTTTTGGAGCGCGAAATGGCCGGCGCTTTACTGCACCACTTGCGCCAGTTCGCCACGCGCGTAGCGGGCGGCCACTTCAACCAGGGTGTGGCCCTTGATTTTCGCGGCCTGGCCTTCGCAGCCGAACTCAAGGTAGCGCTGTTTGCACAGTTGCTTGGCGGCCTCACGGGCCGGCTTGAGCCAGTCACGGGCATCAAACTTGTCGGGGTTTTCAAACAGGAATTTGCGCACGGCGGCGGTCATGGCCAGGCGGATGTCGGTGTCAATGTTGATCTTGCGCACGCCGAATTTAATGGCCTTTTGAATTTCTTCAACCGGTACGCCGTAGGTTTCTTTCATCTTGCCGCCAAACTGGTTGATCAGGGCCAAAGATTCTTGCGGAACGCTGCTGGAGCCGTGCATCACCAAATGGGTGTTGGGCAAGCGGCGGTTGATTTCCATCACGCGGTCAATCGCCAG
This sequence comes from Burkholderiales bacterium, assembly GCA_038328055.1. GTDB lineage: Bacteria > Pseudomonadota > Gammaproteobacteria > Burkholderiales > Burkholderiaceae_C > Rhodoferax. The sequence continues at coordinate 11,769 of JBBQLQ010000059.1, forward strand.
AATGTCGCCGGTGGGCTTGCGGGTGAACTTGTAGGCACCGTGGCTGGTGCCAATGGCGATGGCCAGCGCATCAAGCTGGGTGCGCTTGACAAAGTCAGCGGCCTGCTCGGGGTCGGTCAGCATTTGCTCACGCGTCATGGTGGCATCGGTGCCGTGGCCGTCTTCCTTGTCGCCCTTCATGGTTTCCAGCGAGCCCAGGCAGCCCAGTTCACCTTCAACCGTGACACCGACGGCGTGCGCCATTTCCACGACCTTGCGGGTCACTTCGGCGTTGTAGTCGTAGCTGGCAATGGTTTTGCCATCGCCCATGAGCGAGCCGTCCATCATCACTGAGCTGAAACCAAGGTTGATGGCGCCTTGACATATCTCAGGGCTTTGGCCATGGTCCTGGTGCATCACGAGCGGAATGTGCGGGTAAGCCTCAATGGCGGCCTGAATCAGGTGCTTGATGAAGGCCTCACCGGCGTATTTGCGGGCACCGGCACTGGCCTGCAAAATCACGGGCGAGCCGACCTCATTGGCAGCCTCCATGACGGCTTGCACCTGCTCCAGGTTGTTGACGTTGAAAGCCGGAATGCCGTAGCCATTGACCGCGGCGTGGTCAAGCAGTTCGCGCATAGAAACAAGAGCCATGATGGTGTCCTTGAAAAGTTGGTAACTAAGTGGTAACTCGGATCAATTTTAGCGATGGGCCATGACTGCTGAAACCAGCAATTACCCCACCCGACAAATTTTCAGCGTATTGGTGCCACCGGGCTGACCCATGGGCTCGCCATAAGTGATGGCGTACACATCGCCGGTATGCACCACGCCGCGCGCCTTGAGATCAGACTCGGCCTGCTCCAACGCGGTGTCGCGGTCGGTGCTGCCGCCAATCAAGAGTGGGCGCACATTGCGGTACAGCGTCATTTTGCGTTGCGTGGTCACTTTGGAGGTCAACGCGTAAATCGGTACTTGAATCAGGTGGCGGCTCATCCACAGTGCGGTCGATCCGCTGTCGGTCATGGCCACAATGGCCTTGGCCCCCAGGTGGTGCGCGGTAAACAGCGCCCCCATGGCAATGGCGTGGTCAATGCGCTCAAAGGTCTTGCCGGTAAAGTCGGCTTCCAGTTTGAAGCTTTCACCGCCTTCAGCGGCATGGCAAATCTTGGCCATTTCAAGCACCGTCTCCAGTGGGTATTTGCCGGCCGCGGTTTCGGCCGACAGCATGACGGCATCGGTGCCGTCCAGCACCGCATTGGCCACGTCGCTGACTTCGGCGCGGGTCGGCACCGGGTTGGTGATCATCGACTCCATCATCTGCGTGGCGGTAATCACCACCCGGTCATGCTCGCGGGCCAGCTTGATCATGCGTTTTTGCAGCGCCGGCACCACCGCGTTGCCGACTTCCACGGCCAGGTCGCCACGCGCCACCATGATGCCGTCACTGGCCAGCAAAATAGCTTCGAGGTTGGGAATCGCCTCAGCCCGCTCGATTTTGGCAATCAGGCCAGGGCGATGACCGTCGTCGGCGGCTACGTTGCACAGCTGGCGCGCCATTTCCATGTCGGTGGCGTTTTTCGGGAAACTGACCGCCACATAGTCGGCATGAAAACTCATGGCGGTGCGGATGTCGTCCATGTCCTTGGCGGTGAGCGCCGGGGCGCTCAGGCCGCCGCCCTGTTTGTTGATGCCCTTGTTGTTGGACAACTCACCGCCAAGCTTGACGGTGGTGTGAATCGCCTCGCCCCTGACCGCATCCACGGTGATGACGATCAGGCCGTCGTTGAGCAACAGCACATCGCCGGCCTTGACCTCGCGAGGCAGCGACTTGTAGTCCAGCGGAACCGCGTCAATATCGCCGAGTTCGGTGCGCGCGGCATCCAGCACAAATTTTTGGCCGGCTTCCAGAAACACCTTGCCTTCGGCAAATTTTCCCACCCGGATTTTTGGGCCTTGCAGATCGGCCATGATGCCGACCTCACGGCCGACCCGCTTGGCGACCTCGCGCACCATGCGGGCCCGGTCAATATGGTCTTGCGCCGTACCATGGCTGAAGTTCAGCCGAACCACGTTAACCCCAGCGCGAATCATCTGCTCCAGCAGCGCCGGGTCGCTTGATGCGGGGCCCAGGGTGGCAACAATTTTGGTAGCACGACGTGGCATGTAAAACTCTCCGTTGTAATTTAGTTTCGGGATTTTCCCACGGAAGCGGTTACCAGGCAGCAACTAAATCACGCCGCAACACGGCCCAGGCCACCAATCCCACCGAAAAACTGTGGTTCAATTCAATTTTTGGTCAGCTTCGCATTGCAGCCATGCCGTCCCAACCACCCATGCACCCCGACGAATCGTCGATTGCCAACATGCTGGAACCACCAGCAGTCAAGCCGCGCTTGCTGCTAGTCGACGACCAGGCCATCAATATCCAGGTGATGCACCAGATTTTTGGCGGCCAGTACCAGGTATTCATGGCCACCAATGGTGTACAGGCGCTCAAGCTATGCCGCAGCAACCCACCCGACCTGGTGCTGCTGGACATCGTGATGCCCGACATGGACGGTCTTGCTGTGTGCCGCGCCCTCAAGGATGACCCGCTGACACGCGATATTCCGGTTATTTTTGTCACCGCCCACACCGACGCAGCCATGGAAACACTGGGGCTTGAATTAGGTGCTGTGGACTTTATTTCAAAGCCCATTAACCCGGCAGTCGTTCGTGCCCGGGTCAAAACCCAGATCACCCTCAAGTCTCAGACTGATCTGATGCGCAAGCTGATTTTTCTGGACGGACTCACCGGGGTTTTTAACCGGCGCTACTTTGACCAGCAATTGGCCATCGAGATGGCGCGATCACTGCGCACCCGCGCACCCCTGACCTTGATCATGCTGGATGTCGACTTTTTCAAGCGCTACAACGACCGCTACGGCCACCAAGCCGGTGACGATTGCCTGCGCCAGATTGCCCTGACCCTGAAGAAAAGCCTGCGTCGCCCGGCTGATCTGGTGGCGCGCTACGGCGGAGAAGAATTTAGCTGCATCCTGCCCGAAACCGGCTTGAATGATGCGATCGCGCTGGCACAGGAACTGCTGAACATCGTTCGCGCCTTAGACATACCCCACGACGATTCGGATGCTGCGGCCATCGTCACCGTCAGTCTGGGCGTAGCCAGCCATGACGGCCACTGCAGCGGTGACGCAGCCGCTTTGTTGGCACTGGCCGATGCACAACTCTACTGCGCCAAGCACGCCGGTCGCGCCCGCGTCTGCGGGGCCTCTTTACCGCTTGACGCAACGCCATGAAACCTGAGGTCAAACAGTGGCTAACCCCCAGCCGCCGCTGGCTGCCACGCAGCCTGGAGCGGCAGATTTTGTTGTTGAGCGCCCTGTGCCTGACCGCGGCCATCCTGGGTTTTGGCTACATGGTGGCCGAAAGGGAAATCGCGACTGCCCGCGACCGCGTGAGCACACAAATAGTGTCTCTGGCCAAAAACCTGGCGGTGGTGGACGCGCATTTTTTGCAGACCAATGAGCCCGAGCAAATTGAACCGCTGACGCTGCACATCGCCACGATTGACGGCATTTACGCAGTGCTGGTGACCAACATTGAAGGCAAGCCCATCTCCGAAGTGGTCAACAAGAATGGCTCTTGGTCGCCGCGCTACAGCGAGGCAAAAATCCCGCTGCCAGACAACGCGGCGGGGTCGCCCGACACGCACCTGGAGTCGCTCCCCTTTAGCGCCACACAGCATGATTTTTTGGCCGGCACGCAAGGCACGATGGTGGCCTGGCAGCGCATTACCGGCAAGCAACAAGCGCTGGGCTGGGTGCGCATCAGTTACCGCCTCGACACGTTCGACCGCATCATCCATGACATTCGCCTGCAAGCGGCCAGCACCATGGCCCTCGCCATTGCGGTCACGCTGTTGCTGCTGACCTTGCTGCTGCGCCCGAGCATGCGCGCCCTGCGCCGTGCCACTGAATTTGCCAGCCAACTCGATACCCGCATGGGTAGCCAATTGCAGGTGTCACGCCGCGCCAGGGAAATTGAAGACCTGGACAATGCACTCAATGTGGTGTCCATGAGTCTGATGGCACAACACACCGACCTCAACAACCAAAAATTTGCCCTTGACCAGCACGCCATCGTCAGCATCACCGACCTGAACGGCACCATCACCTACGCCAACCAGCGTTTTTGCGACATCAGCGGCTACACCGCCGAAGAACTGATCGGGCAAAACCACCGCATTGTCAAATCTGGCGAACACCCGTCCGCGCTATTTGAAGGTCTGTGGCACACCATTTCCGAAGGCAAGGTCTGGCGCGGCGATGTCAAAAATCGCAAAAAAAACGGCAGCTTTTATTGGGTCAACGCCACCATCGTGCCACTCATGGACCGCAACGGCCTGCCGCATAGCTACATTGCCATTCGCACCGACATCAGCGCCAACAAGGAGCTTGAACAGCACCTGCAAACGGCGCGTGAGCAGGCCGAGACCGCCACTCTCACCAAAGGGCAATTCCTGGCCAATATGAGCCATGAAATCCGCACCCCGATGAATGCCATTCTGGGCATGCTCAGACTACTGCAAAACACCGACCTGACGCGCCGCCAACTCGACTACGCCAGCAAGGCCGACGGTGCCGCCCAGTCGCTGCTGGGCTTGATCAACGACATTCTGGATTTTTCCAAGATCGATGCCGGCAAAATGACCCTCGAAGTGCGCGCCATGCGGCTTGACAGACTGATGCGCGACCTGTCCGTCATTGTCTCGACCAATGTTGGGGCCAAGCCGGTTGAAGTGCTGTTTGACATTGACCCCAGCGTGCCCAAAGCATTGATGGGCGATGGCTTGCGACTGCAACAAGTGCTGATCAATCTCTGCAGCAATGCCATCAAATTCACGGCGCAGGGCGAAGTGGTCATCAGCATCCGGATGACCGCACGCAGCGACACCGATGTCAGCCTGTGCTTTGCCGTGCGTGACAGCGGGATTGGCATCGCACCTGAAAATCAGGCGCATATCTTTGAAGGGTTTTCGCAGGCTGAGGCCTCCACCACGCGGCGCTTTGGCGGCACCGGATTGGGTCTGTCCATCAGCAAACGGCTAGTGGCTTTGATGGGCGGCGAACTCACGCTCGCCAGCGCACTGGGCCAGGGTAGCACCTTCAGCTTTACCATCACGCTGCCTGTCGCTCCCCCTGTGACGGCGATCAAAACCGGGCTTGAATTGCCCCGCAACTTGCGCGTACTGATGGTGGACGACAACCCAATGGCACGCGAAATCATGGCGGGCATGGCGAGCTCATTGGGCTGGCAAGCCGACCTGGCCGCTGATGGCGCGCAGGCCTTGGCGCTGGTACAGGCCAGCACCGCCGCCGGGCAGCGCCCCTACCAAGCGATTTTCATGGACTGGCAAATGCCCAACATGGACGGCTGGGAAACTATCAGAAACATGCAAGGCAAGCATACCGATGCAGCCGCACCGATTGTGGTTATGGTGACCGCCCATGGCCGCGAAACGCTGAGCCAGCGCGCACCCGAAGAACTGGCGCAGCTGCACGGTTTTCTGGTCAAACCTGTGACCGCCTCCATGCTCTATGACGCGGTAGCTGATGCCCTGGCCAGCCGTACCAAGCCGGTAGCACCGGCTGCTTCAGAGGCACCTGCGCAACCGCTACAAGGCCTGCGTCTGCTGGTGATAGAGGACAACATCATCAACCAGCAAGTGGCGCAAGAGATGCTCAGCAACGAAGGTGCCCTGGTTGAAGTCGCTGAAAACGGCCAGCTTGGTGTCGATGCGGTGCTGCACGCCATAGCGGCGGACCAGCCCTTTGATGCCGTGCTGATGGACTTGCAAATGCCGGTGATGGATGGCTATGAAGCAACCCGCGTGCTACGTCACGACAAGGGCCTGAGCGCGCTACCGATTGTGGCCATGACCGCCAACGCCATGGCCAGCGACCGCGATGCCTGTCTGGCCGCCGGCATGAACGCCCATGTCGGCAAGCCCTTTAACATCACGCAACTGGTGGACTTGCTGCAAAGCCTGACGAAGCGTCCATCAAACGCGACGATGTCGGCCCAATTGACCGGCTTTGCCGTACCGGCCAGCGCACCCAAGCCGCCGGCATTACCCCCCGCCGACAGCGTGGATGTCGCCGCTGCACTGGAGCGCCTGGGCAACAACACGGGGCTTTACGCCCGCGTGCTGCAGTCTTACCTGAGCGACCTGGCGCTGCAGCCAACCCTGCTGGCCGCGGCTTTGCAGCAAGCTGACTGGGCCCAGGCGGTACGTTTGCTGCATACCCTGAAGGGCTTATCGGCCACGGTGGGCGCCAATTACATGGCGGCGCTGGCCCGCCAGTATGAGCTGGCCATCAAGTCGCGCCAGACGGCCCTGGTCAACCCTGCCGATACCCAACCTGTCGCGCTTGACATTGCTGATCTGTGTCAGCGTTTTGAGGCAGGTGTCGCAGTTACCCAATCTGTCATGCTGCGGATTTCCCAATCCTTCACCAGCCCGGTGGCCGGCGCGCCGGCAAGCACGCCAACGCTGACTGCGGCGGGTGCCACGGCTGACTTGCTGGGCGTACCCGAAGTCACTCAATTGCGTGAGCTGTTGGCCTTGCTCAACGCCGCCGACATGCAGGCACTGGCAGCGTTCGAGGCACTTGCGCAGAGTCCGACCCTGCGCAAGCAGGCACCGTTTGCAGCTATGACCAGCGCCATGGCCAACCTCGACTTTGAACAAGCCGCACAAGATTGCCAGCAGCTCATTGACAGCGCCAGCAGCTACCAATAATGCAGCCAATCAGGCGCGTGAATCAAACTGCAAAATCGCCCTGGCGATGCTCTCCAGCGGCAAGATGTCGTCCACGGCCATGAGCTTGATGGCTTCTTTGGGCATGCCAAATACCACGCAGGTTTCTTCGTTTTGAGCGATCGTGCGGGCCCCAGCATCGTGCATGGTTTTCATGCCACGCGCACCATCGTCGCCCATGCCGGTCATGATGATGCCCAAAGCATCGCGCCCGGCGCACTCGGCAGCTGATTTGAACAACACATCCACTGACGGCTTGTGCCGGTTCACCGGCGGGCCATCCATCACCTTGACGTAATACTGGCCGTTGGACTTGGTCAACTGCATATGCAGGCCGCCCGGGGCGATCAACGCTACACCGCGCTCCAGCCGGTCGCCGTCACGGGCTTCGCGCACGTTCATGGCACAAATGCCATTGAGCCGCTGAGCATACATGGCGGTAAATTTTTCCGGCATGTGCTGGGTAATGGCAATGCCGGGAGCATCGGCTGGCAAGCTGGTTAGCACCAGTTCGAGCGCCTGCGTGCCACCCGTTGAGCTACCCATCACCACCGGCTTGTTCATGGC
>JBBQLQ010000060.1:0-19018 GCA_038328055.1 Burkholderiales bacterium
CTCGGCATTGTTCCCGTACACCTCACCGGCCCTGTTCTCCATGACCATCGGTTTTGTCGGCATCTGGTTGTTCTCGATTCTTGACAACAGCGCACGTGCCAAGCAAGACCGTGCAGGCTTCCTGGCGCAGCAAGTGCGCTCCGAAACCGGCATTGGTGCTGATGGCGCATCAGGCCACTGACATCGTGCCTCGTCAGGGTAAACCCTGGCGATAATCACCAAGGACTGAAGGCAATTGCCTTCAGTCCTTTTTTTATGGACGACCGACGCTGTGATGGACACCTTTTCCTTTGACATTGCCCCCTGGCACGCCCTGAGCGCCACCGAGCAGGCCCAGTTACATGAAGCCGCGGTGCGCGTCCAGCTCGCACCTAACGACACCCTGGGCACGGCGCAGGAACCTTTGCACAGCCTGTGGGTCATCCAAAGTGGCCACGTGCAGCTCGATGAAGAAGGCCATGTCCATGTGCTGGAAGCCGGCGAAAGCACCCCCTGGCGCGCCTTGCTGACCGGGCGAAACCACGCCACCTGTACCGCACTGGATGCCGTCACCGCCTGGCAACTCCCGCGCGATCTGCTGCTGAACCTGCTGGCTGACAACCACCGCTTTGCCGGGCTGGTGTTTTCCCAGGCGGCCACCAACCTGGTGCTGGATGCCGAAGCCGACCACAACCGGGAAATGATGTCGCTCATGCTGGTGCGGGTGAAAGACGCTTACCTGCAAAAGCCATTGTTTGTGGATAGTGCGCTGGATCTGGTGTCGGTGTGCCGGTTTTTGTCCGAGAAAAAAGCCACCCATACTTTAGTGCGTGACATGGCCGACGGCGTCGAGCGCATCGGCATGTTCACCACCACCGACCTGCGTGACGCACTGCTAAATCCGATAGCACCTGACGCTTTACCTGTCAGGGCTATCACCCGTTTTGACCTGATTTCTTTGCCCGCAGAGGCCGAACTGTTCGAGGCCCTGCTGACCATGCTGCGCCACCGCGTGCACCGCGTGCTAGTGAGAGACGGCGACACCATTTTGGGCATTTTGAGCCAGCTTGATCTGATGAGCTTCATGTCCAACCACTCGCACCTGATCACCTTGCAGGTGGAGCAGGCGCACACGGTAGAAGAGTTGCGCGTGGCGGCTTTGGCGGTGGACGACTCGGTAAAGGCGCTGCAGCGCGGCGGCATGCGCATCGAGGTGATTTCCCGGCTGGTCAGCGTGCTCAACAACCAGATTTTTGCCCGCCTGTGGGCGCTGCTGGCCCCACCCGAGCTGCTGCAAAACAGCTGCCTGCTGGTGATGGGAAGTGAAGGCCGCAGCGAACAGATTCTGAAAACCGACCAGGACAACGCCCTGCTATTGCGCGACGGCCTGGCCTATCCTGACCTGGCGCTTGTGACGCAACAATTTAGCGCCGCGCTGCTGAGCTTTGGCTACCCGCCCTGTCCCGGCAACATCATGGTGACCAACCCGCTGTGGTGCCAAAGCCTGGGCCATTTCCGTGAAACCATTGGCCAGTGGCTGTTTGGCGGTGACGCCGAAGGCACCATGAACCTGGCCATCTTCATGGATGCCCGCGCGGTTTGCGGCGATGCCACGCTACTGGCCAATGCGCGCGCGCACGCGCTCAAGCTGGCCGTTGGCAGCAGTACCTATATTGGTCGTATGGCCAGCGCCGTCCAGCAGTTTGCCGAGCCGGCCAGCGGCTGGTGGAGCCGCCTAACACACCTGCATGGCCGCGAAGTCGACACCTTTGATCTGAAGAAAATTGGCACTTTCCCGATCGTGCACGGTGCCCGCGCCCTGGCGCTGGAACATCGGCTGGAGGCCTTGGGCACTGCCGATCGGTTACAGGCACTGGCCAAGCTGGAGGCCCTGCCCGCGGCGCTGGCGCGCGATCTGACCGAAACCTTGCACTTGTTGATGGCGCTGAAGCTGCGCAACAACCTGCGCCAGCGCTCGCTGGGCGAACCCATCAGCAACCTGGTGGATTTGAGCAGCCTGGGCACGCTCGACCGCGATCTGCTCAAGGACGCACTGCTCATCATCAAGCAGTTCAGACAGCACCTGCGGCTGCATTACCGGTTCAGTGACTGAACGCCGGGCTCGCATCAAAAGCCAATCCACTTGAAACAATAGCCTCCAAATAAATCAGCAGAGTGAGAAAAGTGCCTTCATGGGCCGGACAGATTCGCGAGTCGTCTGAGTTTGGCTTCAAGGTCAACCCGGCGATCTGGGCCTGCGGCATAGGTCGGCGCGCCCTCAAGGGCTAGCGACAGGCGCAGCAACACGACCACATCTTGCGGGCGCAACGCGATTTGGGGATTTGGGGATTTGGGGATTTGATTTGACTCGCGACATGAAGGTACTGCAAGTGAACATTCGCTATTCGCTATTCGCTATTCGCTATTCGCAAATGGCAAATGGCAAATGGCAAATGGAAAACCGCAAATGCAGATGTTCATGGCAACGGATAGCCAATCTGCCTGTCGAAATGTCTGCCAAACATAGGGGTAGATAACTTCAGACCTCCTGATCCGCACGGAATCCATTTGGCATGGTGAAAGCCTGGTTATTACTTTGTGGGAGGGCTGGCAAGCCCGAATCCATTTGGCATGGTGAAAGCCTAGTTGTGACTTTGTGGGAGGACTGGCAAGCCCGAATTCGCGGCTGCCGCCGCTCCTACAAGTGCCAGTGCCATTCCTGAAAAAAGCGAATTGTGCCTAAACGCATCAGGAAGACTGAATCTAGGCGGCACCGACACGCAGCCCCGGCACCTGACTTGGACTAGACCCGCGACAGCTGCTCCGCGGTGCAGACCTGGCGCACAACACTCACTTGCTGCATGACCGGAGTCGATGACAAAACCCGACCCACCTGCTGGGCGATTTTTGTTGTTTAGCTCCACGTTACCGTGAAATACAAAGAATCGTCATTGCGAGGCAAAAGCCTTTAGCCGCGAGGAGCGTAGCGACGTGGCGGGCAGCGACGTGGCAATCCAGGACTTCCAGGGAGTATGGATTGCCGCGCTGAGATCGCTTGTAACGAGCATTTTTTCATGCTCAGGGTGCTGCTCCCGCAATGCATGCCAGTTAGCGCTCAATCGGCGTGCTGACGATCGCCTGGTAGTCGGCTGGCACCATGTATTGCGGCACATAGGTCATTGCGTTTTCAGATCGATAGGAGATTAGACGCGAAGCCGCAGACAGTGCTTTAGCACGGCAAGGCGAAGCAACGACATATCTTATTGATATGGAAATGGAATCACACTCTGACTGGCCAGCGTGCTGACGAAGGAGCGCAGGTGGTTGCGTGAGCCTTTGAGCAGGTTTTGATAAACCAACATGATGTCCTGGTTGTCAACTGCCAACAGCGCCTTGTTGATGTCGATCACGTCAACCTCTTCAATTGTCGCCCCCCAAAACTCGCGGCTTTGGGGTCGGATCACGATTTTGGCTGCTGGCCGGTGAGCTTGCCAACAGTCGCCCCCAAAACTCGTGCTCTGACCCCAATGCTTTGACTCTGCTGCACATCACTTTGAATCGTACCCCAACAGCGCCTTGTTGATGTCGATCATGTCAACCTCTTCAATTGTCGCCCCCCACCTTCAGGCCTTCGACCAGCGAAGTTTTACCGCTGGTCATTTCCCCCTCGACACCAAAGGCAGGCCCAGACAACATCGGTTGATGCAGTTGATCGGATATGGCGAACCGGACGCCCAAACCGCCTTGCAGCGCGCCATTGGCAACCTGCTGCAAAACGCGCCGCGCTACGCACCCGATTCACCGGTGGAACTGGTTTGCACTGTGAGCGATGAAGGTGCCCGCATTGGCGTGCTGGACCGTGGCCCGGGTATTGCGGCCGATCAGATCGAAGCCATGTTTGAGCCCTTTCACCGGCTGGATGCCTCACGTAGCCCGGCCACCGGTGGCCATGGGCTGGGGATGGCGATTGTTCGGGAACTGGCCCGTGTCAACGGCTGGCGCGTCACGCTGACTGCCCGGCCTGGTGGCGGCCTGCAAGCTTGGCTTGAACTGCCGAATGATGCGGCGCATCAAATACTATAAAAATAGTAGCTGCTTGCGCATATAGAATAAGGGCTAGAAGCCAGTTTCTTATATTTTTTATGACAACTACGCCATGACCTTCCCAAGCGCCTTTGAAAATCTGAACATCGTGTCGCAACAGCCGCTGCTGTCGCCCTCGGCCCTGCATGATGCGGTGCCCGCCACTGAGCGGGCCACACATACCGTCAGCGCCGCGCGCACTGCGGTGGCCAACATCCTCAAGGGGCAGGACAAGCGCTTGCTGGTGGTGGTGGGGCCGTGCTCAATCCACGACACCCTGGCGGCCATGGACTATGCGCAGCGCCTCAAGGCATTGGCTGACGAGTTGAGCGAGCAACTTTTCATCGTGATGCGGGTGTACTTCGAAAAACCCCGCACCACCGTTGGCTGGAAAGGCCTGATCAACGACCCGCGCATGGACGACTCGTTTCACATCGAACAAGGCCTGCACATTGCCCGCCAACTGCTGGTTGACTTGAACGACATGGGCCTGCCGTGCGGCACCGAAGCGCTGGACCCCAACACGCCCCAATATTTGGGCGACCTGATTGCCTGGAGCGCCATTGGCGCGCGCACCACCGAGAGCCAGACCCACCGCGAAATGGCCAGTGGCTTGTCGAGTCCGGTGGGCTTCAAGAACGGGACGGAAGGCGACTTGGGCGTGGCGATCAACGCCATGTTGTCAGCGGCACAGCCGCATGTGTTTTTGGGTCTCAACGGCGATGGACAAGTAGCACTCACACAGACCCGTGGCAACGCCTATGGCCATTTGATCTTGCGCGGCGGCGCGGTACCCAACTACGACTCGGTTGCGGTTGCGCAGGCCGAAAACGAATTGAAAGCAGCCAAGCTTGCGGTCAACATCTTGGTCGATTGCAGCCACGCCAACTCGCGCAAGAACCACGCACTGCAAAGCCTGGTACTCAAGGATGTGGTGGGCCAGGTGGTTGATGGTTGCACGTCGATCAAGGGCGTGATGCTCGAATCCAACCTATTTGAGGGCAACCAGAAGCTGGGCGACCCGAAAGACCTGCGTTACGGCGTGTCGATCACCGATGCCTGTCTGGGCTGGGACACCACCGCCAGCGACCTGCGTGAAGCAGCTGCGCGGCTGCGCTCCTTCACTTTGCAGCAATCGTGATTGCCACTGTGGCCTGGGCCGTCAGACCAGCCGAATCAACCACCACATTGAGCTTGTAACTGCCCAGCACCGGGGCCGCAATGCTGATCGCGCCAGTGATCGGCTTGCCAACCGGTCCAACTGCCCTCCAGCGTGCCAAAACTCATCGACACAACGCCAGGCACCATCAGATTGGCTAACTTGATGGCACCCATCAAGCTGTTGACCGAGGGATCGGTGGCCTCAATCAGGACGATGCGCGACATGGGTGCCGTGGCGTGCGCCCACTGCACATCTAAGGCGATTTCTGTGGCCCATCCGGAATCAAAGACGGGCGCAGCGGCCAAAGGCAAACTGGCGCATGTCGCAATCGCCTTGGAGGTGCAGGGTGATCGTCGCGCTGGCCAGCGGTGCCGCCGCCAGCTGATCCGACAATCCACTGGTGCTGACACTGGCTTCCTGACCGCAGCCAGAACCAGCCGACCACTGCGGTTGGCATTGAATTTCAGACTTCCTGATCCGCCCGGAATCCATTTGGCATGGTGAAAGCTTGGTTGTGACTTTGTGGGAGGGCTGGCAAGCCCGAATTCGCGGCTCCCGCCGCTCCTACAAGTGCCAGTCCTATTCCTGAAAAAAGCAAACTGTGCCAATACGCATCAGGAAGTCTGAATTTTCATGAGCGTACTGGCATCCCCCCAGTAGTGAAAAACCCCGTCATTGCGAGTTTCTAGTTTCGGAATCAAAACCGCACACAGACCTTGAACCGAAACACATGTCATGGCGAGGCAAAAGCCTTTAGCCGCGAGGAGCGTAGCGACGTGGTAATCCAGGACTTCCGGGTGCATGGATTGCCACGCTTCGCTCGCAATGACGAATACCGGGCAGTCGCAAGGAAATAATTGGGGTCAGATAACGATTAATTGGAGAAAGTAATTGGGGTCAGATAACGATTAATTTCAGAACCAATATGGCCATTAGCCCTTATGGACGCTGCGCTGCTAGCTACAAAAAAAATAGCGCGGCAGTTTCAGTCGCTATAACCGCAGCAAAAGTAACCTCACTGCGGTCCGAGTCCGATTTTTAGCGCTTGAGCAAACCGTCCAGCATGCCCATCAGGTCACCTGAATTGCCAATCCCGCCGGCTGGAACAGCGCCGTTGGGCGTGAGCTTGTCAATCAAACCCGGCAGCACATTGGACAACTGGCCTGAGAGCTGCGCCGACGATTGAATCAAACAAACCCATGAACTTTTCCTGTGAAATGGAATGCAAATTATCGCGAGCGTGGGCAGCGCGGCGATTGCAGGCCTTTATGATCAGACCATGAACCGGACTTTTCGCACAGCCTTCCCATGAAACTCGCCATCAAGATCATCACTGCCCTGCTGCTAGCTGTGCTGATGGCGACTGTCGGCGGGGCTTTTTGGTATGTTTACACCAAGCTGCCGCAGCGCAGCGGCGATCTGGCATTGACCGGCCTGAGCGCACCGGTGAGCGTGCGCTATGACGAGCGTGGCATTCCGCACATCAAGGCCGCCAACGAGGCCGACCTGTACCGGGCGCTGGGCTATGTGCATGCGCAAGACCGCCTGTTTCAGATGGAAATGCTGCGCCGCCTGGCCAATGGCGAGCTGGCCGAAATTCTGGGCTTCAAACTGATCAAGACCGACCGGCTGATGCGCACGCTGGGTCTGCGCGACCATGCTGCCAAAGTGATGGCCAATGTTGACCCGCAAAGCCCGGCCATGCAGACGCTGAACGCCTATCTGGACGGCATCAACCAGTTTCAGGCCAGCCACCCGGCCCCGCTGGAATTTGACTTGCTGGGCATTTCCAAACGACGCTTTACGCCCCAGGACACGGTGGCGGTGTCGGGCTACCTGGCTTACAGTCTGGCGGCGGCTTTCAAGACTGAGCCGCTGCTGACCTTTGTGCGCGACACCCTGGGCGAAGACTACCTGCGCGTTTTTGATCTGGAATGGCATCCGCAGGGCGTGCTGAGCCCGCCCCACCTGGCGGCGCTCAAGCCCGACTGGCAGGCGCTCAGCCAGGTCGCCCAGGTCAGCGGCGAGCTGCAACAACTCAGCGGCGTGGCCGCCTTGGAGGGCAGCAATGCCTGGGTGGTGTCGGGCCAGCGCACCTCCAGCGGCAGACCCATGCTGGCGGGTGATCCGCACATCGGCTTTTCAATGCCCTCGGTCTGGTACGAGGCCCACCTGAGCGCTCCGGGCTTTGAGTTGTACGGGCATTTTCATGCGCTGATGGCCCAGGCGCTGCTGGGCCACAACCGGCAGTTTGGCTGGAGCCTGACGATGTTCCAGAACGACGACATCGACCTGATTGCCGAAAAGGTCAACCCGGCCAACCCCAATCAGGTGTGGCACCAGGACCGATGGGTTGATTTGCAGAGCGTGGAGGAAATCATCAAGGTCAAAGATGCCAAGTCGGTCAAGCTGACGGTGCTGCGCTCGCCCCACGGCCCGATCATCAGCAACGCTTTTCGCGACCAGCTCGGCACCAGCGCCGACGGTGCGCCGGTCGCCATGTGGTGGACTTTTTTGCAAACCGACAACCCTATTCTGGAAGCCTTTTACCAGCTGAACCGGGCCGACACTCTGGCCAAAGCGCGCGAAGCGGCCAGCCTCATCCACGCACCCGGCCTGAACGTGGTGTGGGCCAGTACCAGCGGTGACATCGGCTGGTGGGCCGCGGCCAAGCTGCCGATCAGGCCGCTCAAGGTCAACCCGGCCTTCATTCTGGATGGCAGCACCGTGGAATCCGAAAAGCTGGGTTTCTACCGATTTGGCGACAACCCGCAGGAAGAAAATCCGCCACGGGGCTACATCATCTCGGCCAACCAGCAGCCCCTGTCCACCAGCGGCCTGCCGGTGCCGGGTTATTACAACCTGCCTGACCGGGCGCAGGCGTTTGAAGACCGGCTGGGCAACAACAACATCCAGTGGAACGCGCCCAACACCCAGGCGCTGCAGCTCACCACCCAGACCGGCTATTTCTGGCGCGTGCTGGGCCCGCTGATGCCCGAGCTGAGCGATGCAGTGCGCGAGCCGCTGGAGCGCTCGGTGTTTGACAGCCTGACACTGTGGGACGGCCAGTACAGCGCGCTGAACATTCCCCCCACCGTGTTCAGCCAGTTCTTGTACGAGCTGGCCAAAGCCGCCATGGCCGATGAACTGGGCGACGCGCAATTCAAAAACCTGCTGGGCACGCGCGCACTGGACTTGGCCCTGCCGCGCCTGGCCGGCGACCCGGACTCACCCTGGTGGGACAACGTCAAGACAGAAAAAGTTGAGTCCCGCAAGGACATCTTGCGCATCGCCTGGAACAACACCATCAAGCACCTCAAGGACACCCTGGGCAAAAGCCCCAACGACTGGGGCTGGGGCAAAGCCCACACCCTGACCCATGTACACCCGCTGGGGTCACAAATGCCGCTGAGCTGGCTTTTCGATGTCGGCCCATTTGATGCACCTGGCGGACGCGAAGTGCCCAACAACCTGGCCCATGCCATCGGCCCGGCACCCTGGGCGGTGACCTACGGCCCCTCAACCCGGCGCGTGATCGACTTTGCAGATGCCGGCCTGGCGCGTGGCATCAACCCGGTGGGCCAAAGCGGCGTGGTGTTTGACAGCCATTACAGCGACCAGGCCGCCGCCTACATGGTAGGCGGCTACATGCAGCAGTACTTGAACGAGGCAGACGTGGCTGCCAATACCCGTAGCACCTTGACGCTCAAGCCAGCCCCGGCGGCAACCCCTGCCAAAGCGCCCTAGACTTGGCACCCCCCGCCACCTGCCTTGCACCTACTTATGCCCTCACGTTTTTCGCCCGAACCCACCTACACCCACGGACAACCCGCGCGCACCGCCGTGCTGTACTGCAACCTGGGGACGCCTGATAGCCCCACCGCTGGCGACGTGCGGCGTTTTTTGGCCGAGTTTTTGAGTGACCCGCGGGTGGTCGAAATTCCCCGGCTGATCTGGCTGATGATTTTGCACGGTATTATTTTGCGGGTGCGCCCGGCCAAATCGGCGGCCAAATACGCCAGCATCTGGACCAAAGAGGGTTCGCCCCTGAAAGTCTGGACTGAAAAGCAGGCCAAGCTGCTGCAAGGCTGGCTGGCTCTTCGCGGCCACGATGTGCAAGTGCGCTACGCCATGCGCTATGGCAGTACGTCCATCGCGTCGCAACTGGCTGCCCTCAAGGCCACCGGCACCACCCGCGTGCTGATCTTGCCGGCCTACCCGCAGTATTCGGCCACCACCACGGCCAGCCTATTTGATGCGGTCTACCTATGGGCCGGGCGCACCCGGGCGATTCCGGAGCTGCGCTTTGTCAACCACTACCATGACAACCCACGCTACATTGGCGCGCTGGCCGGGGTGGTTAAGAATCACTGGACAGCTAACGGTCTGCCGGATGTACTGGTCATGAGCTTTCACGGCGTGCCCGAGCGCACCCTGCAGCTGGGCGACCCCTACCACTGCGAATGCATGAAGACGGCCCGCTTGCTGGCAGCGTCTTTGGGCTTATCCAAAGACCAGTTCAAGATTACTTTTCAGTCCCGCCTGGGCCGGGCCAAGTGGTTGGAGCCCTACACCGAACCGACGCTGATCGCCATGGGCAAGAGCGGTGTCAAGCGGGTTGACGTGGTGTGCCCGGCCTTCACCAGCGACTGCCTGGAAACCCTCGAAGAAATCAACATGGAAGCACGCGAGGCGTTTTTACACGCGGGGGGCAAAGAATTTCATTACATTGCCTGCCTGAATGACGACCCAACCTGGATCAGCGCGCTATGCGCCATCACCGAACAACATCTGCAGGGCTGGCCCACGCAAACCGCGCCCGACAATGCCGCACTGTCTGCCTCACGCGCGGCTGCCTTGGCCCTGGGTGCCAAGCGGTAGCACTGGCATAAGCATCAGCCCCGAGGGTCAGCGCATCAGGATTTTGATTTATGTGACTTGGATTTTGCGGCCGCCTTGGTGTTTTTTTCAGCTTTGGCAACGGCCTCTGACAGCACAGGCGGCACCACGCTGGCTGGTGCCGACAACTCTCGTTCAAGCCGCTCGCACAGGGTGCGCAAAATCTTCACGCGGGCGTAGTTTTTGTCATTGGCCTCCACCAGCGTCCAGCGCGCGTTGCCGGTGCTGGTGCGGTCTACCACGTCGCAAACCGCTTGTTGGTAGGCTTCCCATTTACCGCGATTGCGCCAATCTTCCTCGGTAATCTTGAAGCGTTTGAAGGCGATTTTCTCGCGCTCCTCAAATCGTTTGAGTTGTTCTTCCTGGCTGATTTGCAACCAGAACTTGACCACAATCACGCCGGCATCAATGATTTCATGTTCAAAGTCATTGATTTCCCCGTAGGCGCGCAGCCAGTCGTTCTCGCTGCAATAGCCCTCAACCCGCTCCACCAGCACCCGGCCATACCAGGTTCGATCAAAAATGGCAACGTGGCCATATCGCGGTAATTGCCGCCAAAAACGCCACAAGTAGGGTTGCGCTTTTTCCTCTTCAGTCGGAGCCGCCACCGGGGTAACCTGGTATTGGCGTGCGTCCATCGCCGCCGCAATGCGCCGAATGGCACCGCCTTTGCCAGCCGCGTCGGCACCTTCAAAAGCGCATACCAGCGAGCGGGTTTTAAAACGCTCGTCACGCATCAGTTCAGATAATTTTCCTTGCCACTTAGCCAAGTCATCTTTGTAAACCTTGTCTGGCAGCGCACGCGTCATATCCAGCTCAGACAGCACAGTGCGCCCATCCAGGTTCACCCGCACCACCGGTGCCACCGCGGTTTGAAGGCAGTCTGCGGGTTTAGTCAACTTGCTTTTCAAAGCGTCCAGCAAAACCTGCCCTACGGTCAGCGAGCGGTAATGGTCGCAAGCGCCGTCCACAACGATCCAGGGAGCCGCCGCTGTGTTGGTGAGGCGCAGCAGGTGGCCCGCCACATCCTGCAACTGGTCATAGGTTTTGAGGCGCGCCCAATTCCAGGGCGTGACCCGCCAGGCGGTGCGCGGATCGGATTCCAGCGCCTTCAGCCTTGCCTTTTGCGCGTCTTTGGTCAGATGAAACCAAAATTTGAGCACCAGCGCGCCCTCATTGACCAGCATCTCCTCAAACCGGTTGATCAGCTCGGCCCGCGCATCAAGCTCTTTGGGCGAGATTTCGCCTTCAATACGCTCGCGAATCGGGTCTGAGTACCACGAGCCGGCAAAAATACCAATACGCCCCTTGGGTGGCAGCGAACGCCAATAGCGCCACATGGGCGGGCGCTCTCGCTCTTCATCGTTGGGCTCTGAAAATGCCAGCGTGGAGATGTACCGCGGATCCATCCACTCGTACAGCACATTGATCGTCTCACCCTTGCCGGCCCCATCCTGGCCGCTGATGAGCACCACCACGGGCGACTTGTGCTGGGTGAACAGATCAACCTGAGCCTCCAGCAAGGCGGCCCGCAGCACCGGAACTGCATCTTTAAACGCTGCTTTCGTTACCTTGTGACCAATTTCAGCGGATTCAAACATGGCAGTCCTTCAGCTGGCTTCAGGTGGCGGCATCTTTGCGCCAGTGGCGATCATGCGTTTGACCGTCAAAACCACAACATAGGCATCCTGCGCGTCCATTGAAGGAAATTCTTCTTTCAAAGTGCGCAAAGCCCACAACGCATGGGATTGCCCGGACCACTGGCCATCAGGTTCAAAGAACGGCCGAATTGCCTGGCAAGCAGCTGGAAAAATAGCGCGCAGGTCGTGACGCGTGCGCCGCTCGGCATTCATGGATGCATCAGGATGATTCATGCAACAAGGTCCTCTCTAGGTAAGTGCGGCATCAATATTGGGCAAAATTTTGTAAAAAAGCGATGTAAAAAGCGATAAAAATGGCTATTGTGCAACGCTCAAACCGACCAATTTCTGGGCGCAGCACCCACCGCGACGTCTAGGGCCGATCCTGCTAGGACAGATTGGAAAACATTTTGGCCTCTTCCACCAACGGGTTCATGTCTCCCAGACTCGCAACCACCTCTTCCAGTGTGCCACCCAGGCGCTGCGCAACTGTTGGCGGCAAGGGCTCCAGCACCAGATTGCCGCCGAAGTCGTAGCCCAATTGTTTGCTGGTCTGATTGGCGGCAAAAACGCAGGCCATCATGTCGGTGTCACATTCGCCGGGCTCGTGCTGGTGGCGAATGGTGTCCACCAAATCTTGCGCAAAACGCCATTTTTCGGCCAGCATGGCCCCCACTGTTGCATGGTCTGTGCCAATCACCTGAGTCATTGCCTGGTGCAATGGCAAATTGCTCAACAAACTTGTTTCAAGCGCCCGTGCGTACTCGACCGGCATAAACTGGGCCACCACCACCTTGCCAAAATCATGCAGCAAGCCGGCAATGAAGCAGTCGTGCGCGTCTGCGGCGGCCAGGCGCTGGGCCAGCAACCGGGCAATACCCGCACTGGTAAGCGAATGCAACAAGTAGCGCTGCGCATCAAACCCCGACTGCGAACCACTGGGCAGCATGCCAACAGCGGCAATGCTCAGCGCCAGATTCTTGATGGTGTTAAAACCCAAAAACACCACCGCGTGGTCCACCGAGGTGATTTGCCGGTTCAGGCCGTAATAAGCCGAATTAACCACCCTGAGCACCTTGACCGTGACCACCGGGTCTTTGTCAATGACTTGCACCAGGTCTTTGGGCGAACAATTCACATCTCGCGTGAGTGCCAGGATTTTCTGAGCACTTTTGGGAAATGCCGGCATGCTGTCAACAGCGACGGCCAGGCGCAAGGAAAGATCAGGGCTCATGGTGCAAAGTAGGGTTGAAATAGCTGAAAAACTTCATCGGAATGCTCTCGAATTTTGTCATGTCAAAGCGACTTTACACGGTGAACCGGGTGAGCGGGCGGATAATCCAACGACCGCACTTCACACCTGCCAAAAACAAAGAGACTTTCAGCCCATTCTATTGATGCGCCTGATCAAGAGTACATTTCCGTACCCGCACACGAACACCACCGCCATGCACAGCACCAAATACAAAATCTGGATACAACTTCTAACCACCATTGGCGCTGCCTTGCTGGTGGTCTGGACCGGTGTCATCATCTGGCAAGGCCATGTGACACGGCAAGCGGCGCTGGACCAGGCCAGTGATTTTTCCAGCAGCATGCACGATGCCACCATGGCGGGCCTGACCGGCATGATGGTCACCGGCACCGTGGCCCAGCGTGACGTGTTTCTGGACCAGATCAGGCAACTCGGCTCGATTCGGGACCTGCGGGTACTGCGGGCTGAGGCCGTCACCAAAACTTTTGGTGCCGGCACTGAAAAAGACGACTCCAAGCCCGACGCGCTCGAAACCCAGGTGCTGCAAGGCGGCAAGGCAGTCACCGTGATCGAATCCGATGGCAAGGGCGAATACCTGCGCGCAGTGCGCCCTGCCCTGGCACTGAAAAACTCACTGGGTAAAGACTGCACCACCTGTCACCAGGTGCCCGAGGGCACCGTGCTGGGGGTGGTGAGCATGAAGATGTCACTCGACAAGGTGAATGCCAGTCTGGCAGACCAACGCTTGAAATCCATTCTGGCGGCACTCATCACCTGCATTCCGGTGCTGTTGCTGATTTATCCGTTCATTCGCCGGGTCATCACTGAGCCGCTGGAGCACTGCGTCATGGTGGCGCGTGGCATTGCAGCGGGCGACCTGACGCAGCAAGTCGAGGTGAACTCGAACAACGAAATGGGCGAGTTGCAGCAAACGCTCAAAGACATGAACACCAGTCTTGAGAAAATTGTGCATCAGGTGCGCGCCGGCACCGACTCCATCTTCAGCGCCTCCAGCGACATTGCCAGTGGCAACCTGGATTTGTCCAACCGCACTGAGCTGCAGGCCAGTTCACTGGAAAACACCGCCGCATCCATGGCATCGGTGACAGCGGCGGTCAATCAAAATGCCGAGCACGCCCGCCGGGCCAACCAATTGGCGCAATCTGCTTCTGACGTGGCAGTGCGCGGTGGCAGCGTGGTGACGGGGGTGATTGACACCATGGCCTCGATCAATGCCTCCAGCAAGCGCATTGTTGACATCATTGCCGTGATTGATGGCATTGCTTTCCAGACCAATATTTTGGCGCTCAACGCTGCCGTTGAGGCGGCGCGCGCCGGTGAGCAAGGCCGTGGTTTTGCCGTGGTGGCCGCCGAGGTGCGCAGCCTGGCCAAACGCTCGGCTGATGCGGCACATGAAATCAAGGGCCTGATTGGCGACTCGGTGAACAAGGTCGAAGCCGGCAGCAGCCTGGTGCAGCAAGCCGGCAGCACCATGACTGACATTGTCGACAGCATCCGCCATGTGACCGACATCATGGCAGACATCGCCAGCGCCAGCGCAGAGCAAACGGATGGCATTGCGCGGGTTGGCAGCGCCATTGACGAAATGAACCAGGTCACCCAGCAAAACGCCGCGCTGGTCGAGCAAGCCGCCGCTGCGGCCCAGTCATTGCAAGATCAGGCCGAACACCTGGAACGTGTGGTGAGCAGCTTTAAAATTAGATGAATTGGCCTCTAGCCCTTATAAAATAAGCGTAACATGCTATTTATTTAATAGCATAATGAAGGGTTGATGCAGCTGGCATTGAAGCCAACGTAGCGGTGCTTTGAAACTGCCAGTTTTCCTTGCAGCAAGACGTATCTGTTACAACCCTCCCGATTACTCTTGCGTCACCGCCTCTCTATGCACCACACCTCAACAACACCAAGCCCCGCCACCCTCGACTGGACAGAGGCTGACCAGCTCCACAGCGCGCGCTGGCGCTCCGAGCGCGGCAGCGCACCACCCAAGCGCGTGCAGCTGGCCGATGACACCATCACCGCTGACAGCGCCTACCGGCTGGCCTGCGAAGGCGTTGGCCTGCTGTGGCGCGGCGACTTTCAAAATGCCCGCCAATTGCTGCAAGCACTGGGTCGGCGCGCCGACCAGGTGCCCAAGCGCAAGCTCAAAAAGGCGGCCGAGCCGGTGCCGATGGCCGAGGCCTTCAACAAGCACCGGCTGGCGCGATCACAGCGCTCGCGCATGCTGGGCAGTTTGCTGATCGAGCTTAACGCCGACTACAGCATTGGCCTGCGCCGCGCACCTGATTTCAAGCTGGCCTGCACCGAAGCCTGGGGCGAAGCTGACTTGAGCGCGGGCACATCGGTGGTCTCGCTGCGGGAGCTGCTGGGCATCACCAGCGCGCACGAATGGCGCCGCGTGGGCGTTGAAGTGCCCGCCATAGGCGAGGCACCTCACAACCGCATCCACCCGCACTACGGTGTGTTCTCACCGGTGCGCGGCGAATACATCCAGTTGGTGGCGACGGCCCACCTGCCCAAACCGCCCAAGGGGCAAGACAACATTGTGGCGTTTGACATTGGCACCGGCACAGGCGTGCTGGCGGCGGTGCTGGCACAGCGCGGGGTAGCGCGGATTGTGGCCACTGACAACGACCCGCGCGCCATGGCCTGCGCCCGCGCCAACATCGTTGCGCTTGGACTGACCCCACAGATCACGCTGCAAGAGGCCAACCTGTTCCCACCCGGCCAAGCCTCGCTGATTGTTTGCAACCCACCCTGGCTGCCAGCGCGCCCGGGCTCACCCCTGGAGCGCGCGGTGTACGACGAGGGCGGCAAAATGCTGGCCGGCTTTCTGCAGGGCTTGAGCGCCCATCTGGAATCCAAAGGCGAAGGCTGGCTGATCATGTCCAGCCTGGCCGAACATCTGGGCCTGCGCACCCGTGAGGAACTGCTGGGCGCGTTTGAAGCCAATGGCCTGCGCGTGGTCAGCCGCATCGACACCAAACCGCTGCACCCCAAGGTCAATGACACCGACGATGCACTGCACCAGGCGCGCGCCAAAGAGGTGACGTCGTTGTGGCGGTTGGCACCTGCCAACTCAAGCGTCTGAGGCGGGCAGCGGGCTAAGAAGCTTGCGCTGCTGCCAGCAAAGGTATTGGCAACTGGCTAAACTGCCACTCACCTTTTTTTCGGGAGTGTCCGGTATGCGAATTTTTCCAGCCCTGTTGGCAACCAGCCTGCTGGCAGCGTCTTCGCTGGCCAGCGCGCAAACCCCGGCAGTACCCGCAGCCTGCCCGGCCATTTTGAAACACAGCTTCAACCGCCTGCAAGACGAAGTCCCTCAGGACTTGTGCCAATACGCGGGCAAGGTGCTGCTGGTGGTCAACACCGCCAGCTATTGTGGTTTTACCGGCCAATACGAGGGCTTGGAGGCGCTGTACACCCGCTACAAAGCCCGGGGCCTGGTGGTGCTTGGGTTTCCGTCCAACGACTTTGGCAAGCAGGAGCCCGGCAGCGACAAGGAGATTGCCGACTTCTGCTTCAACACCTACGCCGTCAAGTTTCCGATGTTTTCCAAAACCGTGGTGTCTGGCCCGCAGCGCAACCCGCTCTACGCGCAATTGATCAAAGAAAGCGGCACCACACCCAAATGGAACTTTTACAAGTACCTGATTGACCGCAACGGCCGGGTGGTGGACAGCTACAACAGCACCACCAGCCCCACCAGCAAAAGCTTGGTCGCGGCGATCGAAAAGCTGCTGTAAGCGCCGATGGAAAAGCTGCGCATCGACAAATGGCTGTGGGCCGCGCGCTTTTATAAAACCCGCAGTCTGGCCAGCGAGGAAGTTGACAAAGGCCGCGTGCTGGTTAATGGCACAGCGGTCAAGCCGGCGCGCGAACTCAAGTCTGGCGACCTGGTGCAGGTGCGTTCGGGTGCCATCATCCGCACGATAACGGTACTGGCTGTCAGCGACAAGCGCGGCCCGGCCCCGGTAGCCGCGCTGCTGTTCAAGGAAACCGAGGAATCGTTGCACCAGCGCCAGCAAGCCGCTGAGCAGCGCCGCCTGGCCCCGGAGCCGGCCCTGACCCTGGTTGCGGGCCGACCTACCAAACGCGACCGGCGCGATGCCGAGAAGATGCGTGGTGGCGGCTGGGGTGACCGCTGGAGTGCGTCGTTGGATGATTGAATCCAGACAGTGAAACGGGTGTTCATAAGCCGATGACCCAAGGCCCCTCTTTGTAGGGGCCTTTCTCATTCTTCAGGGCCATCGTGCAAGCCATGGGCCCAATCAACGATCACATTCATGGGTGCAATGCGCGGATGACAGCACTCGCTGCGCGGTCAGTATGTCCATCTCCCGCATAGAAGTCTCTTCCTACACAGTAGGCGGGTCAGTATTGCCGACAGGCTGACGGGTTGTGAATTTCGATTCGACTTCTGGCACCCAGACGATGCCCAATCACAACCGGCAGCTATTTGGTCAACAGGTGGTAGCGAAGCAGACTCGAAAAACCCCAACCTCCGAACCGTGCCCATAAAAGTCAAGAGGTTCTGAGACAAAAAGCCTTTGAGACGGCTATTTGGGCTACTTGGCAAAACCCGCAGTCAAGAGCCAGAAGCGCAAAACCCCGCGTGGTGCGGGGTTTTGGCAGGCTTATATTCGCTTATCTTGTCGGATTTAGCGGGTTAGAAGCCCATGTTCTGGCGGGCCAGAAACCTTCATAGAACCAAACGGCTGACTGACCTGATTGATCAAGTTTTGATCCGTGGCAGGATTCGAACTCCCTGTTTCAACGTCAATCCACATCACAAGATTCGAATTCAAAACAGCGATTCGAATGCTCGATTGGGCTCTGTCAAGAGCTCCCGGCAATAAGCGCTTTCAAGTCCTTCATCAGCAAAAACAAATGGAATGAATCGGTGGCGCTTGGCTCGAACTCCCAGTTGCGGTACCACTGCCTTGCCTGTTCATCCTTGGCGTGGACCAGCAGCGCCCGAATCCCAGCAATATCCGCCGCCTGTGCAGTTCGGTGCAGTGCGTCCTTCAGCAACGCCCTGCCCAGGCCGACACGCTGGTGCCCAAGGTCAACAGCAAGTCTCGCCAGGATCATCACGGGCAGCAGGTGTTGCGGCATTCCTTTGACGACTCTTGGCGCGGCCGCTGTTGGCTCTACGCTGCCCACCGCCAAACTGTAATACCCAACTACGACACCAGCTTGGCAGCAAACATAGGTTTGAGAACTGTTGGCTTTTTGATTGGTAAGTGCAAAGCGCTGCAAGAACTGGTTCAGTGCCGGTTGCCCGCAATCAAAACCGTCACAGGCATCATCACCTTTGAGCTTGCGAACCGACTCGTAGTTCGCTGAAGTCAACCCAGCAACCCAGGTTCATTCAGGAGCTTTTCAAGCCGTGGTTTTGCGCTGACCGGTTGGTCCAGTGCAGCCTGAAACGCATCCCACTTTTCTGGAATCAACTCAAAGCGCAAACGATCGGCCAAGGTTTGGTTGGCGGCAACAATTCCGGCCTCAAGCAAAAACTCACTGACATTTTTATGCGCAGCCCGTGCTGCTTCCTGAAGCAATTGCTTCACAGGCGTACTGGCACGAACGTCGATTCGCTCAGTTTTTGATTGGGCAGCGGCAGTCATATGGGAACCTCAGTATTCAAGACAAGTTTATCATAGCGTCCGGACAACGTACTGACAAGCGATTTTTTCAATCCTTACCTGTAACAAATGAAATTCGGATCCAGAATGGGGATTCGAATGCTCGAATAGCGAGAGGCTACCGCTGGCACCGCCTGCTTGCGGATGGTGTCCACAACACGATTGAAGAAGTGGCTGCGGCAGAAAAAATCAGCGACTCGTATGTGAGCAGGGCTATGCGGTTGGCCTTTTTGGCGCCCGTCATCTTGGAGGCCATCTTGGACGGAAAGCAGCCAGCGCACCTGACCATGAAAGATTTGCTGGAGCCGTTTCCGTTTGAGTGGGGGCGGCA
>JBBQLQ010000061.1:0-18996 GCA_038328055.1 Burkholderiales bacterium
GCTGCGCGAAGAGGGCTACAAGGTCATTTTGATCAACAGCAACCCGGCCACCATCATGACCGACCCGGCCACGGCGGACGTGACCTACATCGAGCCCATTACTTGGAAAACGGTTGAAAAAATCATCGCCAAAGAACGCCCCGATGCAATTTTGCCGACCATGGGTGGGCAAACCGCGCTGAACTGCGCGCTTGATCTGTGGCACAACGGCGTACTTGAAAAATACACGGGAGCCGCCACCGGCAAGGCGATCGAATTGATCGGTGCCAAGCCCGAAGCCATCGACAAGGCCGAAGACCGTCTCAAATTCAAGGATGCCATGACCAAGATCGGTCTGGGTTCGGCGCGCTCGGGTATTGCCCACAGTCTGGCTGAGGCTTGGGATGTGCAAAGAACGGTCGGTTTCCCGACCGTCATCCGCCCCAGCTTCACGCTGGGCGGTACCGGCGGTGGCATTGCCTACAACCCCGAAGAGTTCGAGGTGATCTGCAAACGTGGCCTGGAAGCCTCGCCCACCAAAGAGTTGCTGATTGAAGAGTCGCTGTTGGGCTGGAAAGAGTACGAGATGGAAGTGGTGCGCGATAGCGCCGACAACTGCATCATCGTCTGCTCGATTGAAAATCTGGACCCGATGGGCGTGCACACTGGCGACTCGATCACCGTGGCCCCGGCCCAGACCTTGAGCGACAAGGAATACCAGATTCTGCGCAATGCATCCTTGGCGGTGCTGCGCGAAATTGGGGTTGATACCGGCGGCTCGAATGTGCAGTTTTCCATCAATCCGGCAGATGGCCGCATGGTGGTGATCGAGATGAACCCGCGCGTCAGCCGTTCCAGTGCGCTGGCTTCCAAAGCCACGGGTTTCCCGATTGCCAAAGTGGCGGCCAAGTTGGCGGTGGGCTACACCCTGGATGAATTGCGCAACGAGATCACTGGGGGTGCGACACCGGCCAGTTTTGAGCCGAGCATCGACTATGTGGTGACGAAAATCCCGCGTTTTGCATTTGAAAAATTCCCGACAGCCGACAGCCACCTGACGACCCAGATGAAGAGCGTGGGCGAGGTCATGGCCATGGGTCGCACCTTTCAGGAGTCGTTCCAGAAAGCGCTGCGTGGCCTGGAAGTTGGTGTCGATGGCATGAATGAAAAGACGCAAGACCGCGAGCTGCTGGAAAAAGAACTGGGCGCACCCGGCCCAGAGCGCATCTGGTACGTGGGCGATGCCTTTGCCGCGGGTTGGAGCGTCGAGGAGGTGTTTGATATCACCAAAATCGACCGCTGGTTTTTGGTGCAGATCGAACAAATCGTCCAGATCGAGTTGGAGATTGAACGCCTGCCACAGCCCGCCATCGGCACGGCGCTGGATGCCATTGATGCGGCGACCTTGCGTGCCTTGAAGCAAAAAGGCTTTTCAGACCGCCGCCTGGCCAAGCAATTCAAAACCACCGACACCGCTGTGCGTGCGCGCCGCCATGCCTTGGGCGTGCGCCCGGTGTACAAGCGGGTCGACACCTGTGCGGGCGAATTTGCCACCGACACCGCTTACATGTATTCGACCTATGAGGCCGAAGGCAGTGAATGCGAGTCGGCACCTACCAACCGCAAGAAAATCATGGTGCTCGGTGGTGGCCCCAACCGCATTGGGCAGGGCATCGAGTTTGACTACTGCTGCGTGCACGCCGCGCTGGCCCTGCGTGAAGATGGTTTTGAAACCATCATGGTCAACTGCAACCCCGAAACCGTGTCGACCGATTACGACACCTCCGACCGCCTGTATTTCGAGCCACTCACCCTGGAAGACGTGCTGGAAATCGTCGACAAGGAAAAGCCCACCGGCGTCATCGTGCAATACGGCGGCCAAACTCCCTTGAAGCTCGCGCTGGACCTGGAAGCCAATGGCGTTCCCATCATTGGCACCAGCCCCGACATGATTGACGCGGCCGAAGACCGTGAGCGTTTCCAAAAGCTGCTGCATGAACTCAAATTGCGCCAGCCACCCAATGCTACAGCCCGTACCGAGCCCGAAGCGCTCGAGAAAGCTGCTGCGCTGGGTTACCCGCTGGTGGTGCGACCCAGCTACGTGCTGGGTGGCCGCGCCATGGAAATCGTACATGAGCAGCGCGACCTCGAGCGCTACATGCGCGAGGCCGTCAAAGTCAGCCACGACTCACCGGTGCTGCTGGACCGCTTTTTGAACGATGCCATCGAGTGCGATGTGGACTGCGTGCGGGATGCCACCGGAGCCACCTACATTGGCGGTGTCATGGAGCACATTGAGCAAGCCGGCGTGCACAGCGGTGACTCAGCCTGCTCGCTGCCACCTTACAGCCTGTGTGCTGAAACCGTGACCGAGATCAAACGCCAGACCGCGGCCATGGCGCACGCCCTGAATGTGGTCGGGCTGATGAATGTGCAGTTTGCCATTCAGCACCTGGAAGGTCAGGACGTGATCTTTGTGCTGGAAGTGAACCCCCGTGCTTCTCGCACCGTGCCGTTTGTTTCCAAAGCGACCGGGGTGCAACTGGCCAAAGTGGCGGCACGCTGTATGGCCGGGCAAACGCTGGCATCGCAAGGCATCACGAAAGAGGTCAATCCGCCTTATTTCAGCGTGAAAGAGGCGGTGTTTCCGTTTGTCAAATTCCCTGGTGTCGACACTATTTTGGGCCCCGAGATGAAGTCCACCGGTGAGGTCATGGGCGTTGGCAAAACTTTCGGAGAGGCCTTCGTCAAGTCACAAATGGGCGCGCTGTCCAAGCTGCCACGGGCTTTCAAGCCCACGGGTGAGGCCAGTGGCAAGGTGTTTCTTTCCGTTAAAAACAATGACAAACCGCGTGCGATCGAGGTAGCACGTGCGTTGGCAGCTATGGATTTTGTAGTGGTTGCCACCAAGGGAACCGCTTCGGTGATCAATGCCGCCGGCGTGCCCTGTGGTGTTGTCAACAAGGTTACCGAAGGGCGTCCGCACATTGTTGACGCTATCAAAAATGGCGAGATTGTGTTGGTCATCAACACGGTTGAAGAGCGCCGCAACGCCATCGCTGATTCGCGTCATATCCGCACCTCGGCCTTGTTGGCACAGGTCACGACTTTCACCACCATTGCCGGCGCTGAAGCGGCGGTGCAAGGCATGCGTTGCATGGACCAGCTTGATGTGATTTCGGTGCAAGAGATGCACGCGCAGTTGCGCGGCGCCTGAATCCGCCCTGGCTCAGGTTTTTAGCCTGACATTCGCGGCATAATTGCGCCCTACCGCCGGACGGCAACGTTCGGCGGTTTCATTTTTGATGAACCTCATTTTTTACGGAGCTGCACGTGGCGACCCTTCCTATTACCAAGCGCGGCGCTGACAGCCTCAAAGCCGAGTTGCACAGACTCAAGACGGTCGAGCGTCCCTCTGTTATCAACGCCATTGCCGAGGCCCGTGCCCAAGGTGATTTGAGCGAAAACGCGGAATACGAATCCGCCAAAGACAAGCAAGGTTTTGTTGAAGGGCGCATTCAGGAAATTGAAGGCAAGCTGTCGGCAGCGCAAATCATTGACCCCTCTGAGCTTGATGCCGGTGGCCGGGTGGTGTTTGGCACCACGGTGCAGTTGGAAGATGAGAATACGGGCGACAAGGTGACTTACCAGATCGTCGGGGAAGATGAGGCCGACATCAAGTTGTGCCTGGTCAACATCAATAGCCCGATTGCACGCGCCCTGATCGGCAAAGAAGTAGGTGACGTGGCCGAGGTGCAAGCACCCGGTGGTCTGCGTCGCTATGAAGTGATGGCGGTCAGCTACCGCTGATAGCTCTGGCAGAGAGATTCTCATCCCATATCAAAGAAGGGTTTGACGTGACACCGTCCTACCCGCCCAGGTCGGCAGCCAGCGCTTTTTCGGCGTTAGCGGTCTGGGTGGCAGCCCTCTGGTGGGGCAGTTTGACCACGGTGGGTTTTTTGGTGGTGCCGATGCTGTTTGCCAACCTGCCCAGCCCGGCGCTGGCAGGCAATATGGCGGGCAAACTGTTCTCTGCGCAAACCTGGGTGGCCGTCGTCTGTGGCCTGTTGCTGCTGATCAATTCAAGGTCAAATCAGCCTCTAGCCCAGGTGGATAAAGCGCAAACAGCTATTATTTTTATAGCGTTTGGCATGTTGCTGGCGCTGCTGTCGGAATTTGCCGTGGCACCGCACATCATGGCGCGGGACAACTTGCGGCTGTGGCACAGCGTGGGAACCGGCATGTATGCGCTGCAGTGGCTGTGTGCCGGAGTAACGTTCTGGAAGCTCCAGCAAAAGTGAATTGAGAGCGGTCAGTGCCGCAAGCTGGACAGCCGATGATCAGTTGGGGGCAGAGCAGATGCCACTTCGTGTCAATGCAGGTCTGTCCCGCAATCTGGACAGCCAACGATCAGTTGGGGACAGAGCAGATTTCACTTCGTGTCAATGCTGGTCTGTTCCGCGATGTTATTTTTCCTGGCTGCGTTTTTTGATGCTGACGGGCATGCGTTTGGCGCGTTTGATCTGGCCACCGGGGGTCAGTCGCTGGTTGCCCAGTACGCGCAGGGTTTTGACTTCGGGGCGCTGGCCACCGCGTTTGCTGAACTTGAGCACCTTGACATCGCGCGGGCCGGGCATGCGGTTCTCGTCAGCAGTTTTCTCACGCTCGGGCATGGGCCGCCAGAGCACCAGCAGCTTGCCGATGTGCTGGATCGGCGCGGCACCGAGTTCGTCAGCCAGGGTTTGAAACATGGCTTCGCGAGCGGCGCGGTCATCCGAGAAGACCCGCACTTTGATCAGGCCATGGGCATTCAGCGCGGCTTCGGTTTCTTTTTTAACGGCATCGGTCAGGCCGTCGCCACCGATCATGACCACGGGGTCAAGGTGGTGGGCATCGGCGCGGTGAACTTTGCGTTGGGCAGGAGTTAGTTGTATTTGAGACATGACCTTATTATCGGTTAGCCTGAAACTTTGCGGGAAAGACCAAACTACTTGAGCGTAGCGAATGTGTTTGCTCTGTCCCCAACAAGCCTGAAACTTTGCGGGAAAGACCAAACTACTTGAGCGTAGCGAATGTGTTTGCTCTGTCCCCAACACATTAGAAATATATGAAATCAGCAGTAAAAAGTAGCAAGGTCAATCGCGCATGGCTCAATGACCACGTCAACGATACCTACGTCAAATTGGCCAAAAAAGAGGGTTACCGGGCCCGCGCGGCCTACAAATTGATGGAAATCGATGAGACGTTGCACCTGATCAAGCCGGGGCAACTGGTGGTCGATCTGGGCTCAACGCCGGGGGCCTGGAGCCAATATGTACGGCGCAAGTTGTCGCCCAAATCAGCCACCGGGGGGGGTGCCGCAGCAGGCATGCTCAACGGCAGCATCATTGCGCTGGATTTGTTGCCGATGGAGCCGATTGAGGGGGTGGTATTCATTCAGGGTGACCTGCGTGAAGATGCTGTTCTGGCTCAGTTAGCGGCCCAAATGCAGGGTAATTTGGCCGATGTGGTGCTGTCGGATATGGCCCCTAACCTGTCGGGCATTGCCTCTGCCGATGCGGCACGGATTGAGCTGTTGATTGAATTGGCGCTGGAATTTTCCCAGGCCCATCTCAAGCCTGAGGGGGCGCTGGTGGCCAAGGTATTTCATGGCGGCAGTTACGACGCGCTATTCAAACGCTTCAAAGAATGCTTTGAAACCGTCAAACGCATCAAACCCAAGGCATCGCGCGACAAGTCGTCGGAAACCTTTTTGATTGGCATGGTCTTGAAATAAGCCGTTAATCCTTGCATCTGCTGAGACTAATTGCGCCGGACCACTGGTTGGGGTGGTGTGAAAAGTTTAAAATCCCACCCTTATTAGGCATTGCATTTTTTGTGGTGTCGTTACTGGAGTCTCGCTTGAACAATCCATGGTTTTCAAAAATTGCAGTCTGGTTGGTGATTGCAATGGTGCTCTTTACCGTCTTTAAGCAGTTCGACACCCGACCAACCGCTGGTGCCGGGTATTTGGGTTACTCCGATTTCCTCGAAGAAGTCCGTAACAACCGGATCAAGAGCGCGATCATTCAAGAAGGCCAGGGCGGCACCGAAATCGTGGCGGTTACCACCGATGACCGCAAGGTGCGTACCACGGCCACTTACCTTGACCGCGGTTTGGTGGGTGACCTGATTGCCAACGATGTCAAATTTGATGTGCGCCCGCGGGAAGAAGGCTCCTTGTTGATGACTTTGCTGGTCAGTTGGGGCCCGATGCTGTTGCTCATTGGTGTCTGGATTTACTTCATGCGCCAAATGCAGGGCGGCGGCAAGGGCGGCGCTTTCAGTTTCGGCAAGAGCAAGGCCCGCCTGCTGGATGAAAACACCAATACCGTGACTTTTGCCGATGTGGCGGGTTGTGACGAGGCCAAGGAAGAAGTCAAGGAGGTTGTCGACTTTTTGAAAGACCCAGCCAAATTCCAGAAGCTCGGTGGTCGTATTCCGCGCGGTTTGCTGCTGGTTGGCCCCCCGGGTACCGGCAAGACTCTGCTGGCCAAGAGCATCGCCGGCGAGGCCAAGGTGCCATTCTTCAGCATTTCGGGCTCAGACTTTGTTGAAATGTTTGTCGGTGTGGGCGCGTCCCGCGTACGCGACATGTTTGACAACGCCAAGAAAAACGCGCCTTGCATCATCTTCATTGATGAAATTGACGCGGTTGGTCGCCAGCGCGGTGCCGGTTTGGGTGGTGGCAATGACGAGCGCGAGCAGACGCTGAATCAGATGCTCGTCGAGATGGACGGTTTCGAGACCAATGTGGGTGTGATTGTGGTGGCTGCCACCAACCGCCCCGACATTCTGGATGCGGCCTTGTTACGCCCAGGCCGCTTTGACCGCCAGGTCTATGTCACGCTGCCCGATATTCGGGGTCGCGAGCAGATTTTGAATGTGCACATGCGCAAAGTGCCCTTGAGCCAGGATGTCAACCCGGCCGTGATTGCCCGGGGCACGCCTGGCATGAGCGGTGCGGATCTGGCCAACCTGTGCAATGAAGCGGCCCTGATGGCGGCGCGGCGCAATGCGCGTGTCGTCGAAATGCAGGACTTCGAAAAAGCCAAAGACAAGATTTTGATGGGCCCGGAGCGCAAGAGCATGGTGATGCCTGAGTCCGAGCGCCGCAACACCGCTTACCACGAATCAGGTCACGCCTTGATCGGCAAACTGCTGCCCAAGTGCGATCCGGTGCACAAGGTCACCATCATCCCGCGTGGCCGTGCCTTGGGTGTAACCATGAGTCTGCCGGCGCAAGACCGCTACTCGTATGACAAGGATTACATGCTCAACCAGATCAGCATGCTGTTTGGTGGCCGAATCGCCGAAGAAGTCTTCATGAACCAGATGACCACCGGTGCCAGCAATGACTTTGAGCGGGCCACCCACATCGCCCGGGACATGGTCATGCGCTATGGCATGACGGCTGCTTTGGGCCCAATGGTCTATGCTGAAAACGAAGGTGAAGTGTTTTTGGGCCGCTCGGTCACCAAGACCACCAACATGAGCGAAGAGACCATGCAAAAGGTCGATGCCGAGGTGCGCCGCATCATTGATGAGCAATACGCTCTGGCGCGCCGTCTGATCGAAGAGCACAGCGACCACATGCATGCGATGGCCAAAGCACTGCTGGAATGGGAAACCATCGACAGCGACCAACTTGACGACATCATGGCAGGCAAGGAACCCCGTCCGCCCAAAGATTGGACTCCGCGCGTCCAGTCAACCGGCTCTGACAGCAGCAGTGGCGGCACGCCCGCGGT
This sequence comes from Burkholderiales bacterium, assembly GCA_038328055.1. Lineage (GTDB taxonomy): Bacteria > Pseudomonadota > Gammaproteobacteria > Burkholderiales > Burkholderiaceae_C > Rhodoferax. Next base: position 7,770 of record JBBQLQ010000061.1, read on the forward strand.
CAAGACGGACGCAGCACCGCACGCCGCCTGATGGCTTGCTGAGTTGGGGTGCGCAAAGACGGGGCATTGGCCCCGTTTTCATTGGTGTGATTGAGAAGGCGCTGACGCATGAAATGGCAAACAACCCGCTTCCAGATTGACCTTGACACGCCCCGGGTGATGGGCATTGTCAACGTCACGCCTGACTCGTTCTCCGATGGTGGTCACCATGGCTCGGTGCGTGCGGCCTTGCAGCATTGTGAGCAGCTGATTCTGGACGGGGCTGACATTCTGGACATTGGTGGTGAATCTTCCCGCCCAGGGGCTAGGCCGCTGGGCTTGGAGGACGAGTTGGCACGTGTTGTGCCCATCGTCAAGGAGGCCGTCACATTGGGCGTACCCGTGTCGGTTGATACTTACAAACCCCAGGTGATGCAGGCGGTGCTGGACTTGGGTGCCGACATCATCAATGACATCTGGGCCTTGCGCTGGCATGTCGGATCACTTGTGGCACAGGGCCCGCAAGTGATTGCAGCGCACCCGGGTTGCGGCGTGTGCCTGATGCACATGCATGGGGAGCCGCAAACCATGCAGGTGCAACCTATGCAGGGTGATGTGGTTGCACAAGTGCTATTATTTTTAGAGCATTCAGCGCAGTATCTACAAGGGCTAGGAGTCAAAAAGACTCAAATTTTGATTGATCCTGGTATCGGCTTTGGTAAAACAGTGGCGCAAAACTTTGCACTGTTGTCACGGCAGGGCGAGTTGCTGGCTGCGGATTATCCGCTGTTGGTGGGGTGGTCGCGCAAGTCATCTCTGGCCGGGATGACTGCTCACGCGGATACCGGACAAACCCTGTCAGCCCAGCAGCGCCTGGCACCCAGTCTGGCAGCTGCCATGCTGGCGGTGCAGCGCGGTGCCAGCGTATTGCGTGTGCATGATGTCAAGGAGACCGTGCAAGCACTGAAGGTGCTTGCCACTGCCAGATAATCACAAGACGAATCAAACATTAAAGAGGCTAGGGTAGAGCAATATGACACGACAATATTTTGGAACGGATGGCATTCGGGGCACGGTTGGGCAAGCACCCATCACGCCGGATTTTGTGCTGCGCTTGGCGCATGCGGTCGGGCGCGTTCTCAAGCGCACTGAAACCCGGCCAACGGTGCTTATCGGCAAGGACACGCGCATTTCGGGCTACATGCTGGAGAGCGCGCTGGAAAGCGGCTTCAACTCTGCGGGTGTTGACGTGGTGCTGCTGGGCCCCTTGCCGACACCCGGTGTGGCCTACTTGACGCGCGCCCAGCGGGCTTCGCTGGGTGTGGTGATCAGTGCCAGCCACAACCCGTTTGATGACAACGGCATCAAGTTTTTCAGCGCACAGGGCACCAAGTTGTCAGATGCCTGGGAGCAGGATGTTGAAACCACTTTGCTTGAGGCTCCCGTGTGGGTGGACTCAGCCAGTCTGGGCAAGACGCGCCGCCTGGACGATGCCGCTGGGCGTTACATTGAATTTTGCAAAAGCACATTTGCAAACAACCTGACGCTCAAAGGTATCCGCATTGTGGTGGACGGTGCGCATGGTGCTGCGTACCAGATTGCGCCCAAGGTATTCCATGAGTTGGGTGCCGAGGTCATTGCCATCGGCTGTGCGCCGGATGGGCTCAACATCAACCGGGGTGTCGGCGCGACCCATCCCGAAGCCTTGATCGAGGCCGTCAGAACACATCGGGCCGATATGGGTATCGCGCTTGATGGCGATGCCGATCGGCTTCAAGTGGTGGATGCAGAGGGGCGCTTGTTCAACGGCGATGAGTTGCTCTACCTGATGGTGGATGACCGACTGCGCCGCAATGAGACCGTGCCGGGCGTGGTGGGCACCCTGATGACAAATATGGCGGTTGAGGTGGCTTTGAAAGCCCGTGGTGTCGAATTTGTGCGGGCCAAGGTCGGTGATCGCTATGTTCTGGAAGAGCTTGAAAAACACCAATGGCTGCTCGGCGGGGAAGGGTCGGGTCACTTGTTGGCGCTGGACAAGCACACCACCGGCGATGGCCTGATTTCCGCCCTGCAGGTATTGCAAACCAGTGTGCGCAGCGGCAGGACACTGGCAGATTTACTGCGTGAAGTGACCTTGTTTCCGCAGACACTGATCAATATTCGTCTCAAACCCGGTCAAGATTGGCAGGCTAGCCCTGATCTGGCCAGTGAAACCCGCGCAGTAGAGGCCGAGCTGGGTGGAAACGGGCGCGTGTTGATTCGCGCCAGTGGCACGGAACCCCTGGTTCGGGTGATGGTTGAGGCGCGTGATGCTGCCCTGGCCAAGGATTGCGCGCAGCGCATTGCCCGCACTATCAGCGCATGATTGGAGCCGCACATGACTTCAGACCTCGTCTTGCTTGTGTGCCGTGCAGATTACGCCAACGCCGCGCACATGCGTGCGCTGCTTGATTTGCTGGACGACTACGCGCGCGACCCGATGGGTGGGGGTCATCCGCTGTCTGACTTCGCGAAAAACAACTTACCCGCAGCGTTGGCGGCGCGGCCGAACTTGTTCAGTGTGCTGGCGTTTGATGAAGCTCACAACGCATTGCCGGTCGGCTTGGTCAATTGTGTCGAGGGTTTTTCAACCTTTGCCTGCCAGCCTTTGGTCAATGTGCACGACGTGGTGGTTAGGGCATCACACCGCGGCCAAGGGATTGCCGAAAAAATGTTGGCGATGGTGGCGCAAGTCGCGCTGGAGCGCGGTGCCTGCAAATTGACATTGGAAGTTCTCTCAGGCAATGCGCCGGCGATGCAGCTGTACCAGCGCCTGGGTTTTGACATTTACCAGCTTGATCCGGCGGCCGGTCAGGCGCAGTTTATGCAAAAATGGCTGACATCATGAACTGGCTGACCAAACTCCCCGGCTATGAGCGCACACCGTATGGTTTTGAGTTGCGCTTGCTGCGCATGATGCCCACCGTATTGCTGGCGGGAACCGTGTTGCCTGCCCTGATGGCTGGGGCCGCTCGCTATTTTTTTACGCAGGGCAGTGTGGCTGAAATTGCACGCCATGTTCAGACCTTTGACTATGTGATGATTGGTGTAGCGGTGTTCATCTGGACTGCCGTTTTGACCGTCTCTATCGGCTGCGTGATCGTTTGGCTTATGAAAGGCCCGGCCTACGTGGCCGATGGCTACGACGTGTCACACAGCGACAAGCCCAAGGTCTGATTCTTTTCTGGCACCTCCTGGTGCCAGTGCCAGTGCCAGTGCCAGTGCCAGTGCCAGTGCCAGTGCCAGTGCTGTTGCAGATGTGCTGGTTTGGCGACGTGTGTCACATCAGTGTCACTTGCGCTTGCTACCTTGCATGATGGACAAACTACCTCTATGCAATGCAAGCAAAACCACCAAGTCAACTGTTAGTCGGCTTTCGTCTGCTACGGCTATCTCTTCACGTCGCCTATGCCCTTGGCGTTGCTTTTGTTTACCCGTCACTGAGTGTTTCAGCGCAGCGTCGATTCATGCAGGGCTGGTCCCGCGGCTTGCTCAAGCTGTTGAATGTGCAACTCAACAGCATCGGACTGGCGCTTCCGGTTGAGGGTCAAGGTGGTTTGTTCGTTTCCAATCACATCTCCTGGCTGGATATTTTTGCCATCAACGCCAGCGTGCCGGGTCACTTTGTCGCCAAATCTGAAGTCGGCGAATGGCCTGTGCTGGGCTGGTTGGTACGACGCTCGGGCACGCTCTTCATTCGACGCAGTGTCCGCAGCGACATGGCCAGGGTGAATCGGTGTTTGGTCGATTTGATGCAGCAAGGACACTCTGCGGCGTTGTTTGCACAGGGCACCTCGACGGATGGCACGCAGCCCGTCCATTTTCATGCTGCCCTGTTCCAAAGTGCGATTGATGCTGATGCGCTGCTGTATCCGGTGACCGTCTACTACCATGATCAGCAGGGAAACCGCCTCGATGCCCTGGCCTTCATTGGAGACCTTGGGTTTTTTCAGTCGCTGTGGCAGATTGTGCATGTTCCATGTACCCAACTGACGACAGTCTATTTGCCCGCCATGACCTGCGCCGGGCAAGACCGCAGGTCGCTCGCCCTTCAGGCGCAGCGCGCAGTTAACGCAACATTGGCAAGCCTCTCGCAGCGTTGACTGCGGTTCGCCAGCGCCTGGTTTAAGGCTCGTGCACTGTCACGAAATTGCCACCAAATCTCCATCACGCCGTCATGTTGTGCTTTCAGAATCAAGCCAAGACAAATAACTTGGAGCACATGATGAACCTGCTTGGCAACACGGTGAATAGCCATCATCAATTCGGCGCGAATCTCGACCAAACCAGTCAAAAGAGAACGCATGACTTTTACCAACGCTGCCTGGCGATCCTGCATTGCACAGCGCAATCCTTGAGCAGTAGCCCGGGTGGCTTGCGGTTTCAGGCTGGCAGTCAGCCATGGCTGACCGGCTTGGCCAGTGGCGGCAGCAAAAGTGCCTTGCAAAGTGGTGGCTGATTCCAGTTGCAGCAGGCAAGTTTTTAACAATTCAGATACCAAGGAGTCCAATATGAAAGAACTTCCCAATCCGGTTTTTCCACTTTCGCAAGTGACCTTGCCTCGGGGGTCACTTCATCGACCTGATCTATCAACGCCTCATCAGGTTGGAAAGCCTGCTGCGCCGGGCGGATCCAAGGGCATTGAGGTTGCATGGGCACGCAACAGTGACGATGTCCGTGCAGCCCAGCGACTTAGGTTCGATGTATTTGCCACCGAAATGGGCGCTCGACTGAACACCGCTTGGCGCGGCCACGATGTTGATTTGTTTGACAATTATTGCGAGCATCTGCTGGTTCGTGATGTCGCCACACAGGAGGTGGTGGGCACCTATCGTCTGCTGACACCGACCCAGGCCAAGCGTGTTGGCAGCACTTACAGTGACACCGAATTTGACCTGACCCGACTGCGTAGTCTGCGTGAGCGCATGGTGGAACTGGGCCGCAGTTGTGTGCACCCGGACTACCGGCATGGGGGTGTCATCATGGCGCTGTGGGGTGCGCTGGCCGAATTCATGGTGCGCAACCGGCTTGACATCATGGTGGGCTGCGCCAGCATTCCCATGATGCACAACGGGGTCGTCAGCGGTGATGTGGCTGCCAGCATCTGGCATCAGGTGCGGCAAACACACCTGGCGTCCATTGAATACCATGTGCGCCCACGCTTGCCCTTGCCTTTGGACAGTTTTGACAGTAGCTTGAAAGTTGAACCGCCAGCCTTGATCAAAGGCTATTTGCGACTTGGAGCCAAGGTGCTGGGGCCACCGGCGTGGGATCCAGATTTCAATACTGCCGACTTGCCTATGCTGATGTGTATCGGTGATTTACCAATGCGTTACCGTAAGCATTTTTTGGGAAATTAGGGGCAGGCTAGGCTGGTTTTGTCATCGTAATGTCACAGACTTTGACAAAAATACGAACACAATCAGGCCTCAATATTTGTTTTGAGCCCTGTTTATATTTTGCGTTCACTTAATTCACAAGCCGGTACAACGAAGACGGTGAAGTTGCTGAACCGGGACCACAGCATCCTGGCGTTCAACGAGCGGGTACTTGACTGGGCGTACCGGGACGATGTGCCCCTGCTGGAGCGCTTGCGTTACCTGTGTATTGTTTCTTCCAATCTGGATGAATTTTTTGAGGTACGTGCAGAACCCCACTTGTCGGCCTATCAGCGTCAGGATGAGGCAGGCCCCTTCACGTTAAAGTCATTTAGCAAACTGGCTGATGCCGCGCACGCGCTGGTTGGCAAACAATATGCGCTTTACAACGATGTACTCATGCCGGCTTTAGCCAAAAGCGACATCCGGATCATTGCCCACGGTGAACGCAACGTAGCGCAGAGGCGCTGGGTTTGCCAATATTTTGAGCGTGAGGTGCGGCCACTGTTGATTCCGGTCGGACTTGATCCCTCACATCCGTTTCCCCAGGTCGCCAACAAGTCGCTTAACTTTATCGTTCGTCTGGGTGGTCAGGATGCCTTTGGGCGGGCCAACGATATTGCCATCGTGAAGGTACCGCGGGTGTTGCCGCGCATGATCCGCATGACTGCCAAAGTTTCGGGAAAGGAGGACCTGTTTGTGTCCTTGTCCAGTGTCATTCGTGCCCATCTATCCGATTTGTTTCCAGGCAGGGCGGTCGGCGAGTTTTCGCAATTCCGGGTAACGCGCCATTCTGATCTGGCTGTTGATGAAGATGATGTCAAAAATTTGCGCATGGCCTTACGCCAGGGGCTAGAGCAGCGTCATTACGGCCAAGCAGTGCGACTCGAGGTGTCGGCCGGATGTTCAGGGTATTTGTCCTCATTTTTGATGCAACAGTTTGGCTTGCCAGACTTGGCTCTTTACCGTGTTGCCGGACCTGTGAATTTGGTGCGTTTGACGCAGTTGATTGACTTGCTGCACCGTCCAAAACTTTGTTTTCCGTCCTACAAGGGCTGCTATCCGAGACAACTCGAACCCGGAACGTCAATTTTTGATCAGCTCAAGCGCGGTGATGTGCTGATTCACCAGCCCTTTGAAAGCTTTGATGGGGTGCTGGATTTTTTAAGAGAGGCGGTTCACGACCCCAAGGTATTGGCCATCAAACAGACCATTTACCGCACGGGCAGTGATACGCGGCTGATGGATCTGCTGCGTGAAGCCGTACGCCTGGGCAAAGAGGTGACCGCAGTAGTTGAACTCAAGGCACGGTTTGACGAAGAAGCCAACATCAACTGGGCCGAGATGCTGGAGTCGGTCGGTGCCCAGGTGGTGTACGGCGTGGTGGGCTTGAAGACGCATGCCAAGATGATGCTGGTGACACGTCGTGAGGGTCGCCAACTGGTACGCTATGGCCATTTGTCAACCGGCAACTACAACGCCAAAACTGCCAGCCTGTACACCGACATAAGCCATTTGACTGCAGATACTTTGCTTACCGCGGATATCGAACGGGTTTTTGTGCACCTGGCCAGCCATAGCCGACTGCCAAAGCTCAACCAGGTATTGCTTGCACCGTTTAGTTTGCACCGTCAAATGGTTAAAAAAATAAATGACCTGGCGTACGCGGCTGAAAAAGGCGAGCCTTGCCGCATTGTTGTCAAGATGAATGCATTGACCGACGAGGGCTTGATTCATGCCTTGATGCACGCGGGTACAAAAGGTGTCAGCATCGACCTGATCATCCGCGGAGCCTGTATGTTGCCGGCACAAGTGCCAGGTGTCAGCGACAACATTCGCGTGCGTTCAGTGATCGGACGTTTCCTGGAGCACTCCCGTGTGTTCTATTTTCGCCAGGGTGAAGCGGAGGTGTTGTACCTGTCCAGTGCCGACTGGATGAACCGCAACATGATCCGCCGCGTAGAAATTTCCTGGCCAATTGTTGACCCGGTGCAGCGTCAGCGCATCATTGACGAGTGTCTGGTGGCTTATCTTCATGACGGTGTGGATGCCTGGGAGCTGATGCCGGATGGCACTTATGCGCGGGTTAAGCCAGATTCACCGGGGCATGCCCAGGGTGCTCAGGCTGCCCTGATGAAGCGTTATGCCAGCAGTCGTGGTGGCGGGGGATTCCCGTGAATTTGTTGTTGTGGCGGCATGCACAAGCAGAGCTTGAACTGGACTGCGTTTGCGACTTTCAGCGCAAGCTGACCTCACTGGGTGAAAAACAGGCCAAACGCATGGCGCGATGGCTTGATCGCCAGTTGCCGCAAGGGACACAGATTTTGGTCAGTCCGGCCGTGCGGGCCGAACAGACTGCAAAGGCCCTGGGTCGACCCTACAAGCTATGCACCGAACTTGCGCCAGATGCCTCTGTTGAGCAGCTTCACGAATTGGTTCAGTGGCCGAGAAAAAAAGGGCATCTGTTGCTGGTTGGACATCAACCAGCACTTGGTCAGTTTATGGCTGACTTGTTGGGAGTCGAGGCGGATATCTGCACCATGAAAAAAGGCGCGGTCTGGTGGCTGCGCTGCCGGGAGCATGATTTAAAAAAACAAACTGTTTTGCTGACAATTCAGACACCCGAGACGCTCTGACTCAGGCCCCCAAGTTGTCGATCATTGAATCGTCAGTACCTGCATACGCGCAACGACCAGGGTGTTTTCTGCCAGGCCATTGCCTCTTCGTTCAGCAAGTGTGCGGACTGGGGAAAAGCCTGGGCCCAAGCCTCTGGGTAGCTGATCGTGAATTGGTGCGGATTCAAGGTCTCAAGAACCAACGTCAGACCATTCAGATCAGGATCGCATCTGGCATGGCATAGCGCCACAGCCAAGCGCAAGGCCAGCAATTGCTGAATGAATACGTCATCCTCAAAGTCCGCTTCGAGTTTTCGCAACTTGCCCCGGTGGCCCAGCACCAGAAGGCTGAGTTTGTGCAGCTCGGTGAGTGCGAAACCCATGGCATCGGTGTTGTCCAGAATATAGGCACCATGCCGGTGGTAATCACTGTGCGAGATATGGCTGCCAATCTCATGCAGTTGACCAGCCCAGGTTAGTTTGCGTGTCAGTCGGTCGTCCAGGGGGCGGGAGCTGCTTTCATGCAATTGCCTGAACATGAAGTTGGCAACATCACCGACACGCTTGCCATGGGCCGGGTCTGCACCAAATTTGCTTGCCAAGCGCATGACTGAATGCGTCCGCAGGTCTGTGTACTGTTGATCCTGCCCCATCAAGTCGGTGATCAAGCCGTGGCGCAGGCCACCCGTAGCCTGTTCAAGCCTGTCGATGCCAAGCAAGTCAAAAAGCGCGCGCAAGATGCTCAAACCGCCGCCAATAATGGTTTTTCGCTCTTCGCGCATGCCGGCCAAACGCAACTGGTCAGCGCTTTTGGCTGCCAGCAGTTTCTCCAGCAGCCAGTCCAGCCCCGCACGACTGACATGGCCGGCAGGCCAACCGGCAGCAGCAAGTACGTCACCCACGGCGTTGATAGTTCCCGCTGAACCATAGGCAACCTCCCATTGGTTCGCGGGGTACAGCGTCAATGCTTCGTCGAGCACAGCTTTGGCCGCAACTTCGGCGGTTTGAAATGCACGTTTTGAAAACTGGTTGTCAGCAAAATAACGCATGGACCAGGCGATGCTGCCCACGCGATAAGACTCCATTTGCTTGGGCTCTAAGCCCTGACCCAAAATCATTTCGGTGGAGCGCCCACCAATATCGATGACCAATCGGCGTTCTTGCATGTTCGGCAGGGCCTGCGCGACACCTTGGTAAATAAGGCGCGCCTCTTCGCGACCAGAGATGACATCGATCGGAAAACCGAGCATGCGGGTGCCAGGTCCCAAAAACTCATCGCGGTTGCGCGCTTCGCGCAGTGTTTGCGTCGCCACAGCGCGCACTTCGTCTTCCGTAAAACCGGCAAGTCGCTCGCCAAATCGGGCCAGACAATCCCAGCCACGTTGCATGGAATCCAGAGTCAGGTTGCGGTTTTCATCCAGTCCACCGCCCTGTCGGACAGTTTCCTTCAGGTACTCGGTGCGGTAAAACTGACCATGTTCGATGCGACCAATTTCAAGCCGAAAGCTGTTGGAGCCCAAGTCAACGGCAGCCAGGCGAGTTCCACTGTTCATTTTGTGACGCTTGATTATTTTGTGGTTGACAGCATAGCATTGGGCAACAGCTTCCATCAGGTTATCGCGGCAAGTTAGGTTAATAGACTTCAGGGACGATGATCTCTTGCGGCACGGGGTTGCGCATGTAGTCTTCACTGCGTTCCCTGGGAGGCAAAACAACACTTGGATGCACAATTTCGCTGTAGGGTATTTGCGCAAGAAGATGGTGAATGCAGTTAAGCCGGGCCTTTTTCTTGTCAACCGAGTTCACCACCCACCAAGGGGCTTCGGCTATGTGGGTGCGCTCCAGCATGATTTCCTTGGCCTTGGTGTATTCCTCCCAGCGCTTGCGTGATTCCATATCCATGGGGCTGAGTTTCCACTGCTTGAGAGGATCATGAATTCGGCCCAGAAAGCGCAATTGCTGCTCTTCATCCGACACTGAAAACCAGTATTTGATGAGCTTGATGCCCGAGCGCACCAGCATTTTCTCAAACTCGGGCACCGATCGGAAAAACTCTTCGTATTGTTCGTCAGAGCAAAACCCCATCACACGCTCGACACCTGCGCGGTTGTACCAGCTGCGGTCAAACAGCACGATTTCGCCTGCGCCGGGGAGATGCGCGACGTAACGCTGGAAATACCACTGGGTTTGCTCGCGCAAGTTGGGGGCTGGCAACGCAGCGACCCGGCAAACCCGGGGATTCAGACGCTGGGTGATCCGTTTAATGGCGCCACCCTTGCCGGCAGCATCACGGCCTTCAAACAGGATGACGATTTTTTGGCCAGTCTTGACCACCCAATCTTGCAGCTTGACCAACTCACCCTGCATACGAAACAACTCGCGAAAATAGATACGGCGGTCGTGCTTGTATTGGTCAGACTGGGTATCAACCGAGCTTTCAGCCAACTCGTCGAGGTTGCGGTCTTCAAGCTCGAGCTCTAACTCTTCGTCATAGCTGTCAGCCAGATCACGGCGTATGCGCTGAATCAGGTCTTCGTCATTTGGGTTCAAGCTGGTTTCCTTGGTTTATGCACTGCCATCTGACTTTATGTGGTTTTTGTGACAAAGCAATGACAGTCATGGAGGGTGGCGTAGAAAGCCTCGTCAAATTCAGACTTCCTGATCCGCCCTGAATCCATTTGGCATGGTGAAAGCCTGGTTGCGTCTTTGTGGGAGGGCTGGCAAGCCCGAATTCGCGGCTGCCGCCGTTCCTACAAGTGCCAGTCCTGTTCCTGAAAAAAAGCAAACTGTGCCTATAGGCAGCAGGAAGTTTGAAGCTACGCGTTGCCTTACTGAAGATTAACGGGAATTGTCACAGTGTTGACACATTTGTGCCTTAAATTAGCCGCTGTCAGGTTGAGTACCACTCACTATCTTGTTTTATCAATCAAAGGATTACGTATGAAATCAAGCGCAATTAAGTCCGTTTTAGCCACGTCCGCGTTGGCATTTTTGGGTGTTGTCACACTCTCTGGTGCGGTCAACGCCCAGGAAATCACGGGTGCTGGTGCCAGTTTCCCAGCGCCTCTTTATTCCAAATGGGCTGCCGACTACAACAAGGCAACCGGTGTCAAGGTGAACTACCAATCGGTGGGTTCGGGTGCCGGCATCAAGCAAATTGATGCCAAGACAGTTGATTTCGGCGCTTCTGACATGCCGCAAACGGATGATGTTCTG
>JBBQLQ010000062.1:0-18715 GCA_038328055.1 Burkholderiales bacterium
ACTGCATGGATTGCCGCGCTCCGCTCGCAATGACGATATCAGCATGGATTGCCGCGCTCCGCTCGCAATGACGATATCAGCATGGATTGCCGCGCTCCGCTCGCAATGACGATATCAGCATGGATTGCCGCGCTCCGCTCGCAATGACAGCAATTATTAACCGCGGAAATAGTGGGTGGACACGAAGGGCATGGCAACCACTTCCATGGCAACGGGCTTGCCGCGCACGATGGCGTTGATTTTTGTGCCCAAGGCGGCAAATTCGGGCGGCACATAGCCCATGGCGATGGGTTTGTCGATGGTGGGGCCAAGCAGGCCGCTGCTGACTTCACCGATGCGCGTGCCAGCGCTGTCTTGCAGCTCAACGTGTTCCCGCACCGGGATGCGCTCCAGCGCCATCAGTCCGACCCGTTTTTTTAAGACTTTTTGGCCTATAGCCCCCGTGGAGTCAGCGCAGCTAGCTAGTATTTTTGTAGCACCCGGAAAACCGCCTGCGCGCAGACCGCCGGTGCGGCGCACCTTTTGAATGGCCCAGGCCAGGCCAGCTTCGACCGGCGTGCTGCTGCTGTCGATGTCATTGCCGTACAAGGGCAGGCCGGCTTCCAGACGCAGCGAATTGCGCGCACCCAGGCCAATCGGTTTGACCTCGGGTTGTGCCAGCAACGCGCGGGCCAGCGCAACGGCTTGGCTTTCGTGCACTGAAATCTCGAAACCGTCTTCACCGGTGTAGCCGCTGCGGGTCAGAAACACGTCAATCGCCTGGTCGCCGGCCTGCACGGTGAAGTTGCCACCGGTCATGAACACCAGCTTTTCCACGCCGGGTGCCAGTCGTGACAGGGCCGCAGCGGCCTGTGGGCCTTGCAGCGCCAGCAGGGCGCGCTCGGGCATCGGGATGACCTGACAGCGCGTGCCGATCTTGGCCTGAATGTGCGCAATGTCGCCCACCTTGCAGGCCCCGTTGACGATGACAAAAATCTCGTTGTTGCCCTGGTTAAAGAACATCAAATCATCAATGATGCCGCCGTCCTCATTGAGCAACAGCCCGTAGCGCTGCTTGCCCACGGGCAAGTCGATCACATCGACCGGCAGCAGGCTCTCCAGCGCGGCGGCGGCATCGAGCCCGACCAGACGCAGTTGGCCCATGTGCGACACATCAAACAAGCCTGCCGCAGTGCGGGTGTGGCGGTGTTCGGCTATCAGGCCTTCGGGGTATTGCACCGGCATTGAATAGCCGGCAAAAGGCACCATGCGGGCACCGAGTGCGACGTGCAGGTCGTTGAGTGGAACGCTTGAAAGCGGGGCAGGGGATGCGGACATCTGGGGTACTCCAGTGGGGTCAGACAGGGGCAATAAAACCACGGCACAGACGACAAGTCCATGCCCTGAGCTGCCCCCGCTGTCCGCTTTACCTGAGAGATTCGCCGGGCCAGCCTGCTTCTAAATAGCGGGCGGGCTGCGGGTTGCTCCTTCGGTGGGCAACACGCCGCGTTGAACGGGTGCTGCCTCTCTCCAGTGGGGAATCGTCTAAAAGTCTGGCGACTTAAAAACGTTTGTCAGTCCCTTTTGCCTGAGCGTTCAAACTGCTGCAATCAGCAACCCTGCGCCTTCGGCGGCCGCACGCTTATTCGGTGAACAAGTGCGGCGCTCTCCTGACCGGGCAAATTCTAGCTGTTTTGGGGGTGAATAAATCTATTACTTGACCGCTTTGAGCACGGCTTGAACTTGATTGATCAACTGATCCACGGCTTGCAAAATGGACTCCCGTTCCAGCGGTGCATCTGCGGCCAAGTGACCTTCTTCATAGCGGGCTTGGTGGGCATAAATCGTGAATTCATCGGCCCACCAGAGCGAATCAACTTCAGCACCAGAATTCTGCAGTAGCACCAGAAGTCGGCTTATTTGGTGTGTAAATGGGTAGGTCAACCCGGTGGCGCACATCCACGCTTTCAGGCTTTTTCCAACCGACTGTTGCACATGAAAGCCAAATATTTCATCAACAAATACCGAGGTATCCCGCATGCCCCTCAGTGCTTTGAGGTCGCGCAGTGCCATGCTCACATGGCGTTGGCTTGCTTAATGTCTGACATGGAGCACCTTGCCCTCCCGTTGAGCACGGCCTACAACATGGTTTGGTGAATCTTTCCAGTAATCAAACTCAGCGCAGCTATACAGGAGGATGTCCTTGGCAAACGAAAAATCACGCAACGCCTTGGAAAGCTTTGAGTATTCGGCCCGGCGGCTGCGTTGGGCAGAAAATGGCTCTTGTTCAATCACCATCAAGTCAACGTCAGAATCCGGGCGTGCATCGCCCCTGGCGTGTGAACCAAACAAAATCACAGTTTGCGGGTCGACTTCTTGCACAATGACGCGGACCATTTGGTCAAGTGCTTCCTGTGGCAGAAGTTGCATGGCTAACTCCTTTGACGATATTTTTGAACCAGCTTGAAGGTGGCTTACATGCCGGCGTAATTCGGCCCGCCGCCGCCCTCAGGCGTGACCCACACGATGTTTTGCGTCGGGTCTTTGATGTCGCAGGTCTTGCAGTGCACGCAGTTGGCAGCATTGATCTGCAGGCGGTCAGCGCCGTTGTCGTCCTTGATGAATTCATACACACCGGCCGGGCAGTAGCGCGCCTCGGGTCCGGCGTATTTCACCAGGTTGATGGCGACCGGCACCGACGCGTCTTTGAGGGTCAGGTGCGCGGGCTGGTTTTCTTCGTGGTTGACGTTGGCGATGAACACGCTGGAGAGGCGGTCAAAGGTCAGCTTGCCGTCGGGTCTCGGGTAATCAATGGGCTGGCATTCTGCTGCCGGTTTCAGGTAAGCATGGTCGGGCTTGTCGCGGTGCACTGTCCAGGGCATCTTGCCACTGAGGCCAAATTGCTCAAACCCGTTCATCAAGGTGCCCACGCGCAGGCCGTACTTGAACCAGGACTTGAAGTTGCGCGACTTGTTGAGCTCGGTGAAGAGCCAGCTTTGCGCAAACGCCTCGGGGTAGGCGGTCAACTCATCTTGCTGGCGGCCTGCTGTCACGGCCTCATAGGCGGCTTCTGCGGCCAGCATGCCCGACTTGATGGCGGAATGCGTGCCCTTGATGCGACTCACGTTCAGGAATCCGGCATCACAGCCCACCAGTGCGCCGCCCTGGAACACTGTTTTTGGCAAGGATAAAAGGCCGCCAGCTGTTATGGCGCGTGCACCGTATGCTATTCTTTTTGCAGTGACTTCACCCTTGTCATTTTCCAGGTACCAGCGAATATTCGGGTGAGTTTTCCAGCGCTGGAATTCTTCAAACGGGCTCAAATAGGTGTTCTGATAATTCAGGCCGGTGATGAAGCCCATGGCAATTTTGTTGCCCTCCATGTGGTACAGGAACGACCCGCCGTAAGTGGCATCGTCCATCGGCCAGCCAGCGGTGTGCACCACCAGGCCGGGCTCGTGGCGGGCTGGGTCGACTTCCCACAACTCTTTGATGCCAATGCCGTAGCTTTGCGGGTCGCAGCCCTCGTCGAGCTTGTATTGTTCGATAAGTTGCTTGCCCAGGTGACCGCGTGAGCCTTCTGCAAAAACGGTGTATTTGCCAAGGAGCTCCATGCCGAGCTGGAAGTTGCCGCCGGGCTCTGCGTTCTTTTCCACGCCCATGTTGCCAGTGGCGACACCCTTCACAGCGCCCTTGTCGTCGTACAACACCTCGGCAGCGGCAAAGCCGGGAAAGATTTCAACGCCCAGACCCTCGGCCTGCTCGGCCAGCCAGCGCGTTAGCGCACCCAGACTGATGATGTAGTTGCCGTGGTTCTGGCTGCACTCGGGCAGCAGCATGTTGGGGGTGCGGTAGCCCGTTGTTTCAGACAAAAACAGCATGGCTTCGTCGGTGACCGGCTGATTCAGGGGTGCGCCGTCAGCCTTCCAGTTGGGCAACAGTTCGGTCAGCGACTTTGGGTCAAGCACGGCACCGGACAAAATGTGCGCACCGGGCTCGGAGCCTTTTTCAAGCACCACCACCGACACGTCCTTGCCTTTTTCAGTGGCGAGTTGCTTGAGCCGAATGGCCGTGGCCAAACCGGCCGGGCCGCCACCAACGACGACCACGTCGTATTCCATGGATTCACGGGGGCCGAACTGGGCCAGAATTTCCTGAGGGGTCATGCTGTATCTCGCTTGATAATGGATAGGGAAAAAGCGTTTGGATCGTTCAGCGCTGATTGTCGAATACAAAAAGCAATTCTAGGGGTGGAAATGCGCATAATAGAACGGTCGTTCTATTTATAACGTACAACGGAGTTTGAACCATGACTTACAGCATTGACTTGTCCGGCCGTGTGGCCTTTATCACCGGGGCATCGGGTGGCTTGGGCGCACAGTTTGCCCGTACCTTGGCGGCCGCTGGCGCTGCGGTGGTGCTGGCTAGCCGCCGGGTTGAAAAGCTCAAAGACTTGCGTGCGCAAATTGACGGCGAGGGTGGCGACGCGCATGTGATTGAGCTGGACGTGACCGACCACGACTCCATCAGGTCCGCCGTGGCGCATGCCGAAACCGAGGTTGGGTCGATTGATATCTTGGTCAACAACTCGGGTGTCAGCACGACGCAACGCCTGCAGGATGTGAGTGGCAGCGACTTTGATTTCATGTTCGACACCAACGTCAAGGGTGCCTTTTTTGTCGCGCAAGAGGTTGGCAAGCGGATGCTGGCGCGCGCGCAGGGCATGGCTCCGGGGAGCTACACCGGCGGGCGCATCATCAATGTGGCTTCGATGGCGGGCTTGCGTGTGTTGCCCAAAATTGGCGTGTATTGCATGAGCAAGGCGGCGGTCATTCAAATGACCAAGGCGATGGCGTTGGAGTGGGGCAAATTTGGCATCAACGTCAATGCCGTTTGCCCCGGCTATATCGACACCGACCTCAACCATGCGCACTGGCAAACCGAGCAGGGTCGAAAGCTCATTCAAATGCTGCCGCGCAAACGCGTCGGACAGCCACAAGACCTGGACGCGCTGATGGTCATGCTGTGCTCGGACCAGAGCCATTTCATCAACGGTGCCGTGATCTCTGCTGATGACGGTTTTGGCATCTGAGGCGCTGCCGGGGTTTCTCGGCTTGAGCCGGATGTGGACGGGCATCGCAGCCGGATTGGCCGCGGGTGCTTTATGGGGCTTGGTGTTTGTGGTGCCGCGCATGACACCGGGGTTGTCGGCGGTTGATTTGACGGCGGGCCGCTTTGTCAGCTTCGGGGCGATGGCGGCGATGGCGATGGCGTTGACCTGGCGCTCGCACATCTGGCCCACCTGGCGGCAGGCGGCCACGGCGCTGGGCATGAGTCTGCTGGGTGCTACCGGCTATTACCTGCTGCTGGCGCAGGCGGTGGTGCAGGCGGGCTCCGAGGTGCCCGCGCTCATCGTTGGCACCATTCCGATCTGGCTCATGCTGTTGGGAAAACCCTTGGGCTTGAAGTGGTCGGGGCTGTTGCCGGGCTTGCTGCTGACGGCGGCGGGGCTGGCGCTGATGATGCAGGCCTCGCTGGGGCACTCAACGGTGCTGCCTGTGGTGGGTCAAAATTTTTGGTGGGGTGTGCTGCTGGCGGTGCTGGCTATGGTCAGCTGGACGGCTTTTGGCTTGCTGAATGCGGCCTGGCTCAAGCGCCACCCTGAGGTCAGCGCTACCGAATGGGCCAACTGGATCGGCATTGCCACCGGGCTTGGCGCGCTGGGCTTGTGGCTGCTTGCGGGTTCAGAGTCAAAAGTGCTTTTAGCCCTTGATAAAAAAGCGTGGTTAGCTACTGTTTGCATAGCAACCGGAATTGGCTCGGCCTGGCTTGCCAGTATTTTGTGGAATCTGGCCAGCCAACGCTTGAGCGTCAGTTTGTGTGGCCAGTTGATTGTGAGCGAGACGCTGTTTGCGCTGTTTTATTCGTTTCTCTGGGACGGTGTCTGGCCCGCCACAGCGCAGTGGCTGGCGGCAGTGTTGTTCACGCTGGGCATCCTGGCCTCTATCCGGGCGCACCGCTGATGGTCTGGGCAACACGTAACCCGGCTCGGGGTGGTTTGCGCCGCTGGCTGCAGGCGGCAGGTTCGTTGAGCGCACGCCTGGCCGCCACCGGACAGAGCTTCAGTGTGCAGGTGCTTGACCAGGGCCGCCAAGCCTTGAGCACCGACGAGGCGCAGGCTCTGGGCGCGGCCCACCAGCGCACAGGCTACGTGCGCGAGGTGGTGCTGCGCGTGGATGGTGTGCCCATGGTGTTTGCCCGCAGCGTGACGATGCACGCGAATTCTTTGGGTGTGTGGCGCTCGGTGCGCGGCCTGGGCACGCGGCCTCTGGCCGATGTGCTGTTTCGCCGGGGTGGTATTCGCCGTGCACCCTTGGCGTTTGCCAAGTTGCCGCGCAGCAGCCGCTTGCAGCGCCATATTGAAAATAGCTGGATGACAGCCACGGGCGCCGCACGCGCGCATGCGCCGCTGGTTGCGCGTCGTTCGGTGTTTGTGCGCCGGGGCGCGGCGCTGTTGGTGATGGAAGTTTTTGCCGCTGATGTTGACCAGTGGGTTTGGCCGGGTGCGGCCAATGGCCTGGCTGCGACGCGTCAATCTATTCGTTGGAGATAGCCATGAAATTCGAGATTCCCGAGCAGAAAAAGCTGGTTCATGAAACCGTCATCCCGATCCGCTGGGGCGATATGGATGCCATGGGCCATGTCAACAACACCACGTATTTCAGGTACCTGGAAACCATCCGCATCGACTGGATGCGCGCCATTGGTGCCATGCCCAACCCTTTGGGGGAGGGCCCGGTGATCGTCAACGCGTTTTGCAACTTCTACAAGCAGCTGGAGTATCCCGGTGATGTGCTGGTCAGGATGTACGCCAGCGACCCAGGCCGCACGACATTTGAGACCTGGGGCACGATGGAACTGGCCGACGAGCCCGGCGTGATTTATGCCGCAGGCGGTGCTACCACTATCTGGGTAGATTTTCCAAAACAAAAGGCGATTGAGCTGCCGAACTGGGTGCGTACGCTGGTCAGCTCAGGCGATTTGCGTAAAAATGGGCTCTAGCCCACTGTTTACAAGCGTTAGCAGCTATTGAAAAAGTAGCAGTCAAGCGATGAAGTGACCGCTGGCAATCAGCCGGTCTACCTCGGCTTCGGCGGCCATCCAGTCATTTGCCGGGTTGCCCAGCGTAAAGCCACGGCGCTCGGCAATGTAAAACGCAGCGACTGCCACGTAATGGTTGCGCTGCTCTACGCTGAGCACCGGTGTTGGCAGGGTCGAGGCCTTGAGCTTCGTTTTGGCTGCCGATGGCTTCTTGGCAGCGGGCACTGCTTTGGGTGCTACCGGTGCCGGTGCGGCTGCAACAGGTGCCACAAGTGTGGCTTTTACAGGGGCAGCTGCAACAGGTGCCACAAGCGTAGTTTTTACAGGGGCAGCTTTAGTCGGTGCTTTTTTGGCAACGACGACGGTGGTTTTTTTTGGGGTGGTAGCCATGAAGTCTCCTCGGTGGTGGTTGAACAATCGGCGATTGTGGCGTGCTTATATGTCATTTTTGTTGACGTTTGTCATGTTGGCATCACAAAAACCATGCATTTTAATCGCCACCCAGCGCCAGGACGGTGCTGGTTTCGCCACTTGCGACAAAGTTCGCAACTACTGCTTGTCCTCGCTGTCGTTAACGTGAAATACAAAAATCGTCATTGCGAGTTTCCAGTTTCGGTACTGAAACCGCACATGGACCTTGAACCGTAACACTCGTCATTGCGAGGCAAAAGCCCTTAGCCGCGAGGAGCGTAGCGACGCGGCGGGCAGCGACGTGGCAATCCATGACTTCCGGGGTGCATGGATTGACGCGCTCCGCTCACTTGTGACGATATTTCAAAATCAGGGGTGCGGTGGCATTCCACGCAGTTGCCGTATTTGCTGATGCCTTCTTCGACATGTTTGCGCCGGATATTGGCTGGCGTGTGCTCGTGGCAGCCGAAGCAGGTGTAGGTTTTGCAGTCGTTGCGCACATGGCAGGTGACGCAGCGTGTGTTGTGGTCCTTGTCCAGAACAAAATATTTGTCCTGGCTGTGGCATCGCGGGCAGTCGCCGGTAATTGCAGACTTCCTGATGCGTATAGGCACAATTTGCTTTTTTCAGGAATAGGACTGGCACTTGTAGGAGCAGCGGCAGCCGCGAATTCGGGCTTGCCAGCCCTCCCACAAAGACACATCCAGGCTTGCACCATGCCAATGGGTGCGATTCAAAGTGATGTGAAGCAGGGCTAAAGCATTGGGGTCAGAGCACGAGTTTTGGGGGCGACTATTGGCAAGCTCAGCGGCCAGTAGCCAAAATCGTGATCTGACCCCAAAGCCCTGGCACTGGCCCTGGCACTTGTAGGAGCGGCGGCAGCCGCGAATTCGGGCTTGCCAGCCCTCCCACAAAGACACAACCAGGCTCTCACCATGCAAAATGGACTTCGTGCGGACCAGGAAGTCTGAACCTTGAAGCTGCGCACACCAGCCCAGGCCGGAACCAAGGTGTCTGGCTCGTCAATGAATGTGCTTGGCTGAACTGGCAAACCCCCGTCTGCTGCGCTGTCGCGCAAGGCTTGATAGTCCACCCAATGCCGCCAGAAACCGATGCCAAGGTAGATCGCCAATTGCAGTAGGATGCCGCCAACAATCCAGAGCAGCAGATAAAGTGAGGTCATGGTATTGCGCCGCGCCGGGTACCAGTTGACGCGAACACGCAGACCGGCACATGGGCAACACCGGAACTACACACCAGAGTCTGAGACACTTTGACTTCTTTCTTCTTGACACCATGAAGCGTAAGTCTGTCACTTTAAATTTTTCTTAACAGTTACCTGGACTGCTTAGGGAGTTGGCAATTGCAAAAGTACCACCCAGTCGTCATTGCGCTTCTCGCAAAGACGGGTTTTCGGTTCACCCCGCCATCAGCCGGTGCACCAGCTCGCTGGTGTTTCCCGCCTTGTATTTGCGCATCAGGCGGGCGCGGTAGATTTCGACCGTGCGGTGGCTGATGCCCAGGGCGCGACCAATTTCCTTGGAGGTCAGGCCGTCCATCAGGTGCGCAGCTACCTCGCGCTCACGCGCCGTGAGCTCAGCCAGCACCTGCCGGCTGGCGCTGAGGTCTTCAAAGGTCCAGATGCCCGCCTCGTGTGGCGCGCTTTGGTTAAGGGCGCGGCCGGTCACATGGCACCAGAAGGTCTCGCCCTTGAAGCGGCCATCGACACGTTTCATGATGCGATCGTCGGCATACGTGCCATTGCGCCCCAGCAGTGGGGCAATGCGCTGGCCGGTGCGCTCAAATTCGACCGCGCTGGGGTATAGCACCTGGAACGACTGGCCCACCAGCTGTTCGCGCGCTGCGCCAAACATTTCGCACAGGTGGCGGTTACAGTCCAGCATGGTGCGGTTGCTTGACAGCGCCAGGCCCACCGGGGCCAGCTCGAAGGCCAGTTGGTAATTGATGTCCATGAAACTCCGGCAAGGCTCAGGGTTTGTACCCTAAGGAAAACTACGTATGAAACTAAGTAGTATCCTAACGGCAGTTTTACTACCAGGAGAACATTGAGTGAACAAGATTTACCCTTCTGCGGCGGCAGCGTTGCAAGGCATTGTCAGAGATGGTCAATTGCTGGCGGTGGGCGGCTTTGGCCTGTGCGGCATTCCTGAGGCGCTGATTGACGCGCTACGCGACAGCGGTGTCAAAGACCTGACGGTCATTTCAAACAATGCCGGTGTGGATGGTTTTGGCCTGGGCAAGCTGCTCGATACCCGCCAGATCAGCAAGATGATTTCGAGCTACGTCGGCGAAAACAAGGAGTTTGAGCGCCAGTACCTGGCTGGTGAATTGCAGCTTGAATTCACCCCGCAAGGGACGCTGGCCGAGAAGCTGCGCGCTGGCGGCGCCGGCATTCCGGCCTTTTACGTGCGCACCGGTGTGGGCACGCTGGTGGCCGAAGGCAAGGAAAACCGGGTGTTTGACGGCCACGTTTACATTCTGGAGCATGCCTTGATGCCCGAGGTGTCGCTGGTCAAGGCCTGGAAGGCTGACAAAAGCGGTAATTTACTGTTTCGCCGCACGGCGCGCAACTTCAACCCGGCGGTGGCCATGGCCGGCAAGATCACCGTGGTCGAGGTGGAGGAAATTGTCGAAACCGGCACCTTTGACCCCGATTCCGTGCACCTGCCGGGTATTTACGTCAACCGCATCGTGCTCAATGCCACGCCCGAGAAACGCATTGAGAAACGCACCCTCACAGAAAAAACCAACAAGGCAGGAGTTTGATCATGGCCTGGACACACGACGAAATGGCGGCCCTGGCGGCCAACGAATTGCAGGACGGTTTTTACGTCAATTTAGGCATTGGTTTGCCCACGCTGGTGGCCAACTTTGTACGCCCAGAGATTGAAGTCTGGCTGCAAAGCGAAAACGGCATGCTTGGCATTGGCCCGTTTCCGACCGAAGACGAGGTGGATGCCGACCTGATCAACGCTGGCAAACAAACGGTCACAACCTTGCCAGGCTCCAGTATTTTTGGCAGCCACGACAGTTTTGCCATGATTCGCGGCGGCAAGATCAACCTGAGCATTCTGGGGGCCATGCAGGTCAGCGCCACCGGCGATCTGGCCAATTGGATGATCCCGGGCAAGATGGTCAAGGGCATGGGCGGCGCGATGGATCTGGTGGGCGGTGTGAAAAACGTCGTGGTGCTCATGGAGCATGTCGCCAAAAAGAAAGACGGCACGATCGACCTGAAGATATTGCCCCATTGCACACTGCCGCTAACTGGCGTGGGCGTGGTGGACCGCATCATCACCGACCTGGCCGTGATGGACATCACGCCGCATGGCATCAAGGTGGTGCAACTCGCGCCGGGCGTGACGTTTGAAGAATTGCAGAGCAAAACCGGTGCACCGTTACACTGAACCGGCTTGATCCCATTGCAACGGCCTGGCCCGCATGATGTGGGTTCGGGCCGTTGTCATTTGTGTCTGCTGATTTTTGAAAGGGTTTGACCATGAAACTTCGCACACTGTTCTTGCTGTTGGTATTGGTGGCCATTGCAGGTTTTGCTGCACTCAATTGGTCGGTCATTTTGGCACCGACGGCCTTGAACCTGGGTGTGGCCGATATACAAGCCCCGCTGGGGCTGATCATGATGGGTGTGGTGGTGTTTTTGTTAGGGTTGTTTCTGGTCTACGTGCTGTACTTGCAGACCACTGTGTTGCTGGATGCACGCAGCCACGCCAAGGAGTTGCAGGCCAACCGCAAGCTGGCTGATCAGGCCGAGGCTTCGCGTTTTACCGAGTTGACGGCGCGCATCGACAAACTTGAGCGTGATCTGCGTCTGGCCATTGAACAGTCTGGCAATTCGGTCGCCGCCGCAGTGGCAGAATTGGATGACCGCCTGCGCGCTGGTCATTCAATTGACACACGCGTGCCTTAAATTGCAAACTTTCATTGAAATTTGGAGTTTGGTATGCAGGCATTTTCTGTTCTTCGCGCTGCGACTGCGCTAACCTTGGCGTTGGCTGTTGGGGCGTGTGCAGCCCCTGGTGCGGTGGGCGACCAGGCCGCAGCACCAGGGGGTAGCAAATACAGCTTTGGTTTGTGGGGCGACATGCCTTATAAAAAGGCCGGTGACGACCCCAAACTGCCCGCGGTGCTGCAAAGCATCAACGCGTCTGATATTGCTTTCTCTTTGTACGACGGTGACATCAAGGACGGCAGTTCCAGGTGCACTGACGATGTGTATACCAATGCCCTGAAGATGTTCAATACGCTCAAGCAACCGGTGGTGTACGTGCCCGGTGACAATGAGTGGACTGACTGCCACCGCACCAACAACGGCAGCATGGACCCGCTGGAGCGCCTGGCGCATATCCGCCAGGTGATGTTTGCACGCACGGGTTCTTTGGGTCAAAAAACCATGGCGCTGACGCATCAAGGCAAGCCGGGCGAGAAGTTTGTCGAGAACACCCGCTTCACTTACGGTGATGTGTTGTTCATGGGTATCAACATGCCCGGCAGCAACAATAACCTGTTGCTCAATGCCAAGCAATGCAGCGACAAGAGCGAACGCAAGGCCGCGCAGTGTGATGCTGCCAACGCCGAATTCATGGAACGCGACAGCGCCAACGTGGATTGGCTCAAGACAGGGTTTGATCAGGCGCGCGCCAGCCAGGCCAAGGGCGTGGTCATCGTGGTGCAGGGCGACCCCGGCTTTGATGTACCCCAGACGGAAGATTTTGACGAGAGCACCCGGCCCATGTACAGCGGCTATCAGAACTTTATCCAGCAAATGACAACGCAGACCGAGCAGTTCAAAGGCCAAGTGTTGTTTGTGCATGGCGATGTGCACAACTTCCGCATGGACAAACCGCTTTACCAGCCCAGCAAGCTCTTGCCCAACTTTACCCGGGTAGAAACCTTTGGCAGCCCAAGCCTGCACTGGGTGAAGGTGAAGGTTGACCCCGCCAGCGCCAATGTGTTTCTGATTGAGCCGGTCATCGTGCACCAGCCCAAGTGACATCCTGGCCCGGAAATAGCCGACAAGGAATCTGTTTCAGGCCGTAACTGCAGTTGGCAGTGTGTGTGGCACGCCAACTGCCTTGTCTTGTATGCGTTGCTCGCGATCGGGCTGCCAGCGCACCAGCTCCAGATGCCCATCATGGTGTTCGACAAGGGCGGTGCGGCTTTCAACCCAATCACCATCATTGCAGTACAAAATGCCGTTGACATCGCGCATTTCTGCATGGTGGATATGGCCGCACACGACACCTTGCAAACCCCTGCGGCTGGCCTCTGCGGCCACGGCCACTTCAAAGTTGCCGACATAGGTCAGGGCTTTTTTGACCCGACGCTTGAGGTAGGCAGACAGTGACCAGTAGGGAAGGCCAAAGCGCGTGCGTAAACGGTTCAGGTGCCGATTGAGTTTCAGGGTGAACTCGTACAGGTTGTCACCCAAATAGGCCAGCCACTTGGCGCACTGAATCACGCCGTCAAAATAGTCGCCATGGGTAATCCATAACTGCCGACCATCGGCGGTGGTGTGAATGGCTTCTTCAACCACCTCGATACCGCCAAACTGGTGCCCGACAAAGCCCCGCGCAAATTCATCATGATTGCCCGGCACGTAAATCACCCGGCAGCCCTTGCGCGCCCGGCGCAAGAGTTTTTGAACCACATCGTTATGGGATTGGGGCCAGCACCATTTGCGGCGCAATTGCCAGCCGTCCACGATGTCGCCAACCAGATAGAGGTAGTCGCTGGGACAGGCTTTCAAAAAATCCAGCAGCGCTTCGGCTTGGCAGCCATGGGTGCCTAGGTGCAGGTCGGAGATGAACACGGCCCGGTAGGGGTGCCGGGCGGTGGCCTCCTTGAAGCGGGGCACATCGTCTGCCGGTATCGCTGCGTCAAAGTTGAAATTGAGTTTCATCAGCTTGCCCCTCCATGGATGCCTCTGATGTTCGCCCGGGTGCGTGAAACCTTTGTGACGCAACGATGAAGTAACTATGACAAGGTGCTACCCATTGACAGACTTGGCCAGCCACAGTCGTACCTGCTCAATCACCCAGCGGCCGTCATCCAGCGGCAAATCGTGCCCGGCGCTGGGATGGATGCGAACATCACATTGCCAATGTTCGGCAATTGATTTCGAACAGCTGGACGAGACCAAACCGTCTTGTTCACTGGCCAGCATCAGGTTGCGGCCTGTTGGCTTGGCCGATGGGGCTTTGAAACGGGCTGCAGCAATGAGTTGCGCGAGTGCATTACGTGGCGAAACCGGGTAGTCGCGCCGCAGCGTGATCCAGCCCGGCAGCACATCGGCTCTGTCGTGGCGGCTGGTCATGCGCAAAATAGCCAGCTCCCAGGCTGCATCGCTGGCACCGCGCAAAATCAATTTCAACAAGGTGCCGTAATTGCGAGGATGCAGTCGCTGGTAGAACGTGTTGTAGGGTCGCAGGCTGGTGTTGATCAGCACGCTGCGTGCAATCTCGTGCGGATAGCGCTGCGCCCAATCCACGGCTACCATAGCTCCCAAGGAAAGGGCCAGCAGGCAGTAAGGTGGTTGAACCTGTTGCGCCGCCAACTGTGCCCGGCAGTGGTCCGTCAGGTCTTGTACATGGGTTGGGCTGGCTTGTTTGTTGAGTTGTCCGTTGCCGGGAAAGTCCAGCGCAATCACGCGGCTGCCCGGCAAGGACTGTTCAAACAAACCGACGAAATGGCCCCAGTGACCTGTCCCACGCGTCAATCCGCGCAGAAATATCCAGGTCGCAGTTGCTGGCGGCAATGCCATGTCAATACCAGTCCTGCAGGGCTTGTGCATGGTGTGTGGCGCGTGTCTCAGCGCCGGGCAGCCAAAGCGCATGTCCGCAGGCCGCGCGTGACAAGAATTCCAGCAGCGACTGGTGCTGGCGCAGTACCCGCTGCTGGCGATGTTCAATCAACGGGTTGAAAATGCCGTGGCGCGAGAACAGCTGACGCGGGTTTTTCTTGACCCATAACCAGGAGCCCATCTCCAGTGTCAATGGCAAAAATATCCGGTCAGTTTGTTCGACGGAGTTCAGGTATAAATAGTCCCACAAGTCACCGTGTGCCAGGTACTGCAGGCTTTGCGGCTCGATGATGTAGCGGTGGTGGCTGTGCGACTGCACAAAAATGCTCTTGAGTGCGCGCATTTCGGCCAGGTGGGCGATAGGAGCCCGCTTGTGGGCATAAGGGAACCAGATGCGGTCACTCGTCCCAAAACCGGAATGGCAGTCGATGCACAGGCTGAAACGACGCGACAGCAACTCGGACTTGACCACCTCGCAGACGGCCTGACTTTCGATTTCCATGGGGGCATCAGCCCGGCCCCGGTACCAGGGCAAGCCCGAACTCAAACGCTGTCCACCCACCAAAAAAGGCACGGACTCTGTCGCATTGACGGGTGCGTTGCGCATCAAATCTACCCCATGGGGGTTGGCCCGCGTGCCCAGTGCCATGCCGCCGGGGTTGACGATGGGCATGAAAACAAGCCGGACATGGTCGAGTTGCTGGTGCAAGGTGCTGTCCCATTGCAGCCGCATCACCAGGCTTTGCAGATAGGCAATCACCACCCCCGCGCCAATGCGCTCCAGGCCATGCACACCACCAAAATAGCCAACAGCAGGCACGTCGGGTGACGGGTTGCCCAGCGTGATGACGTGGATCGGGTAAGCACGGCCCGAGGGCAGATCCACTGTGTTGACAACGCGCGATTGCAGGTGTTTGCCCGCCAGCTCCATGATGCGCTCCAGCGCCACCAGTTCGGGTAATTCGTTGCTTGTCACGGCGGACTTAAAAGTGTCACAGCCAGCGGATATGGTTGGTTGATCGACATTGAAACAATCAAAGGGTCAAACCATGTTGCCAAAAATGAGCTTCTTTCGCGCACTGTCCATTCCGGCGTGTTTTGCCTGGGGTGTGGTGGAGTTTTTTGCCTTGCAGCGCTCACGGCTTCGTGCCAGCAGCCGTGCGCTGCAGAAAGGCCACAAGCTCGGTATCGACTTCCAGGCTGGCAACAATCGCCAGGGTTTGCATGATGTCGCGGGCTGATCCAATCTTCTCCTGCAGCCTGGTGGCAGATTGATGCCAACGCCGGGCGCGTTTCTCGGGCAGCAAGGACTGCAGCGACTCTACGCAGTAGCGCATTTTTTTTGACAGGATGCGTGTGCGGTGTTGAATTTTTGGATCTTTGGCGTAGGCAGGCGCGGCTTTTAACTTGCCATGCAGACGCTCGGCGCAGGCTCTGGCCCAAACGGTGGTATCTGTCGGCTTTTTCTTCTTGACCTTTGGCTGATCGCGGCTGGGGATGCCTTCCAGCCATTGTGTGATGGCAATCAGCGTGGCCCCGACGGCAGGCGCTTCAAGCGCGTTGCGAAGCCGTTGATGCTGTAACTGCGCGGCAGCGCCAAGGGCTCTTTTTAATGCGCGCCATTGTTGTTGGCGGTGTGCATCGCCTGCGGTGTAGGCGTTGGCAAACATCGGCAGGGTTTCCGATTGGGCCACATCCAGGTCCCGCATATCGGTCATGGCTGTCAGCAAAGGACCAAGCGGGTCACGGAGCGGTATCAAGTCCAGAATGGGCGTATTCCTGAACCATTTGAGTGCACCGCGAAAACGTCGCCAGCCGACTCTGGCCTGGTGCAGAACTTCAGGGTCGTCAGAGACCCTGAGAATGTTCAGGTTGGCGGTGAACTGCAAAAACATTTCCTGAAGAACCGTTTTGGCCAGTTCTGGTAAGGTCAGGGTGGTCGTAAGAACCGGTGGCCTGGCACGCACCGGTTGGTGCATCGTGCCCTGTTCCAACGCGAAGCCACGTTCGGACTTGCTCACACCAAGCGGCAGCAACGGCAGCGCTCTTGCAATGCTGCGGGCGATGTCAAAGAGCGCGTCTGGTGTGCCTTTTAGGAGCTCCAGTTCGAGTTCGCAGATCGGTGTGGATTTGCCCTCGACAGTCACCTGACCAATGTCAAGTGACACTTCTACCGCGCTGCCATTGCGCCGCTTGACGATCCAGCTGGTACGGTCAAACTGCGTGACAAACATGGGCCGGAGTGCGCGAAAAATTTGGCCAGTCGGATCAAATTCGGCCCACGGCGTGTGCAGCAGATTGTCCAGATTCAAGCGGCCATCGGGCACAGCTTCTTCCCACTCGGCGCGCTGGCTGAGTGCCGACTCGCCACTCTTGCCAATTTTGAGGGTTTGCACCCAGGTGGGCGCGGCTTCGGTGCCGATTTGGCGCACCCGCAAGGCCATTTTTTGGCCGTGCAAAAGCTGATCAGGGGAGTCGAAATAAATGTTGTGCAGCTTCAGATGCACTGCTTTGAGGCGCGACAAAACTGGCAGGCTGGCAAGCCGACGCGCAAGGCCAGCAGGGTCGCCGGTTGGCAAGGCAAGCTTGAGTTCTATCTCTTGTGGCAAGGTTGCTGGGGGCATATTTTGTGTCGCATCAAGTGGTATTGGGGTCGTGATCAGCGGCCAGTTTCAGTCTGCCTTGTATTTATGTCAATGACGTGAATCCTGGCTACGGTTTCCCGGTCACAAATGTGAATAAGGCTTGCGAAATATAAATAAATCGTTTATATTATTTACCCCGTTAAAAAAATTTTCATCAACCCAAGGAGAAATGTATGAATGAAGTTGTCAATACCGCAGTCCAAGCCCAGCCAGTGCCAGCGAAAAAAGCGCCAGTCAAAAAAGCGCCAGTCAAATCTGCCTTGGCAGTTGCGAAGCCGGTGGCGAAACCGGTGACTAAACCAGCATCGAAAGCAGTGCCAAAAGCAGTGGCAGTGAAAAAGCCCGTGGCCGCAGCACCGGCCCAAACCAAGGCGGCTGCAAAAGTCAAGCCTAAAAAAGACAAGCTGATCCGCGACAGCTTCACCATCCCTGAGTCCGAATACAACGTGCTCGCCGACATCAAAAAGTCCTGCTTGAATGCCGCTGTGGATGTCAAAAAAAGCCAGTTGATTCGCATCGCTATTGCGCAACTGAGCAGCATGTCGGTGCCTAAACTGTCTGCCGCGCTCAAAAGCCTGGCGGTTGTGCAAACTGGCCGCCCGAAAAAGTAAATGATCGTCGCATCTTTTGTTGGGCAAAAAGGCGGCGTTGGCAAAAGCGCCCTGGCCCGGGTGTTGGCGGTGGCCGCAGCGCGCCAAGGTCAAAAAGTCTTGATTGGCGACTACGACCTGGAACAACTCTCCTGTGTAGAGTGGGGTGCTATGCGGCTCAAAAATGGAATTGAGCCCGAGGTCGAAGTCCGGGCCTTCAAGAGTTTGAAAAAATTGCGAAAAACCGCTGATGGTTTCGATCTGGTGGTGGTCGACACGCGCGGCTTGGCCGACGATCTGACCGAAGATATCAGCCAGGAAAGTAACGTGGTGTTTTTACCCACTGGAACATCTCTGGATGATTTGCGACCCACCATCGCGCTGGCAAAGCGCCTGGCGCGGCAAAAAGTCGACAGCACCAGAATTGTCATTGTGTTGTCCAAGACCGGGCGTTCCGAGCGGCTGATCGAACAAGCACTGGCCTACATTGAAGATGCCGGGTTTGAGTCGCTGGGTGCGTTGTGGCCTCAGCGCGACGGCTTTCAAGGCGATTTTGATTCAGGCCGAGCTGGCAGCGAATCCAGTAATCCGCACCTCAAACAATCGGCACATGACCTTGAGCAGGCGCTGCTCAGTTGCTTGCGACTTTGATCTTTTGCTGCTCGAAGTGTTTGAGCAGGGCGTACGTTGCACCGCCCAATAGTACGGATACACCCAGAAAAGCCCCATACGCCAGGGGCCACGGCGTGCCCTGCGTCATCATGGAAAATTCTGACATGCCGCCCATGCCCGCCAAGATATTGATGGGCATGAAGACCACGCCAAACACGGTTAGCTTGTTGATGCGCTTGTTCTGATTGATGTTGATGAAACCAATGGTGGCATCCATCAAGAAATTGATCTTGTCAAAGAGGAACGCGGTGTGGCTGTTGAGGGACTCAATGTTAGTCAAAATTTGCCTGGCATCATCAATCTGCGCGGATGACAACACCTTGCTGCGCATCAGGAAATGGATGGCCCGCTGGGTGTCCATGATGTTGCTGCGGATGCGGCCATTCAGGTCTTCTTCTGCTGCAACATCGCCCAAAATGCTGGCGGCTTCGCTGTCGGTCATGGCCTCACTGAGTACCTGTTTGCCCACCTTACCC